>JBAUYV010000306.1:0-9620 GCA_049584975.1 Xanthobacteraceae bacterium | reverse complement strand
GCGCCGACGGCAAGCTGCACGACGTCTTGGCCGCGATCCCGGATCGCTCCTATGCGAGGCTGTTTCAGACGGTCATCGAGGACTGCAAGGCCCACGGCGCGTTCGATCCCAAGACCATGGGCTCGGTTCCGAACGTTGGGTTGATGGCGCAGCAGGCCGAGGAATACGGCTCGCACGACAAGACATTTGAAGTTTCCGGAAGCGGAACGGTCCGCGTCGTCGCCGATGACGGCAAGGTGCTGCTGGAGCGTCCGGTCGAGACCGGCGACATTTTCCGCATGTGCCAGCTCAAGGACGCCCCGATCCAGGACTGGGTCAAGCTCGGCGTGCGCCGCGCGCGCCTCACCAACACCCCGGCGGTGTTCTGGCTCGACACCAAACGCGCACATGACGCCCAGGTCATCGCCAAAGTCGAAAAGTACCTGAAGGATCAAGACACCACGGGGCTCGACATTCGCATTCTGCCGCCGGTCGAAGCGATCAAGTTTTCACTCGATCGTATCCGCAAGGGTCAGGACACGATCTCCGTCACCGGCAACGTGCTGCGCGACTATCTGACTGACCTGTTTCCGATCATGGAGCTCGGCACCTCGGCCAAGATGCTGTCGATCGTTCCGCTGTTGGCGGGCGGCGGTCTTTTCGAGACCGGCGCCGGCGGCTCGGCGCCCAAGCACGTAGAGCAGTTCCAGGAAGAGGACTATCTCCGCTGGGATTCGCTCGGCGAGTTCCTCGCTTTCGGTGCGTCGCTCGAACATCTGGCGCAGACCTACAAGAACGCCAAGGCGCAGGTTCTCGCCGAGACGCTCGATACGGCCATTGGCAAGATCCTCGAGTTCAACCGCTCTCCTGCGCGCAAGGTCGGCGAACTCGACAATCGCGGCAGCCATTTCTACCTCGCCCTGTACTGGGCGCAGGCGCTGGCAGCGCAGACCAAGGACGCCGAGCTGCAAGCCCGCTTCAAACCGCTGGCCGAAACGCTCGCCAGAAATGAAGCCAAGATCAATGGCGAACTGATCGGCGCGCAAGGCAAGCCGGTCGACATCGGCGGTTACTACCTGCCCGATTCCGCTAAGGCATCGGCTGCGATGCGGCCGAGCGCCACGCTGAACGCCGCGCTCGCCGCACTCTGACGCCGAGTCCGGCGGCGGGCATTTCCGAGGTCTTGGCTCGCTCGATGACGAACTCGTCGGGCGGGACACATTCCGGATGAAAACGCCGCCCTTCTCGCCGCGACCTGATTCTTGACGCCGTTAACGCGGCCAGCATGCCGGTGAGGATCATGCCATAACAAGGCAACTCATCGGACCGGACATTCAGGCCGCTGTTGATCGAAACGCTCAAGCCGAGGCGCACCCTTGTCACCAGTCAAGACTGCTTAAAACTTCCTCGCCGCGTCTCGCTCGAACCTGTTGGCTTCTGGATGCGGCTTTAAATCCACAAGCTAAGGCAGCTTTTACGGCAAGAAAGTCAATGCTATAGAGCCCGCATAGCTGTCGGAGTGGAGTCATTCGAGCGGACGCCTGATCACTGCCAATCCGAACCTGCAACCGACCGCGCTCCAACGGGATCGAAGCTCCATGGCGAAAATCAAGGTCACCAGACCCGTTGTCGAAATGGACGGCGACGAGATGACCCGGATCATTTGGCAGCTGATCAAGGACAAGCTGATCCACCCCTATGTCGACGTCAATCTGTTGTATTTCGACCTCGGCATCCAGAAGCGCGATGAGACCCGCGACCAGATCACCATCGATGCGGCAGAAGCGACCAAGCGGGTCGGCGTCGCGGTCAAATGTGCAACGATCACGCCGGACGAAGCGCGTGTGAAGGAATTCAATCTCCACGAGATGTACCGGTCGCCGAACGGCACCATCCGCAATATCCTGGGCGGCGTCATTTTTCGCGAGCCGATCATCTGCAAGAACGTGCCACGTCTCGTCCCCGGCTGGACCCAGCCGATCATCATCGGCCGCCACGCCTACGGCGACCAGTATCGCGCCACCGACTTCAAGGTGCCCGGCAAGGGAAAGCTGTATCTCACTTTCGTCGGCGAGGACGGCAAGAAGATCGAGCGCGAGGTTTTCCAGTTCCCCGACAGCGGCGTCGCCATGGCGATGTACAACCTCGACCAGTCGATCAGCGACTTTGCCCGCGCGTCCATGAACTTCGCGCTCAACCGCGGCTATCCGCTCTATCTGTCCACGAAGAATACGATCGTCAAAGTCTATGACGGGCGCTTCAAGGATATTTTCCAGGACATCTTCGACAAGGAATTCAAGGACAAGTTTGCTGAGAAAAAAATCACCTACGAGCACCGGCTGATCGACGACATGGTGGCCGCCGCACTCAAATGGTCGGGCGGCTACGTATGGGCGTGCAAGAACTACGACGGCGACGTGCAGTCGGACACGGTGGCGCAGGGCTATGGCTCGCTCGGGCTGATGACCTCGGTGCTGACCACGCCGGACGGCAAGGTCGTCGAGGCCGAGGCCGCCCACGGTACGGTGACGCGCCATTACCGCGAACACCAGAAGGGCCGGGAGACCTCGACCAACTCCATCGCCTCGATCTTCGCCTGGACGCGCGGGCTCGCGCACCGGGCTAAACTCGACAACAATCCCGAATTGAAGAGATTCACCGACACCCTCGAGAGGGTCACGGTCGACACGGTCGAGGCAGGCTTCATGACCAAGGACCTGGCGCTGCTCGTCGGCCCCGATCAGAAATGGCTTAGTACCACGGGCTTCCTCGACAAGGTTGATGACAATCTCAAGAAGGCGATGGCGGCCTGAAGTGGCCCTCCAAGGGCGCGCGCTGCGGTCAGGCTTACGGACCGGCACCTGCATCCTCCCATCCGCCGGCTGGCAATCGGCGCGCGGCCGCTTATGTGACTAGTATGGTTGAGCCGCGCGCCAAATTGGGAACCGCAGGTAAGATCGCGATTGTTGCGGTGCCGCTGCTGGCCATGCTCGTTGCCGCGGCCTGGTATGCCGCCCGCGCGTGGACGGCGCTGAGGGGACCGCCCATGCCGGCGACCGGCTACGTGGCCATGACTCTTGGCGTCGTATTTTCGCTTGTGGTCGGATGCGGCCTTATGGCGCTTCTGTTCTATTCAAACCGCCACGGCTATGACGAACCGCACCGGGCCGAGGACGATCACACGGGATAGCGCCGATGCAGTGTGCGGGCCCGTGACGCAAACCGGCGGCATGTTGCGTCGGGTCGGCCATCTCACTAGTTTCTTCCCCAATAACGCGCCCATAGAAACAACCAGTTGAGGGTTCGATGACACGCACCATCCGTTTACAGAGCGACAGCAACGCCCATGATCGCCCCTGGCGGGTCGCGGTCGAGCAGGGTTTCTTCGCCGCCGAGGGACTTAGCGTCGAATACTTCGAGGACAACCCGAAAGGCGCTGCCGGACGCGTGCAGGATTTCTCCCAGCGCTGGAAGGAATCGCAACTGCAGAAGGGCGCGCTTGAAGTTTATCCGGTGTGTGAATGGGGCGCGATCGAGCGCGTGCAGTCGCTCGGCGGCGGCAAGATCATCGGACTCGATACCACGGTGCGCACCGGCGCGCTGATGGTGAGCAAAGACTCGAAGATCAATTCGGTTAGCGAACTGCGCAACGTGCCCATCGCCGTCACTTGGCACGCCGGCACGTTCTACGCCGCCGTCGAAGTGCTAGAGGCCGCCGGCGTCCCGTTCGAAGAGATCAAGCTGGTGCACGCCAACGACAGGCTCGAAGCGCTGCTCAGCGGCACGACGCAAGCCGCCGCGCTGATGGAGCCGCTGGTGAGCCGGGCGCTCAGGGCGGGCGCGCGCAAGATCGCCGACCTGCGCTGGCGTGGCGGCATCGTCGCCGGCAACGACGTCGACGCCGAAACGGCGGACAAGCTGCGGCGCGCCCTCAACCGCGCCATCGCCTGGCTGCGCGAGAACGACGAGCGTTCGCGCGAGCAAGTGTTGCGCGATCTGCCGCCCGACCAGCGCAAGAACGGTCTCATGCCCGAGCTCGTCGGGGTCGAAGCCTACCGGCCCGAGGAGTTCAAGGAGAAGGTCGACTGGATGATCGATCGCGGCTTCCTCAACGAGGCGCCCGATTACGGCGAGGTCGTGCGCAGCAAATAAGCACGTCGACGCATCCACTCGCTCTCGGCGCCTTCGGCCAAGGGCCTCTGGGTAACGGTTTCTGCGTAGCGGTTATCGGAAAAAGGCCGCCCCCGGCACCCACATGCCGGGGGCGCGACCTTCGGGGAAAGGTGAAGACGGTAAGAAGCCTTTCCGCCCGTCGGACCCAGGTAGTCGATCATGGAACTGGGGTGGAAATTACGCCTATTGGCGGCGGCCCGGAGCGCAGCGCCGCCTCAATTGACCCATGAGGCGTTAACCTCCGTATAAATTCCAAATAAACATCGCTTGCCGCACCACCGCACGATCACAAAGATTCGTCCGCTCAAGCGTTGCGCTGCCGGTGCCGTAGCGGCAAAAGCATAGTGGGCAACTTGATTGCCGGGCAGCCGGCGCGGCGGCATTTGGTCAGCCGCGCGGCGGCCTCCTCTGTGACGGACGGCGCTTTCGGTGAAATCTGAACCGGTTACCTCGATTATGCGGCGCGAATTGCGCGGTATCATCGCTGCGCTGCTGCTGATTGCCCTGACGACGGCGGTCGCCGTTCTGCTTCGCCACTACGTCGGCATCCTGCGCGGATCGGTGCTGTACCTGCTGCCGGTCATGGTGCTCGGCTATAACTTCGGCGTCATTCCGGCATTGGTCGCCGCGATCGCCGGCGTCCTGCTCTCTGGTTATCTGTATTTTGCCCAACTCTACAGCTTCAAGGTCGCATCCCCGCAGGAAGCCCTCAATCTCGTCTTGTTCATGGTCGTGGCCGTCGTGGTGTCACATCTCTCTACCTCGGCCAAACGCCACACCACGATCGCGCGCAAGCGCGAGCGGGAAATGAGCGATCTCTACGCATTCTCGCGGCGGCTTGCCGCGGCCCGCAGCGCACCGGAAATTTTTGTCGCGATCCAGAATCATCTGGCCAATCTGGTTCAGCGCAAGGTGGTACTGCTCGGCACGGCCGAGGCGAGCGACGCCGATGACGTGCCCGAGCGCGTGCGCGCGCAGGTAACCCGTGTCGAACAGGATGCCGGGCTCGAGCGCACGGTCGACGACGGCAGGGGTAACATCTGGCTCATTCGCCGCGTGTCGCCGAAGTCTCCCGATTTCGGCATGGTCGCCGTCGACCTCGGCAGCGTCACGGGCGAGGCGCTGGCCGACATGCGGCATCGCATCGACGACGCGCTCGCCGACGCGGCGGCCACGCTCGAGCGGCTCGACGTGGCGCGCGCGATCAACGAGGCCAAGATGCGCTCGGAGACCGAGTTGCTGCGCGAGGCGCTGATCGGCTCGGTCTCGCACGAATTGCGCACCCCTCTCGCCTCCATTCTTGGCGCCGCAACCGTGCTCGCCAACGCGCCCGCGCTCGCCAAAGACGAGCGCCTGCTGGCGCTGGCCGGCGTGGTGCGCGACGAAGCCGAACGCCTCAACAGCGATATTCAGAATTTGCTCGACGCTACCAGGATCAGCCGCCAGCAGGTGCGGCCGAAACTGCAATGGGTCGAGCCGGTCGACATCGTCAACGCGGCGATCGAGCACCGCCGGCGCCGGCTTGCCGGCCATCCGGTCACGCTCGATCTCGATTCCAATCTTCCGATCGTGCGCGCCGACCCGGCCCAGGTCGAGCAGGCGCTCATTCAGATTCTCGACAACGCTGCCAAATATTCGTCCGACGGCTCAGCCATCAACGTTGCCGCCCATCGCAACGGGCATACCGTCATGCTGTCGGTGCACGATAGCGGCGACGGGCTGACCCCGGAGGAAAAGGACCAGGTCGGCGAGCGATTTTTCCGCGGCCCGCGCCACGCCACCACCACGTCCGGCTCCGGGCTCGGACTGTGGATCGCAAACGCCTTCATCTCCGCCAACGGCGGCAAGGTGGAGGTGGAGAGCGAAGGCGCCGATCGCGGCACGACGGTATCGATCCATCTGCCGATTTCACCGGACCCGATGCCGCGCGAGCCCGCCCTGGTGGAGTCAAGTGCCGATGAGTGAAATCCCCGCTTTGGTCCTGGTCGTCGACGACGAACTGCAGATCCGCCGCTTCCTGCGCACCGGCTTCGAACTCGACGGCTTTTCGGTGCAGGAGGCCGAAACCGGCACCGAGGCGCTGCGCTCGGCAACGCTGAAGCCGTCCGATCTGGTGATCCTCGATCTCGGCCTGCCGGATATGGACGGGGCCGAGGTGCTGGAGCGGCTGCGCGCGTGGTCGAGCGTGCCGGTGATCGTGCTGTCGGTGCGCGGCAGCGAAGCGGAGAAGGTCCGCCTGCTCGAAATCGGTGCCGATGACTACGTGGTAAAGCCGTTCGGCATGGCGGAATTGCTGGCGCGCGCCCATTCGGCCATGCGGCGGCAACTGCGCACCGCGCGCGGCGAGCCGGTGGTCAGATTCGGTACGCTCTCAATCGACTTCACGGCGCGGGCGGTGTTCATCAACGATCAGCGCTTGACCTTGACGCCAAAGGAGTACCGGCTGCTGCAGATCCTGGCCCAGCACTCCGGCAACGTCGTCACCCACCAGTTCCTGCTCCGCGAAGTCTGGGGCAATGAGCACATCGACGATACCCACTATCTGCGCATCTTCGTGCGCAAACTGCGCCGCAAGATCGAGGCCGATCCGACCCAGCCGCACATCCTGCTCACCGAGCTTGGCGTCGGCTATCGGCTGGTGTCGGCCGACCCCCAAGCCCCGGCGCCCGCGACGGCAGCTCCGACCCCGGCGCAATAACGCACCCTTGTGGGTGAGCGCGGCCATCCGCGGCTCCACAGCTTTCTCTGTTATCGTACTGAAAAAATTTACGCTCTGGGTCGGCCGCGGCCAATAATGGCGAAATAGCGGAAAAACTGGGGCAAGAATCAACACCATTTGAACCTTTTTCCATTAAACCAGTTGGCAATCCAAAGCGACAAAGAGGAAGCGGGCATCACCCGCCACACCAAAAACCCCATCGGACGGACCCCTCCGTCACTTCAGATACAGGGATGACACCAAATGACGGCTCTTCGAAACCGGCTCGCCATGTGCGCGCTCGTGGCGGCTTCCGCCACCCTCGCTGCTTCCGCCACATCCAACGCGGCGGCGCCGCGATATGACGGCGTTTGGAGCGTTTCCATCGTTACGGAAAAGGGTGACTGCGACCGCGGCTATCGCTACCCGATCCGCATCGCTAACGGCGTCCTGGCCAACAGCGGTTCGGACCCCTTCACCATCACCGGCAACGTCTCCCCGTCGGGCGCTATCGTCGTGACTGTCAGCGGCGGCAACAAGAGCGCAACCGGTTCGGGACGCCTGGCCGGCAACAGCGGCGGCGGCCATTGGCAGGGCGGCTCCTGCTCGGGCACGTGGTCGGCGGAGCGCCGCAGTTCCTAGACCATGATCCGATCAGATGAATCGGATCAGGTCTAGATTCTTCGTTGTAGCATGATCTTTTCAGAAAACCGGCATCCACTTTTCGGGATCATGCTCTAGTAGTGATTGTTCCCCTCTCCTTGTGGGACGACGAGAAACCCCATCGCGCCTGTGCGATGGGGTCCCAGTCGGGGGTGGGGTCGTCAGGCAAAGTTGTCTGGGTAGGAACGCGGCCTAACGGCTGCCCGTCCAGACAAAAGAATTATCCCTCTGCAGCGTCGTCGGCGTCGCCGCCCTCGGCTTGCTCGCCGGCGAGAATCTTCTCCGCAATCAGGCCGGCGTTCTGCCGGACCGCCGCCTCGATTTTCGCCGCCATATCGGGATTGGCTTTGAGGAAGGTTTTGGCGTTCTCGCGACCCTGGCCGATGCGTTGGCTATCATAGGAAAACCAGGCGCCGGATTTTTCCACGACGCCGGCCTTGACGCCGAGATCGATCAGCTCGCCCAACTTGGAGATGCCTTCGCCGTACATGATGTCGAACTCGACCTGCTTGAACGGCGGCGCGAGCTTGTTCTTGACCACCTTGACGCGGGTCTGGTTGCCGACCACCTCGTCGCGCTCTTTGATGGCGCCGATGCGGCGAATGTCGAGACGCACCGAGGCGTAGAATTTGAGCGCGTGGCCGCCGGTCGTGGTTTCCGGAGAGCCGTACATGACGCCGATCTTCATGCGGATCTGGTTGATGAAGATCACCATCGTATTGGAACGGTTGATCGAGGCGGTGAGCTTGCGCAGCGCCTGGCTCATCAGGCGGGCCTGCAGCCCCGGTTGGCTGTCGCCCATCTCGCCTTCGAGTTCGGCGCGCGGCACCAGCGCGGCGACCGAATCGATGACCAGCACATCGACTGCGCCGGAGCGCACCAGCGTGTCGGCGATTTCGAGCGCCTGCTCGCCGGTGTCGGGCTGCGAGATCAGTAGCTCATCGACATTGACGCCGAGTTTGCGCGCATAGATCGGATCGAGCGCGTGCTCGGCGTCGATGAAGGCGCAGATGCCGCCCTTCTTCTGCGCCTCGGCGAGGCAATGCAGAGCGAGCGTGGTCTTGCCTGACGATTCGGGCCCGTAGATCTCCACCACGCGGCCGCGCGGCAGGCCGCCGACGCCGAGCGCAATGTCGAGCCCGAGCGAGCCGGTGGACACGACATCGATGTCCATCGACTTGTCGTTCTTGCCGAGCCGCATGATCGAGCCCTTGCCGAAATTGCGCTCGATCTGCGAGAGCGCCGCATCAAGGGCCTTCGATTTGTCCATGGACGATCCTTCGACGAGACGAAGCGCTGCGCTCATTGGTCGTTCTCCTTATGGCCGGGATTCTGTGGACCGGCAACGAACACCCGCCGCCGGCCCACAAGGGTGATGGCAGGGGCGACGGCAGCAATGTACACGATCTGTTCTCGGTTCGCAATATGTTCTTACCGTAACTGTCGGTACTGTCCTAATTCCGAGCCCTTTGTCCTAATTTGCCGATCCCGCTGTCCTAATTCACTAAATTTTCTCGTGCATAAATGGTTGGGCATGCAACTCGCCATCTTTCAACCGGCATCCGTTAGAGGCAAAGTCTCCCGCCGCTATTGGCGGTGAAACTACGGGGGCTTCAAATGAGATCGCTTGTTCTCGGTATGGCCATCTTGGTGGCTGGTACGCTCACGTCGATGCCAGCGCGAGCTGAGTGCAAATGCGCAGATAAATACTATTCAACCAACGCCTTCGTCTGCTTCACCACAAAAATTGGTGGAACGTGCCAATCTGACGGCACTTGGTACACTCGCCCGCAGGATAATGGCGAATGTCTAGGACTGCCTTCCTATTGTGGTAGTGGCAGAACGACCTATCAGAAACGACGGTAATGGTTGAGCTGAACACGAGGCCGCCTCATGTGTGGATGGCCCCCCGCTTGCAAGAGTTTTTTCGTGAAGGAGCGCAGGTCGCTTGCAGTCATGTGTTCGGCCTTTCGGTGCGGCCTTAACTGCTTACGCACGACAACGACGCCCGAATGATCAACCGCGTGAACCTGGAAAACGTTCTTTGCGAGATCGAGACCGATTGTCGTAATATCGCCCATGGATGGCTCCCGTTGCTGGTGATCTT
>JBAUYV010000305.1:0-1732 GCA_049584975.1 Xanthobacteraceae bacterium | reverse complement strand
TGCCGCTGACGCCGAACGGCAAGCTCGATCGCCGCGCACTGCCGGCGCCGGACATCACCCCTGCGGTGATGCGCGCCCCGCGCACCCCGCAGGAGGAGATCCTCTGCTCGCTGTTCGCCGAGGTGCTTGGACTCCAACGTGTCGGCATCGATGACAACTTCTTCGCTCTGGGCGGCGACAGCATCATCTCCATTCAACTGGTCAGCCGCGCGCGACAGGCCGGACTGATCCTGACGCCGCGCGCGGTGTTCCAGCATCAGACCGTGGAGGCCTTGGCGGCGACCGCGCAGTTTGCGCGGGAGACAGAGGCTACGACGCAACCCGACATCGCCATTGGGCCGTTGGCGCCGACGCCGATCATGCGCTGGCTCATGGAGCGTGGCGGCTCGATCGAGCACTTCCACCAATCGATGCTGCTGCGCCTGCCGCGGGGCATGCAGCAGGGAGAGTTGATCGCGGCCCTTCAGACGGTGCTCGATTATCACGATGCATTGCGGCTGCGCGTCATTGCGGCAAGGCAACCTAGTGAGTGGGGCCTGGAGGTCATAGAGGCCAGGGCAGTTGCGGCGGCGAGCTGTCTGCAGCGGATATCTGTTGTGGACCTGGATGCGGCGGCGCTGCATGACCGTATCGTCGAAGCGGCCCATGGCGCGGTAAGCCGGCTTGCGCCGGGGTCTGGGGTGATGCTGCAGGCAGTGTGGTTCGATGCCGGGCCGCAGGCAGCGGGACGATTGCTGCTGACCATCCATCATCTTTCGGTGGACGGAGTGTCGTGGCGTATCCTGGTGCCGGATTTGGCGGCGGCCTGGGCGGCGATTGTAGGCGGCACTGCGCCTGACCTGCTGCCGAAGGGCACTTCGTTGCGGCGCTGGTCACAACGACTGACAACGGCCGCCACCGATGAAGCACGCCTGCAGGAGTTCGGCTTCTGGAGCACGATGCTGAGCGCACCGTCGCTGTCCTTGATCGATGGCGCGCTCAATGAGGATCGCGACGTTGCGGGCAGCGCCGGCCATCTAACTCTGACGCTGCCGGCATCGGTAGCTGGAGCGTTGCTGACCCGGGTGCCGGCGGCGTTTCACGCCGGCATCAACGAGGTGCTCCTGACCGGGCTCGCAGTCGCGATTGCCCAATGGGGCCGAGGGCGCGGGCAGACTAGCAGCAATGCGGTTCTGATCGACGTGGAAGGCCACGGGCGCGAGGAGATATTCCCCGGCGTTGAACTCTCTCGGACGGTGGGCTGGTTCACCAGCCTTTATCCGGTGCGGCTCGATCCGGGCCCGCTCGATATCGAAGAGGCGATGGCGGGTGGCCCGGCGCTGGGGCGTGCGCTCAAATTGATCAAGGAACAACTGCACGCCGTGCCGGACCACGGTCTTGGCTTTGGATTGTTGCGCTATCTGAACGCGCAAACATCTCAATCACTGCGCACGCTTTCGCGTCCGCAACTCGGCTTCAACTATCTGGGCCGCTTTGCGACTGCTGCGGCGTCGGACTGGAGCGTTGCGAGCGAGGCGGCGGCGCTGGGCTCGGGCGGCGATCCGGCGATGCGGCTTGCGCATCCGCTCGCGGTCAATGCGCTCACCCTCGACGGCCGCGACGGACCGACGCTGAGCGCGTCCTGGTCGTGGGCGCCGGCGCTGATCGGCGAAGCCGAAGTGCGCGCGCTGGCGCAGGGCTGGTTCCAGGCGCTGGAGGCGCTGGTGCGCCATGCGGCGCAGCCCGGAGCCGG
>JBAUYV010000304.1:0-1753 GCA_049584975.1 Xanthobacteraceae bacterium | reverse complement strand
GTATGCAGGCGATCGAGCGCCGGCCCCGGCTTATCGGCAGCGATGTCCCGCTCAATCGCTGCTACCAACTCCTCGAGCGTCTCGTCGCGGACAAAGCGGTCGATCGCGTCTGTGCGAAGCACGCCAGCACCGGTTTCGATCTTCGTTAAGAGGTCGAAAAAGCGCTTCTTGATGGTCTCGTGATTTTCGGTCGTCGACGCGGACAGGGGGATGGACTCCCGATATTGCCATAATCGCCGAAGCACGTGGACGACGGTGTGCGCGTCCTCTGTGGCCACGAAGGCGCGCATGTGCTTCGCCTTCGATGCGCCGTTGAACGCGTATTTCTCCTGGTAGATCGTGATGCCGAATTCGTCGTCGAAGAACTCGGAGAAGGTTCGGTCCGAGAAGTCAAGAACATAGCCGCCGCCCATGTCGAGGGCGTCGTCGATGATCCTCATTTCGTAGTGTTTCAGGGCGACCATGGTGAGGCGTTCAGAACGGGATGTCGTTGTCGAGCGATAAGTCGGGAACCTGTGCCTTTGGGGGGGCCGGCTCTCGCCACTCGTCGGAGACTTTGACGGTGGCGCGGTCGATGCCGGCAGGCGCAATGCGAACCCGGGACACTTTTACCGGCTCGAATTTCTGGGTGAGTCTGACGCCCATGCAACCCTCATCCATGTCATAGTGTGGGACCTGCGCGCGCGCCGTGTAGGTGCCAGCGAACACCGCGAGACCTAGCTGTTCCAGCGCCTCGATTTTCGCCGTTAACGCCAGCCCTTCCCGCAGCCGTTGGGCAAGGGTTAAGCCGTCCGCCTCCATTGGCGTTTCCCACGGATTCGGTATTCGGTTCTCAATGTGCTCGACGACCGCCGTGAGAGCATCGACATTCTCTTGCGTCGGGTCGGCCGCGCAGTCGAGGTGACCGGAGAAGCTGTCGCAGAGAATATCGAGAAGCACTTTTCCAGACGAGGTCCTTCGCAGCACGACGGCATTGTGCTCCTCTGGTGCCGAGGTCTCGGGAAGATTTGCTGGCGGTTCGCCGATAACCGTAATTTCAGGCACCGTGACGCCAAGCGCGGCGGCGATGCTGGCGAGCGTTTCCAACTGTACTGCGCGATTTTGCTCGGCCCGCTGCACAATCCGGAGATCCACTTTGCTCATGATGGCCAGCTTGTCCTGTGTCATGGTCCGCTGCGCTCGCAACTCGCGGATGCGGGACCCATTACAGATGATTTTCGATGAAGTGCTCATGAGGGAAATCTAGCCGGATATAGGCCGACACCGTGACGACACGGATACGGCACGAACACGGCAGAGGATAGCGCAACCGCAGTCGTCTCGCGAGCGGACTAGTTGTGCAACATAATTGAGAGCGTCTTTGGCTTGGCGGCGCGGCGCACGAAGCGTCGAGGAGCGCAAACTGGTCGGGCCGCGCCGGTGAGGCAAAGACGAATTGGACTAAGCCGCCGGCACCCAGCTGAGACTATGGGCGTTGAAAGCCGGCGCCACTCTTTCCGGCGCGCAAAGATCTGCCTGCGAGACTTGGCGGTCGACGAAATTCCCAGGCGAGAGGTCTGAAATTCTCGCCGAGCATCGGATTGGCGCCACGTGCAACGACCGCCAGAGGTGGGGCGAGACGGCGAGGCGACAGGCCGCCGTCAACTCGGCGCGGCGGAGCTGGTTCAGAGAGCCGGACATGTCGGCGCTGGCGGTCATGACGTATCGCAGAACCACTGGCGGTTGTTCGGGCGCGGTAGAACCTTGATGACGA
>JBAUYV010000303.1:0-15905 GCA_049584975.1 Xanthobacteraceae bacterium | reverse complement strand
GGTCAGCGCCGTCAGCGCGGCGGCGGCCACGAGGGTCATGAAGGCGGGAGGGCCCCATCGCCGGGTCGTCTCGGCGGATTTCGCCGTCGTGAATCGATTTGTCATATCTGCCCCGGTTGAACTACCTCCCCCGGGCCTCTGCCAGAGGGGAATCCGGACGCAACAACAACTGGGAACGGTATATGGTTCCCGGTTTACGGCCCGCGGTCAATAAACACTTCCGCGAGGCCCAAGGCGACACCGTCAATCGCTGAACGCGGGCGTATGTCTTGGCTCTTTCCGAGCGGCCATTAGACCTGTTATTGTAAACCCCGGGTGGGGTAATGAGTATGTGGCTGCGTAAGCTTGGACGGGCCAAGAATCGGGAAATTCTGCGGCTCGCCTGCGTCATAAGCATAATGACAATTGCGTATCCGTCTTTGCGGCCTGAGCTGCAGGTTTCCAAGATTATTCAGCTCAATGATTTCTTGCGCAAAGAAAATGCCGCCCTGGATGCTTTTAAAAACGAGCAAGCGAGGCTGATTTATTCCTGGCTCGAGGATTATCCCAGCGATCCGCCAAAGAATGACCTAGCAAAGACTGATCCGCCAAAGCAGGAAACCTCGTATCTTGCTTTTTATGCATATTCCGAAGTGCCGCCCGAGCGGAAACCGGCGGATACGGTATTAGATTCGCTCAAAAATATTCCAATCGGCACGCCCATTGAGGAAATCAAACGCGCGGCCGACGCGTTCGGTCTTGATTTTACCTTTATGAAAACCGTTGCCAAAATCGAATCCGGGTTTGATCCCAAGCAACGTACCGGATCGTATATCGGCCTTTTCCAGCTCAGCCACTACGAGTTTGCCAAGTATGGATCGGGAGACATTACCAATCCCCGCGATAATGCCATTGCGGCCGCTTATAAGTTCGCCACCGAGGGTATCCTCTTTGAGCTGGACACGCACAAGAAGCCGACTTTGTATGACCGCTACTTGATCCACCAACAGGGAACTCAGGGGGCGGCGGAACACGTTTCGCACCCGGACCGCGTTGCCTGGAGGTCAATGTGCGCGACCGATGAAGGCAAAGAAAAAGGTGAAAGCTGGTGCAAACGCGCCATTTGGAAAAATACGCTGCCCACGGTCAAACAGATTTGGAAAACAGTCGATAGGCTGACCTCGGCTGGATTCGTGGATATGTGGCAACAGCGGCTTGATCTTTTCTACGCACGTTATTCCGTGACCGACGCGTCACCTCCGGCGGCCGCCGTAACGGCAACTGCTCCATCGTCCACTCCGCCGCCGACAACGCCGGCTTCGTCAGCCACGGCAAAGAAGCAACCGCGTAAACCAGCCGTTCACGTTGCTGCCATGGCGCAACACCATTCGTCGGCCGCTCATCATTCGTCGGCGATGACCAGATCGTCGCGAAAAATTTCCACGAAGACGTCGGGTAAGGCGATAGCGCGGGTTGTAGCCCACCAATCTCGTCCAAGCGCCAAGCCCATACGCGCTGCTGCTGTCACCCACGCCGATGCCGCAAGGCCGAAAAAGCCCGAGCACGGCGCAATTGCGCACGGGCAAAAGCGGCCGCCACGGCGCCTGGCCGCGACAACAACAAATACAAGATGACTTATTCGACAAGGGATCAGAAGCCTGCGCCCAGACCTCAATCTAGGAGTACGCGCTAGTCTCTTATGTCGAGATCGATCATTTTCTCGTCGCTCCCGTCTCCCGGAACGAATATCCACCTTGTCTGGTCACCGCGCCGCAGCCAGACCAGAGCGGGATCCCAGCCGAGCTTGCGCCAAAGTTGGCAGACAGTCGGCTCCTCATCGGACGAATAGTACAACCAGCCCGCTACCGCTTTGGCATCGCGGAACTCAATTTTGTCGCCGTGCACCGTGGCAATCAGACCTTCGGGAAGGTCTTTACGCAATTCCGCCAAGCCACTCTCGGTGGGGCGAGGACACTGTCCGTGAGTCGAATAGTAGTGATCAATCGACTTGATCACAGGGATCGCTTCGCGAGCAATCGGAGTAAGCCGGGCATCTCTATCAGTTGCCTGATAGCCCGGCCGCATGCCACCGGGAAAACCAACAACCCATGCGGTGACCAGACTAGCCACAATCGCCAGCGCGATCATCGCAGCAAGCGCGATCGTAACTCGTTTAATCGAAAGGTGCATCAGTCAGGGCCTGAGGATAAATTGCTGCCGTGCAGCCAGACGCGCGTTGCACGCAATCCGTCGGGCTCCGAGTGGCGGAGCCGTCATCGCCCCGTCCATTGATGATTTGCTCAATGAGACGCGTGGGTAGATGACTCTCCAAATCCGTTAAATTATCTAATCGGGTAGACCGCCCTATACTCAGGTGTAGACTTTCTGGAAAAATGGTTAGACCGGAACCGATTGTGAGCGATGCGGCCGGATGAATGGATTGTCAGGCCGAGCGTCGCGAGGTAACCGTTGAGCGGGACCAACCAGACAAACCGTATCGCGATGCCCGAACGATCCGCCACAGCGCCCGCGAAAGACCCCCGCGCCATCGCGCATTATCACGCGCATGTCTACTACGACCCGGCGTCGAGCCGCAGCCGCGCCGAGCACTTGCGCGAGCGCGTCGGCGCGGAATTCCCGCAGGCCAAACTCGGGCGCTGGCACGACGAACTCGTCGGGCCGCATCCGCAATCCATGTACCAGATCGCATTTCCCACCGAGATGCTGGAAAAATTCGTGCCGTGGCTGATGCTCAACCGCGACGGATTGACCGTGCTGCTCCACCCGGAGACCGGCGACGATTATACCGACCACAGCGCCCACGCGGCCTGGTTCGGAGCGGTGCTGCCGCTTCGGCTCGAAGTTTTCAAGAAGAATCCGGGTTAGGGAAGCCGTAGGGGCGGGTCTAAGACCCGCCACTACGCTGATTCCTCACCCCCGCCGGCATTGCGGAACCGCACGCGGTTGAAATAGTTTTATGACGGGGCGCGCGGAGGAATCCCATGCGAACAGTGTTAGCCACTTTAGTGATCGCCACCGGGGTTGGTTATGTCTGCTGCCAGAATGCCGGCGCTGCTCCGGTTGCCGCTACGGCAATCAAGGAGACTGCGACGGCCGCTTCGCCGCTCCGGCAGGCCCAATATCAGGAGGGCCATACCCGGCACCGCATTGTGAAATGCTACCGCTTCCTGGTCCTCGGCCACTACCGCTGCCACTACTATTACCGGTACTTCTAGTGGCGGCCGTCTAACCGCCGTCTTCGACGTCCGTATTCGGCCGGTCGGTGCCGAGGGCGCGTTCGGTATGCCACTTGCCGTTCTCGTCCTCGTACTCGATGCTTTCGCTCTGTCCGGGCACCCGCTGCTCACCAGCCGCGCGGCGCGCAGCCTTCAGCGCCTGCGCGTGCGTGGGAAAGGCCTCCGAGAATACGCCGTTGACCGTATAGGCCCATCCGTCATCGTGCCGGACAATCTTGTAGGTCACATGGGTCATCGCATCACCTGTGTGGGTCTCCGCCGCCTGATTGCTCGACATTACAGAACCTGGCGCTCAAAGCGAAGCTGCAAAAGCGCTAACGCGGCTGGCCGTCATTGAACTTGCGCTCGAATATTTCGCCGATCGAGGAATAGAAAAAGCCGTTGAGGCGGCCGATCGGATTGAGCTTGCGCATGTCGATATAGCCGTTGGTCATGCAGGCCGGGTCGACGTGCATGAACACCACCTCGCCGATCACCAGCGGGTGCCGGTTGGGGCCAAGCTCGATCACCTGATGCAGCTTGCACTCGAACTGAATCGGCACCTCTTTGACGCGCGGCGATTTGATCTTCACGCTCGGAATGGGCGTGAGCCCGGTCTTGTCGAATTCGGACTCCTCCTCCGGGAAGCCGTTGGCGGAGTCGACCATTTCCTTCCACACCGGCTCGGTCACCACGTTGAAGCAGAACTCGCCGGTCTCCTTGGCGTTCTTCAGCGTGTGCTTCTCGCTGCCGTCGGGATTGCGCGCAATAGTCAGCGAGATCATCGGCGGGACCACGCAGACCACCGTAAAGAAACTGAACGGCGCCAGGTTGGTGCGGCCGCTCGCGCTCACCGTCGACGCCCAGCCGATTGGACGCGGCACCACCGAGCCGACAAGCATGCGATAAATCTGGCGCCGGTCGGTCGTGGCGGGATCGAGTTCGAGATAGTCAGCCATGGTGCGCCGCCCCTTCACCCCAGTGGAATTTCACGCAAACTGGACGGTTGAATAGGTCGCCGGCCGTGGCATAGTCAACGCACCACGGCGAGCGCACGAGGTTTGCGATGAACGTCAACGTCATGCCGGACAGCACCGGCGCGAAGGCGGCGCAGGCTTTTGAAATCGAGCGCCTTGGCGTCAAGCTCGGCGCGGAAATTCGCGGCCTCGATCTCAAAGAACCGATGAGCTTGCAGACCTTCGAGGCCTTCGAGGCCGCCTTGATCGAGCACAAGGTTGTCATGCTGCGCGATCAGCACCTCACCACGGCGCAGCACGTGGCCTTGAGCCGGATGTTCGGCGAACTCGAAGTCCATCCCATGCGGCCGCAGGGCGAATTTCCCGAAATCCTGGTGCTCGACAATCACAAGGACAATCCGGTGCTGTCCACCGACGTGTGGCACAGCGACACGACGTTCCGGAGGAATCCGACCAGATACACGATCCTGCGCTGCCAGATCATGCCGAGGCTCGGCGGCGATACGCTGTGGGCGAACATGGAAGCGGCTTATGAAGGGTTGAGCGACACGTTCAAGAAAATGATCCAGGGCTTGCGCGCGGTACACGACTTTCAGAACTTCCGCGTGCTGTTCAAGAACACGCACGAGGACCGCGCCAAGCTGCGCAAGATGGAAGAGCTATTCCCGAACCCCTCGCATCCGGTCGTGCGAACCCATCCGGTGACCGGTAGAAAGAGCATTTACGTCAATCCGCAGTTCACCTTGCGCATCGAAGGCCTCGAGGCGGACGAAAGCCGCGCCATTCTCGATGTCCTGTTCGCGCAAGCGAAGGTGCCCGAATATCAGTTCCGGCTGCGCTGGGCGCCCGGCATGATCGTGTTCTGGGACAACAGATCGACCCAGCATTACGCCGCCAACGATTATTATCCGGAGCGGCGGCGCATGGAGCGCACCGCCATCGTGGGCGACACGCCTTGCTGATTAGCCCGCGCCCGGGCTATCGCCAAACCGCGCGATTGTTCCGCCCCCCTGCACACATTCTTTTGAACAAACATAAGCGCCTCGCTGCGAATTGTCCTTACGAGAATTGTCGCGTCACGCTTTGTCTTGGCGAAATGTCTTGGCAAAATGTCTTGGCGAATTTTGCAGCGAGGAGACTACATCATGAATGCGAGAAAACTGATCGTGCCAGGGGCGCTTCTCCTAGGAACCACTCTTGCGATGACGACGGCCACGTGGGCACAAACCTACTACGCGCCGTACGGCTACCCTTATCGTCACTATGGGCCGTATTACGGGTATGGCCCGTATTACAACAGCCTTAACTATAACAATTACTACAGCCATCCGCGTGGCGGCCCGGGCGGCCTTGGAATCGGGCTGCAACGCTAGTTCGCACCCAGGCGCACAAACAGAAACCCGGCCGCTGCGGCCGGGTTTCACTATTTGATAACCATCCGAACCGGCTTGTTTGCTCAGCTCGCGGTCTCTTTGTGATGCATGTGATGATAGGAATGGTGCCGCCAATGCCGAGGATGGCGGTACACGGGTTGTTCGTCGCCCGGATATGAAGCCGGCGTAATTCCCAGGGCGCCGTCGACACCGCCAATAACGCCGCCAACCACGCCACCGACGAAACCGCCAAGAGGTCCGGCTGCTTGCATGCCCACATGGGCGCCATGAGCGATGCCGTCGGGAATGCCTTGCGCCTGCGCCGCAAGCGGGAAAGCAAGTGATGCGGAGATAACGCCCGCGCACAACAGATGAAACTTCACGCTACTACCCTCTCCTTATGGTTGGGACACGCCATCTGAGCGAAGATCAAGGCGATTACGCGGCAACAGCGTGGCAACGACCCGTATCAGGACCAAGTGCGACAAAACGATCACACTTGAGACACCGCGTTCTTTGCAATTGACGATGCCATAATTCGACTCGCAGGATCTGTTCCCTCGCGCCACATTTCGCGCCATACCGGGCGCATCAGATTCATAATTGCCTAACCGTGTCCGCCGCCTCTTCTCAGTTGCCGCCCGCCCAACATTCGACCGTCGCCGTCATCGGCCTCGGCAGCATCGGCGGTGTTGCGGCCGGCTGTCTCGCCGCGCTCGGCCGGCACGACGTGATCGCTTGCGTGCGCAAGCCGATTGCCAAGCTGAAGTTTGAACAGCAGGGCGGCGCGATCGAGGTGCCGCTGCGCGCGCTCATCGATCCCGCACAGGCCCAACCGGCCGACTGGGTGCTGTTGTGCACCAAAACGTACCAGACTGAAGCGGCGGCGCCGTGGCTCAAACAGCTCTGCGTGCCGGCGACCCGCGTCGCCGTGCTGCAGAACGGGATCGATCACGTGGCGCCCGTGGCGCCGCTGGCAAACGGCGCGACCGTGATCCCGGTGATCGTCTATTACAACGGCGAGCGGCTGGCGCCCGATCACGTGCGGCTGCGGCAAGGAGCCAGCAGCGATTTCGTGGTAGCGAACGATGACGGCGGGCGCGCCTTCGCGCAACTGTTCGCCGGCACGCCGCTGCGCGTGCAGCTCGGCGACGACTTCGTCACCATCGCGTGGCGCAAGCTTTTGATCAACGCCATCGCCAGTCCGATCACCGCGCTGACCCTGCAACGCCAGGCGGTCTTGCGCCGCGCCGACGTGCAGGAGCTTGCGCTGGCGCTGCTCGAAGAGGCGATCGCCGTCGGCCGCGCCGAAGGCGCCAAGCTCGCCGATGACGAAGGCGCGCGCACGCTTGAGACGTTGTTCACCTTCGCGGGCGAACTGGGCACCTCCATGTATTTCGACCGCCTCGCCGGACGACAAATCGAAGTCGAAGCACTCACCGGCGCCATCGTGGCGGCCGGCGCGCGGCACGGCATCGCGACGCCGCTCAACAAGGCATTGCTGACGCTGCTGCGCGCTATCAATGATGCGGCCGCAATGGAAAATCGCTAAACGCATTTTTCGGTGCGCAACCGCTGTCCGCAGGAGCCCAGTGCGGCGTTGCGGTGAGCACCGTTATTCAGCGAATTTGTGAATAGCTTTCCACGCGTTTCCGTGACGCGGCCGATGCCGGACTTCACCCATAAGCTCATGATGCAAATACATATGTCATTCATCGAGGGAGATCTGCATGGCACGGCGTCCACTTGACGTGCGGTCCGCAGCCGAGAAGGCTTTTAAAGCAGCGACCACCAAACCCGTGGAAGCGCCGCCGAAGGCGCCGCCGTCGCTTCCCGGCGTGAAAGAGATGGTGTCGCTGCGCATCGACCGCGACGTTCTCGACTTCTTTCAGGAGGGCGGTCCGGGCTGGCAAGACCGCATCAACGCGGCGCTGCGCAAGGCCGCGGGAAAATAATCGCGCGCATAATCGCGTAAGATGCCGGGTACCGGAGCGATTCGCCCGCCCCTACGCACAACAACCCAAGGAGAGAACCACCATGCGACTCTCATCCAGATTTCGTGCGGCCCTCCTCGCGCTGATCGTGGCGCTCGCCGGCGGCACTCTGCCGTCAGCCGCGCACGCCGACAGTGGCTATATCGCCTTCCGCGTCATCAAGGGCGGCTGGATCATCGGCGCTTCCGCGGGCAGCGGCGTACTGACTTTCCACGGTCACCGCTACCCGATCTCCATCGGCGGTCTCAGCGCGGGCTTCGTATTCGGCGCGTCAGAGACTGAATTCCGCGGTACCGTGAGCCACATCCTCAGCCCGTACGATGTCAGCGGCATCTATGGGGCCGCGGGTGCCGGTGCGGCGCTGGCCGTCGGCGGGCAGGCGATCATTCTGCGCAACGAGAAGGGCGCGGTGCTGAGGCTCCTGGGGCACCAGGTCGGTTTGCAGATCAACGTCGATCTGAGCGGCATGAGCATTTCGGTCCGCTAGCCGCCCGCCTACACCACTGAAGCGTTTGAATGAAGCCTGCGCGGCGCGAAGCCGCGCGGGCACGGCGCGTTTTGCGCCTCGGCTCGATCCGCGTCGATTGCCGGAACCCGTCCGGGCGGGAAAATATAGTTAGGTAACGTAGTTAATCGCCTTTGCTAAACCTAAGTGTTGGTACGGAATTGCAAATATCAGGCATTCATATAAGTTAACTAAGCGTGAATCCCAAGTGTAGCAAAGTAATAAACGTCAACAAAATCTGGAATAGACTGTAATGCGTCTGCGTCTTACCGCGCTTATACTTGTGATGGCGACGCCCGTCTACGCTCAGGGCGTCGCCACCTCATCGGGCGCCATGTCGATGGTC
This sequence comes from Xanthobacteraceae bacterium, assembly GCA_049584975.1. Taxonomy (GTDB): domain Bacteria; phylum Pseudomonadota; class Alphaproteobacteria; order Rhizobiales; family Xanthobacteraceae; genus BOG-931. The sequence goes on along the minus strand of JBAUYV010000303.1, from coordinate 7,495 downwards.
AACATCGCCGACCCGCCGCCAAGTGCGAGCACGACCAATCATGTGATTACGCCGCCCACGATCGTGGCTCCCGGCCTGGCGGCGGCCGGCATCGAGACCTGCCTCGGCTCGGCCTCCGGAGGCCTTTCGCTCATGGGCGGCGGCATCACCTTCGGCAGCACCAAGGTCGACGAAGGCTGCACGATCCGCCTGCTGGCGCGGCAGCTCTTCGCCTTCGGCTTCAAGACCGCCGCGCTGGCGCTGATGTGCCAGGACGGGCGTGTGGCGCTGGCGATGGACACCGCCGGCACGCCATGTCCGGAGCCGCCGGCAACCGTCGAACCGCGCCAGCTGTCATTCGCGCCGCAAGAACAACCGGCGCCGCTGATCAGGGTGGCGCAAGCGCAGCCGCCGCCGGCGCAAGCGCTCGTGAAGACTCTCACGCCGCAAGAACAGCCGGCGGAGCTGTTCAAGGTCGCGCAAACGCCGCCGCCCGCGCCTGAGCCACAGCTCAAACCGTTCACGCCCGAAGAGGACGCCCTGTTCAAGCGCGTGTCGAACATCGAGTGACCCGGCCTCAAGTCCGCGGCGGAGTTTTGCGCCCCGCGGCCTTCAGGACGGGCCAATGTTGGTCCGTCAGAGAGGAGACGAAAGGAATGAAAAAGTTTTGTTGCGTCGCCGCCGCCGTGTTGCTGTTGGCGGCGCCGGTCATGACAAGGCAAGCCGCCGCCCAGGAGCGTTACGGCGGCAACAATGGCGGCGGCTACGGGAGCAACTACGGCAACGGCTACGGCAACGGCGGCGGCGCGACCAATATCTGGTCGAGTGCGCAGGGAACGTCCTACACCTACGGCAACGCAACCGCGGCCGGACAAAGTTCGTCCGGCTCGATGGCGAGCGCCGGTGGTCAGGGCGGACTGGGGTCCGGCGGCGCCGCCAGCACTGGCGGCGGCGGCACCACTTCGGCCTTCACCACGTCGAACGCCGTAACGTCGTCCTTCAACGGCGGCTACTCGCAAGCGCAGACTTCGGGCTATGCGGGCGGCACCGTGTCGGGGTACGGCGGCCGCAGTCGCTGAACTTCTGTTGCGAAATGAAGGAACTGAAATCCGGGACGGGCCGGTTGCCCAACCCGGATTTTTTTCATTCAAGCCCGGCAGCGTTCGCTACTGATGCTGCACCACCACGGTGGTGCCCACCGGAACGCGGTCGTAGAGATCGATGATGTCTTCGTTGACCAGGCGGAAGCAGCCCGACGACACCGCCTGCCCGATCGTCTCCGGCGCGTTGGTGCCGTGGATACGGTACTCGGTGGTGCCGATGTAGAGCGCGCGGGCGCCGAGCGGATTGCCCGGGCCGCCGGCCATGAAGCGCGGCAGGTAAGGCTGGCGCGTGATCATCTCCGGCGGCGGCCGCCAGTCCGGCCATTCCGCCTTGCGGGTAATGACATGCGTGCCGCCCCACTGAAAGCCGACACGGCCGACGCCGATGCCGTAGCGCATCGCGACGTTGTTGCCCATGATCAGATAGAGGAAGCGGTCCGCCGTGTTTACGATGATCGTGCCTGGCGGATATTCGGTGCGGTAGAAGATCGACATGCGCCGCTCCTCCGGCGGCAGCTGCTTGTCGAGCGCGGTGTGATCCACGCCCGGGTCGACATCCGGGGCGGTCGGCGCCGGCGGCTGAAAGCCGGAAAAGAATTGGGCCGCGGCCGGCACCGAGGCCAGCAGCACGATCGAGCATAAAAGCGCAGGAAAAACTCGACGAATCATTGGCGGTCTTGTGTTTGCGGAACCATCATAGCCGCAATTTAGGCCGGATTGCGCGCGCCTGAAGCATGTTCCGATCAAATCGAACCACATTCAGTCGTCATGCGCGCGGTCGTCATGCGCGGGCTTGACCCGCGCATCCATGCAGACCTGCAGCGGTCGAGAGCTTTGCGGCAACTAGGTACAGGCGGAAGTGCAGCATGGATTGCCGGATCAAGTCCGGCAATGACTGGTGGAGGGGCGCAATCCAAATCCACCCAACATTGCTCCAGCATGCGTCTCAGATCGCCCGGTAGCCGCCGTCCGCCATGATAATCGCGCCGGTCACATAGGCCGAAAGGTCGGAGGCGAGGAAAATCGCCGGCCCGACGATGTCCTCCGGCTTTCCGGTGCGGCCGAGCGGGGTGTGATCGAGAAAGATCTTGACCAGCTCCGGATTGGTGGCGCGCACTCTTTCATTCAGCGGCGTCTCGATGAAGCCCGGGCCAATGGCGTTGACGCGCACGCCGTCCTTGCCGAGCTCGGCGGCGAGCGCGCGGGTAAAGCCGAGCACCCCGTGCTTCGAAGTGGTGTAGGCCGGCGAGTTCGGCGTGCGCACATGCATGAACGACTGGATCGACGCGATATTGACGATGCGCCCCTTGCCGGCGCGCAGCGCGCCGAGGAACGCGTGCGTCACGTTGAACACGCCGTTGAGATTGATCGCCATGATGTCCTGCCAATCCTTGATCACGGCGTCGGCGTCCGCCGTAAAGGCATTGCGCCGGTTGATGCCCGCGTTGTTGACGAGAATGGTGACGGCGCCGACCTCGCTCGCCACCTTCGCCGCGATGGCGCGGCACGCGTTGCGATCGGTGACGTCGAGGGTGAAGGCTTTCGCCTTGCCGCCCGCCGCGTGAATATCCGCCGCCGTCTTTTCTGCTCCCTCACCATTGATGTCGAGCACCGCAACCTGCGCGCCTTCGCGCGCAAAGCCGAGCGCAATGCCGCGGCCGATGCCAGACGCCGCACCGGTGACGACAGCGATGTGATTTTGCAAAAGCCCAGGCATGCATCCCTCCCCGCGTGTTTGGCGTGAGTGTAGCAATTGCGCGCGTGGCGGACATGGCCCTTTGCGCCGCTACGCAGATCGCGGGGGGTTACACCGAGGTGATCCAGGGCGGCGACACTGCGGCGAAGGATGCGATGGAAATTTTTCGTTCCGTCCGCGCCGAAGCGCTTTGGCGACGAGCTACGCCGCTTCGAGCCGCGCCAGTTCGGTCTCGAAATCGAAGCGCAACTGCGCACCCTCATCTTCGGGCAAGCAGTTGGTCATCTGCGGGAAGATGGTGCGGTAGAGCGCGGCGCGTCTCGCGTCCCAGGGCATCGCCCTCGCCGCTCGCGCCTCAGCCAGAATCTTGTGCAGTTCCTCGCGCACCTTGTCGGGATCGGGATAATAGACCGGCGTCTCGAAATCCTCGTCGGACGGGTCAGGCCCGTCGTGTCCGAACAAATCGCCTTGGCGGGGAGCGGCCATGATTCACGCTTCGAATTTCGAATCGCGCGGAATCATGGACGATGACAGCGGCAAGCGCGAGTGTCGCGGGCGAAAATCCCCGAAGCTATCCACCGGCGCTCAGGCCTTGCTTCTGCTCTTGCGTTTCGCTGGTGCCGGTATTTCTTCGGCATTTGCGAACGCGCCGGCCTTGCGAAGCTCATCCACGCTCAACAGCAAGCTGTTGCAAATGCGGGTCAGGAGATCGGCTTGCTTGGGTTCCAGCATAATCAATCGGCCGAGCACGTGGAGAAGGTCGAGCAAGTCGCTGGTATATTCCGGAAGCCAGTGATCCGGCTGGATCTTGTCAAGAGGCGACGGGGGACGGCGGTCGCCGATAATCGGGCGGCTGCGGTCACGCTTTCGATAGCTGAACCAGTGCCATAGTACCCGCATGCCGGAGACTTCGTAGGCCCACATTTCCGGCGTAACGTTCTCGACATAGCCCTTGCCGATTTTTAGCCGGCGCCTTGCAGGGTCATATTCCATATCGTCGGGCAGCGGCTCGGGCGCTCCTGGAATGGCGCCTTGTGCTGGAATGTAAGGCCCACTTTTCTTTGGCAAGCGCGGCGCCTGTTTTGGCCGTCCATCTGCCGGATTGGTGAAACGTTCCCCGTAGCAATGCAACCAGATCACTTCTGAACCGAGTCCGGCCGCTTCAGCGAACAACTTGGCATCGGCCGTCAAAGGAACGTGCAGTCCCGGTTGAATAAGATCGGTCTTGAATCGCTCCGTGAACCCCGAGTGCGCCATCAAGGCAGCGAGGTAAGCCATCACATCCTCGCCTTTGACAGGCTGCGCGTAGACATTCGCTAAATAGCCCAACAGAGTTGGTCTAATGTTTGGCTCCGTCGCACCGTTGTTATGCCACAGCGGGAACACACGACCGCCCCTTCCGTGGTATTGGTGTAGATCAGGAATGAGGCCGGTAAGTGTAAGTGCGGGACCCGCCGTTGGCGTGCGATCTTCTGGCGCAGTCAGATAGACTTGCCGAGATGAGTAGGCTTTCCAAAGGGTTGGATTTGGCTGATTGATGAGACGACCATCAGGAATGATCCATTGGCGGTCAAAAGATCGAAAAGCATACCGGCTGGGCTCGATGACGGGTTTCTTATCAACAATGACAGCTTCAAGCCTCTCTTCGTGACCCGCCAGCGCCTCAGCAAGACTTTTCCGGACGTGTTTGTCGCCGGGTTTATTGTTGCGAAGATGGGGATGAAATAGCACTTCTTTTTTATCGGGATTCTTTTCAGCGATGAGACGCGACCAGCGGGCCTTCAGTGTCTCCACGTCTGGCGCGATAATCCATGTGCGTCCAGGCATTACGCCCGAACCGTTATAGATGAAAAGATCTTTGATCGCCGGAAAAGTCGCCCAGGGACCACTCTCGGCCGGCAAGAAGGGCTCGCGCCAACCATTCGGGCAGTCAGTCCAGTGGGGGCCCTGGAGCGTGAGCCTGGCAAGAGCCGTAAATTTTTCTTCGCGCAGCCCCTTCGGTAGTGTTTGGAATCTAGCCTGCGCCGGCTGCTTGTCGCTCTTGCTGAGCTTGCGGGCTGCTAGAACGATACAAACCGGTTGCTGCACGCCTTGAAAGATGCGCGTCGGCACGTCGGGCCGATGGCCCCTCCGGCGAGCAGTCAACCACCCAAATTTCGGAGCAGGTGCGGCGCAGATCGTCGCGCATCTTCTCGAAGCCGGGACCGTTGAGGAATCCGGCCACGGTGATGAAACAGACAATGCCCGCCTCGTCTTTGTCGGGATTGCCGGTGGCTGCGTAGTTGCCGGAGCCAAAAACTTTCCACGTCGCCCAGCGCCAGAAGTACACGTACAAATTCTTTAGGTGCTTACCGTGTGCGCCGACACCCCATTCCGGCGGCGGTCGCCATCGGTCGAGCGGTGCGACCAGCTTTCCACCGGAACCCTCTTCGATCCAGCCGCCTTTTCCTTCCGCCTTTTCCTTGTAAGGCGGATTGCCGATGACGACAGTGATCCGCTCCTCTTTCTTGACCTTATTTGCGGCGCGACGTGAAACTGCAATTGGTTCGTAGGTCTGGCCGAGTCTTTCCTCTTCGATGAACGGATTGCCGAGCGTGTCGGTGATAAACAGCCGAAGCGCCGGCAGCGGCGGCTTGTTCATCAACGACTGTAATTCGGCGATGAGCCGCAGCTGAGCGACAGCAAACGGGCCGAATTGGATTTCGAATCCGATAATACGCTTGGCTGCGGCCTCGATCGCGCCACGCACCGCGCCCGGACCTTGATCCTCCGCGACCGTCGCCGCAATCAGGCGGAGGACGCCAAGCAGAAACGTCCCAGTGCCAACGGCGGGATCGGCGACGATCACATCGGCCGCGGCGAATCCGGCGGGCCGCTCAAACAAGGGACCGCGTAACGCCTCATCGACGAGATTCACCATCGCCGACACTACCTCCGGCGGCGTGTAATATGAGCCCGTCTTTTTCCGCAGCGCGTTGTCGTAGACTTCTGGTGAGCGAAGCGAAACCCGGGAGCGGCGATAAAGAATTCCCGGATATCGCTTCGCTCGTCCGGGCTGCTGATGGCGCGCAGTCGAATCAAACAAACTCGGACGCGAAACGCGTCGCGAGAACGGTAGCGCTTATCCGCCCCCGCGATAGCGGGGGAGGGGGACCATCCGTAGCGCGCAGCGCGAAGGATGGTGGAGGGGGCGTCTGATATGACGCTTCACTTTTGTTGAAAGAGTTTCGGCGAGGCCCGCGCCCCCTCCACCGTCCTGCTGCGCAGGCCGGTCCCCCTCCCCCGCTATCGCGGGTGAGGAAAGATATCGCGCATGCGTCGCGAGAACGATCGCGCTTATTCGCCCCCGCTTTCGCGGGTGAGGAAAGAATAATGGAGAACTTTCACATGCCAAAATCGTCCAACAAAGACCCGAACGAGAAACAGTTCTTGAAGCGCCGCACCGTCGAGGAGGGGCTGAAACTCACCGACGATGCCCACGCGGCGACGTGGCGGCTTTATTGCGAGGTCTTTGGATTGTGGCGCACGTGTCCGGTGGGAAAGTGCCGCCGCCACCGCCGCTGTCTCGGCAAGCCGGCCCCGTGCCTGATGCGCGGCCTGCCCGCGGTGCCGCAGGAGCGGCGGCTTGCGGCGCCAAACGAGGTCGTCGCCGGCGGTCCGCGGCGCATCGCGCCGGCTTCGCATATGGAATGGCTCGTGCGCCGCCAACCACTGCCGATGCTGACGTCGTGGCGCGCCGGACAAGAGCCGCACAAGCTGCCAGCAACAAACAAATGAGGCCGCCCCGGCGAGGCGGCCCCGGCGCGGCAAAAAGGGTAAGCTCTATGGCGCCAAACCTTCCACGATGTAGGAGCGGAACGTCGCATATTTGTCGCCGATGACCTGGGCCTCCTTCTGCCCTTGCGAATTCCACCAGCCTTGCGCCCTGTCGATACTGGGGAATTGCAGCACGACGATGCGCGCCGCCGGCGCCGCGCCTTGGGTGACCACGATGTTGCCGCCGCGCACCACGAATTTGCCGCCTGCGTCCTGCAGCGATTTCACGGCGGCCGGGACGAATTCCTTCATGTACGCGTCCTGATTCCTCACGTTGATCTCGGCAATGTAGAAGCCCGGCATTTTTGTCTGGGCGTGCAGGCTCTGGACCACAACGGCGCCGATCGCCACACCGGCGAGCAGCGTCAGGGCCGGGGCGAGAAATCTCTTCATGGTATTCTCCTGTGATAACATCGTGTGACCCGCTGAGCGTGCGCAACCCGCGCGCCGATGCCGCGTGTCGCCGCTGCTTTGGACCAACAAAGAATAGGCTTGTCGAAACTGCCGGTGCCTGCCGACGGCATGCGCGCTGCCGCTTTGCTTTAAGGAGATTCGGCACTCCCGCTTCGGCAGCTCGCCATCAGGCTACCGGAGTATTGCAACAAAAGAAAGATCGCGCGCCGCTGCGCGGCATCACGTCACATTTTCAGCAGCCGTTTGGCGTTGCCGCAGAGGATTTTCTCCTTGTCGGCGTCGGACAGCGGCACCGTGTGCATCCAATCCAGCGCCGGCGGATTCATCACGAACGGCCAATCGACCGCGAACAGGATGTGATCGACGCTCATCTCCATGACGCAGCACAACAGCGCCGGATTGGAGAAATTGCCGCTCGTAGTGATGTAAAAGTTGTTGCAGAAAATATCGCGGAAGCTGAGCGACTTCTGCCCCGGCCGCTTGAGCG
>JBAUYV010000302.1:0-3003 GCA_049584975.1 Xanthobacteraceae bacterium | reverse complement strand
AGGCGCAGCCGCTGCCGTCCGACTACACCGAGGAATATCTGCGCGGCCTGCAGACCCAGTCGGGCAAGCTCGAATTCGAGTGCAATTCGCTCAAGCGCTTCAACGATCCCGAACGGCCGCCGATCGTCAAATACGAGCCGTCATGGGAGGGCGCGCATTCGGGCGAATTGTTCGAGCGCTATCCGCTGCAACTGCTCACCCCGCACTGCAAATATTCGTTCCACACCCAGGGCGACGGCAAGGACTCGTTCCTGCTCAACATCGAGGACCATCGCGTCAAGGTTGACGGCTACTATTACTGGATCGTACGGCTCAACACCGAAGACGCCAGGGAGCGCGGCATCAACAAGCACGACCTCGTAAAGGTCTTCAACGATCGCGGCGCGGTGATCTGCGCGGCGCTGCCGACGGAGCGGCTGCCGCGCGGCGTCGCCCACGGCTACGAATCGTCCGCCATCTACGACCCCATGGGCGAACCCGGAAAATCGGTCGACCGCGGCGGCTGCCTCAATCTGCTCACGCCCGAGCGCACGCAGACCAAGACCACGCACTCGCTCGCCGGCTCGAACTCTCTCGTCCAGATCGAACTATGGGACGGCCGCACCGAGCACATGTCGGCGGCGTTCGCCGCGCTGGAGAAAGACAAAGAGATCAAGCGCACGCTGAAGGAAGCCCAGCTCGTGCCGGCGAAGTGACGGAGCGAAGCGACGTCATCACCGGGCCGGCGCGCAGCGCCGTGACCCGGTGATCCCGAGAGGCTTGCGACTGTTCAATCGAAATCGCCGGGACAAGCCCGGCGATGACGCACTGTAGAAGTGTCATCATGAAAAAATGGAACATGATTATCGACGTGGCCGAGTGCACCAATTGCAATCTGTGCACACTCGCGGCCATGGACGAGTATGTGGGCAACGACTGGCCCGGCTATTCGGCGCCCATGCCCAAGCACGGCCACAAGTGGATCAACATTCTGCAGAAGGAGCGCGGGCAGGTGCCGATGATCGACATCGCCTACGTTCCCACCATGTGCAACCATTGCGACGATGCGCCCTGCATCAAGGCCGACAAGCAGGGCGCGATCAAAAAGCGCCCGGACGGCATCGTGCTGATCGATCCCGTGCGGGCAAAGGGCCGCAAAGACCTGGTCGATGCCTGCCCCTACGGTCACATCTGGTGGAACGAGGAATTGCAGCTGCCGCAGACCTGGACCTTCGACGCCCACCTGATCGATCAGGGCTGGCAGCAGACGCGCGGCCAGCAATCGTGCCCCACCGGCGCCATGCGGTCGATCAGCGTCGAGGATGAGGAGATGGCGCGCATCGCGCGCGAGCAAAATCTCGAAGTGATGAAGCCGGAGCTGAACAGCCGGCCGCGCGTGTACTATCGCAACCTCTGGCGCTATTCCAAATGCTTCATCGGCGGCTCGGTCTCCGAGGAAAAGGACGGCGTGATCGATTGCCTCGAAGGCGCCAGCGTGCAGCTCCTCAAGGATGGCGCCTCCGTCGGCGTAACCACCACGGACAATTACGGCGATTTCAAATTCGATCGGCTCGATGAAGATTCCGGCCACTACACCGTGCAGATTTTTGCCAGCGGCCGTTCGAAAGTTGTCGAGACCAATCTCGGAGCCAGCATCAATCTCGGCGAGATTCGACTCTGATCTATCCCGGGACGAGCCCGGCCATGACGAACCAGAAAGGGCCGGTGATGAAGAAGTGCTTTGCCGCAGTCATTTTGATGGCGTGTCTCACGAGCACCGCCGCGGCGCAAACGTATCCAGACCGGCCGATCACGCTGATCATCACCTCGGTTCCGGGCGGCGTAACCGATGTTACCGGGCGCGCGCTCGCCCAGGAGCTGAGCAAGTCCTGGGGCCAGCAAGTCATCGTCGAGAACAAGGGTGGCGCCGCCCACATCCTCGGCGCCGAAACAGTCGCCAAGGCCGCGCCCGATGGTTACACGCTGCTGGTCGGCGAATCCGGTACTTTCACGATCAATCCGACGCTGCTGCCGAAGGACAAAGTCCCCTACGACAGCGAAAAGGATTTCATCCCGATCACGGGTCTCGTCCGCATCTACCAGGCGCTGCTGGCTGGCAAATCGTTACCGGTTGCGAACGCGGCCGAATTGATCGCGCTCTTCAAACAGAAGCCGGGACAATTGACCTACGGCACCGCGGGCGTCGGCTCCGCACTGCATATGAACATGGCGCTATTCGACAGCATGGCCGGGGTGAACCTCATACCGGTGCACTATCGCGGCGCCACGCCGGCGCTCAACGATCTCATCGGCGGCTCCATCAATACGATGATTGTCAGCGTCGCCTCCGGCCTGCCCGCTTTTCGAGCCGGACAGATCAAGATGCTCGGCGTCGGCAGTCCCAAACGGATGCCGCTGGTGCCGGAGGTCCCGACCGTGTCGGAGAGCGGCCTGCCCGGCTACCAGGCGACCGCCTGGTTCGGCCTGTTTGCTCCCGCCGGCACGCCGGCCGACATCGTCACGAAGCTCGACAAGGAAACAATCCGCATTTTCAACGATCCGGCGTTCCGCGCCCGTTTCCTCGATCCGCAGATGTTCGAATCCATGGCCGGGCCGCCGGACGAGTTCGCTGCTTTCATCAGGGTCGAGCGGGACAAATGGGCCAAGGTCATTCGCGAGGCTGGCATCAAGGTGGAATGATGGCGCGAAGCTGATCCCGGCTTTCGCTGCGCTCGAGCGTGGCCAGAGCATGATCCGGAAAAGTGGATACCGGTTTTCCGAAAAGATCATGCTCCAGTAGTCTATGGGTTCGCGAGAGCCCGCGCGACGCGCCGGTCGTGCGCCTCAGTCGCGCATTTGGCGGCGTGAGCGTCGCGATTGATCACCTGCAGGTTGGGCAGGCCCCAATAGTCGAGCAGCGTCGGCCACGGCGTATCGCGCCGTTCGCTCCACACCCGAAACAGCGGCACGCGGTGATCGACCTCGGGCGTCTTCCACAGCCGTCCGCCGCTCTCGGTGCAGCGG
>JBAUYV010000301.1:0-7526 GCA_049584975.1 Xanthobacteraceae bacterium | reverse complement strand
CCTGCGGACTCTTGCCTTCGTGGCGTTCGGCTTCAAGCGCGAAATCGATCATCATGATCGCGTTCTTCTTGACGATGCCGATGAGGAGAATGATGCCGATGAAGGCGATGAGTGTCAGCTCGTAATGGAATAACATCAGCATCAGCAGCGCGCCGACGCCCGCCGATGGCAGCGACGACAGGATGGTGATCGGATGAATGAAGCTCTCGTAGAGCATACCGAGGATGACATAGATCACGATGATCGCGGCCAGCAGCAAGAGCGGTGTCGAAGTGAGCGACGCCTGGAAGGCCTGCGCGGTCCCCTGGAAGGAGCCAAGCAGCGAGGCAGGCGCATGGAGCTGCGCCTCGATGGCGGCAATGGCGTCGACCGCCTGGCTGAGCGCCACGCCTGGCGCTAGATTGAAGGAGAGCGTCACCGACGGAAACACGCCTTGGTGATTGACCGTGAGAGGCTGCACCTGGTTGACCAAGTGCGCCACCGTCGCAAGCGGCACCTGCACTCCGTTCGTGCCGGGTACGTAAACTCGCGACAGGGCTGTAGGTCCAATCTGGTACTTTGGCTGCACTTCAAGGATGACTTTTGCCTGCTGAGTGGGCTCATAGATCGTTGTGACCTGCTGTTGCCCAAATGCCGCATACAGAGCCGCATCAACCGCAGATACCGTAACTCCGTAGGTGGACGCGGCGCTGCGATCGACCTCGGCCATGATCTCCGGCGAGGCGATCTGCTGGTCGGAGGCCACGTCGGTAAGGGTCTTCATCGGCTGCATCTTCGACAACAGAATCGGCGCCCAGTGATTGAGCTCGTCGGCATTCGTGTCGGTAAGCGTGTATTGATACTGTGCCTGCGTCAGACGTCCGCCGACGGTGATGTCCTGGGGGACCTGCATGTAGAATCTGGCACCGATCACTTTCGAAATTGGCCCCCGTAGTTCCTGCATCACCTTTTCGACACCCTCGCGTTCGCCTATTGGCTTGAGCTGGGCAAATATGCGGGCAGTACTTTCGCTGGCGTTGCCGCCGGTCGAGCCGGCAAAGCTCACAATGCCGGCAACGGCCGCATTTTGCAGGATGATTTTCGAAACCTCATCCTGCAACTTCGTGATTTGCGCGAAGGAAGTGTCTTGTCTCGCCTCAATGGCGGCGAACAGAAAGCCGGTGTCCTCTTGCGGGATGAAACCTTTTGGGATCACGTAATAAAGGTATCCGGTGAGGGCGATCAGGGCGATGGTCGAAAGCAAGGTCGAGAATTGATGCCGGAACACCCAATTCAGGCCGCGATCGTACTCCGCCAGCATCCAGTCGAATAATCGCTCAAACGCGCGGTTGATCGGTCCCGGCGGGCTGTCGCGCTCTCGGGCAAGGAACAGCGAACACATCATCGGGGTGAGCGTGAGTGCTATGAATGCCGAGGCGGCGACCGCAATGGTTACGGTCATCGCGAATTCATGGAACAGGCGGCCGATGATGCCGGACATCAGCAGCAGCGGTATGAACACCGCGATCAGCGACAGCGTAATTGAAACAATGGTGAAGCCGATCTGTCCGGCGCCCTTGAGCGCCGCCTCGAAGGCGGGCTCGCCGGCCTCGATGTAGCGCACGATGTTCTCGATCATGACGATGGCGTCGTCGACCACGAAGCCGATAGAGATGCTCAAGGCCATCAGCGAAAGATTGTCGAGGCTGTAGCGGAACAAATACATCAGCCCGAATGTGGCGACGATGGCGAGTGGCACCGTCACACTCGGGGTAATCGTCGCCCACGGCTTGCGCAGAAAGGCGAAAATGACCAAGACGACCAGCACGGCCGTAATCAGCAGCGTCAACTCCACGTCGCGCACCGAAGCCCGGATGTCCTGTGAACGATCGCTCAGCAAATCGACGTGCACGGACGGAGGGATAGATGCTTCGAGCTGCGGCATCTTTGCCTTAATATCGTCGACGACCTGAACGGTATTGGCACCGGCGGTGCGGAAGATCAGGAGCAGTTCGGCGCGATTACCGTCGAACCAGGCACCGGTGCGTGGATTCTGGGATGAATTGATGACATCGCCGATGTCGCTTAGGGTGACGGGGGCGCCGTTCTGGTAGGCAACGATGACGTTCTGGTACTCGCTGGCGTCCAACAGTTGATCGTTGGTGTTGAGCGTGAATTGCTGCTCAGGACCTTCGAGATTGCCCTTGGCCGAATCGAGCGTCGCATTCGTCAGCGCGGTCTGGACTTGCGCCATGCTTAGTCCGCGCGACGCCAGAGCGCCCGGATCGACCTGCGCGGTGACCGCCGGCTGCTGCTGGCCGGCGATCACCACATAGCCGACGCCCGGAATGGTCGACAGCGATTCCGACAGAACGGTGTTCGTATAGGTATCGAGTTGATATTCCGGCATTGCGTCCGAATGAACGGCATAGATCAGGATCGGGCGGTTGGCCGGATTAGTTTCCTTATACGTCGGCGGCGTCGGCAGGGTCTTCGGCAAGAGCCCGCTTGCAGCATTGATTTCCTGCTGGACTTGGCCGGCGGCGGCGTTGATGTCGACGCTGAGATCGAACTGCAGGGTAATCGAGGTGGTGCCGAGCCCGCTGGTCGACGTCATCTGCGACAGACCGGGAATCTGCGTGAATTCGCTTTCCAGCGGCGTCGCCACCGTCTCCGCCATGATTGTGGGACTTGCGCCGGGCAACTGCGCGGCGACGGCGATGGTGGGAAACTCGACGTTGGGCAGCGCCGCAACCGGCATCAATTCATAGCCGACCATGCCGAACAGACAGATCGCCGCCATGAGCAGCGCAGTGGCGATCGGACGGCGAATGAAGACTTCGGAGACGTTCATTGCGGCGGATCCGCGGCTGCCGGCTGAGCGCCCGCGGCCGGCAGGGTGGCCTGCTGCGGCGCCGTCGTTTGTTGGACGGCGACCACAGTGCCGTTGTCGAGCCGATACTGTCCTGTCACAACCACCTTTTGCCCGGCAGAAACGCCTTTGCTGATAACCGAGATGCCACCTTGCCGGGCCGCTTGTTGCACGCCAACTCGCTTGACCTTGTTGTCGGCGCCAATGACATAGACGTAGTCGCCGTTCGGACCCACCATCACTGCGGAAGCCGGCACGGTCACGACGTTGCGGCGTGTCCCGACGGTAAGTTGCACAGAGACATACTCGCCGGGCCAGAGCACTTCGTCCGTATTGGCAAAGGTAGCCTGCAAGGTCGCGGTGCCGGTGGAGGTGTTCACCTGGTTGTTGATCACCGTAAGCTTGCCTTTTTCGAGAAGCTCCCCGGCCTGCGAATAAGCGCTCACATCGAGTGTCCCCTTCGCCTGGCTCTTGAGAACCTCGTGCAGCACGGTCTGGGGAATGCTGAAATTCACGTAGACCGGCTCCAACTGCACGATCGAAACCAGCATGGTGCCGCTGGAGGTCGTTCCTCCGGCTTCGCTGGTCGAAGCCTGACTGATCGTGTTGCCGGGAGCGCCGGTCGTCTGCCCGCCCGCCGGGCCCACGAGATTGCCAAGGTCCACCTGCAGCGTTCCTGCGCGACCGGAGATCGGCGAGGTGATGTGGCAAAATTCAAGATTGAGCTGCGCCGTCTCGACGTTAGCTTGATCGAGCTGGACCGTGCCCTTGTCCTGCTGAACCACATAGACTTGGTCTTGGGCCTGTTGCCCCGCTATTGATTTTTGCTGCTCCAATGATTGATAGCGCTGGAGATCCATCTGCGCTTCCGCGAGCACGCCTTCATCGTGCGCTAATTGCGCCTTGGCTTGGTCGAGCGTCGCCTGGTACGGACGCGGGTCGATCAGGAACAGCTCCTGTCCCTGCTTGACGTCTTGGCCAGGCGTAAACTCGATTTTCTCTATGCTACCGGTGACGCGCGGGAGGATGGAAACGCTGTCGATCGACTGGACGTTACCGATAGCGTTCACAATCTTGGGTATGTCCTGCAGCGTCGCGCTCGCCGCCGTGACGGGCACTGCGGCCAGCGCAGCTTGGCCCCCGTTGCTCCCCGTCGGCTGGCCGTTATGGATGACCTGCCGCACCACAACGGCGATGCCAGCAATTATTGCCAGCGCGATGATAATCCTAATGCGGCGGTGCCGAGGGGAGCGCTCTAATTTCGAGGTACGCTTTAAGTCGTACATGAAAAGCCAAGCCGAATTGATAGCCATTTCATTCTGGAACGCAGACGGCAGCGAGAAGCTATACGCTTTAACGGAACAGTCACGCTCGGACTCGGATTAAAATTCCCAATTTGCAGCTCCGGAACTCGCTTACTCGGCCACGAGCGCTACTTCCATGATCTTAAGCACAAACTTTCTTTGAAGCTTCTCCGGTGAGAGACGACAATGTTTCCGTCCCCACTCTTCTCCTCAAGCTTGCTGCGGTCACATCGCACAAACGCTCGTCTCCCGTAACGCACGAGTCCAGCCTGCAAATTTAACTCGGAATTGGTCGGGGCAGCCGTTCCATGGGCGCATAGAGCATTTCCCATAGGAAATAATGTCACGCGCAAAGCGAGTCGTTGGAACCGCCGCACGCTGGGCTTAGCATGACGGATGGGTTGCCGGATTTGTCCCGGTCCAAGCTCATCACCCGACGTCGTCACTACGGCCAGGAGTGTCGCCCATGTCTCCAACTCATGAGAGTGAATTCATGCAGCGAATAAACTCGATAAAGACTTTGAGCGGCGTCTGCATTTGTCGGCGGCCAGGGTAGTAAATGTGCCAGCCTGAAAAGCGCGGAGACCAATCTTCCAACACAGGGACCAGACGCCGTTCCCGAATGTAAGCATCGACGTAGGGTTCGACTAAATAGCCAAGTCCAACACCTGCAAGAAGGCCGCACGACATAAGATCTACGTTGTCCACAATAAGGGAGCCATCGACAGGTACGGCCAGCTTCCTTCCGCCTTTTTCAAACTCCCATTTAGCAATTGTTCCGTCCGCCAGTCGGAACCGAATGCAATTGTGCTGGAGCAGGTCCCGCGGAATTTTAGGCGTTCCACGCTTCGCGAGGTAGACCGGGGATGCGACGGTGACAATGCGAGCCGCGCGACTAACGCGGACAGCGATCATGTCCTGCTCGATGCGCGTGTCGCGGCGAATGCCAGCGTCGAATCGACCCTTGATAAGATCAATCGAACCATCTTTGACACTGACATCGAGAGTAATTGCTGGATAGGTGGCGATGAACCGGCCGAGCATTGGTGCCATCACCATGGCCGCAGCGACGCTTGATACCGAGAGTCTCAAAATCCCGGCCGGCGTGTTTCGGAAGCCGTTGATGCTTTCGAGCGCGCTTCCAAGCTCGTCGAGCGCCGGCCTCACTTGCGCGAATAGATGCTCGCCCGCTTCAGTCAACGCGACGCTGCGGGTCGTCCGATTGAAGAGCCTAACACCAAGGCGCTCTTCAAGCGCCCGTATCATCTTACTGATTTTCGATGGCGACACGCCGAGAACGCCGGCTGCCTTGACGAAGCTGCTGCGCTCGGCGATCGCGGCAAAAGCCGCCAACTCCGCGATTTCAGGTCCCTGCATTCTTGTTCTGAAAAGTGCCCGTTGCAAAGGATATTATAAGACGACGTCGATCCGAACTCAAAGTCAGCGCAGCCCCATCTGCTACCATATAGCACCGCAGCAAAGATGGATGGTGTGGTTGCACAGAGTCGTTCCAGACGATCGAAGCCACCTTGAGTCACTCTAGCGCATTTAATAAAGCGAGATGTGGGCAGGCAGGTGAACTGATCTAAGCACATTGCCGGAGCCGGCATTGAGCAAGCAATGGAATTAGAGCGGCGACGCCGGATCGCTAGCTCGGCGATACGCGAACGCGTGTCTGTCACGGTGCCGTCTCGGATTGGCCGGGATGCTGGCCTGCCCTCTGGGGCAGAACAAGCAGGCAGACGATAATGAGGGCTCCGATGATCGCTGAGGCGATCGGTCGGCTAAAATTCAAGCCCCCGTCAGCAACAGGCTTGTCAAGAAAATCGCCGATGGTGGCTCCGAGCGGTCGCGACAGGATGAATGCCGCCCAGAAAAGAAGGACCCACGAAACGTTGGTCCAGAAATATGCGGCGGCAAGCACCGCCAATCCCCCGCCGAATGCAAACGCCCCATGTTCATATCCGGTGCTGTCGGCCAACCAGTCGCCGAGGGCCGTTCCCAGCGTTTGCGAGAAGGTAATGGCCACCCAGTAGAACGCCTCGACACTCGGCTTATCGACGGTTGTGACGGATATGGAGCCGAGCGACCAATACCAGGCACCCAGCGTGGCCATGAGGCAGAAAAACAACAGCGTCGATCCTCCGGCGTAGCCGATGCCCAAAGAGCGATCGGCAAAATCGGCCATGGTGGTACCCGCTGTGGTGGAAGTAACGATTGTGGTCCAGTACAGGTAGGGATGAAATCTCTTTGCTGCGATCTGCAGGATCACGAATATGACCAGCAGCGAAAGAAACAGTGCCGTGCCGATGAGATAGCCCCAATTCAACGTCATGGTGACGGTGTCGCCACCGGTCTCACCGAGTGTCGTTGCCGCAATCTTTAGGATCCAAAAGACGAGCGTAACTTCCGGAACCTTGGTCTCATTTTGTCTAAGCGTCTCCGTCATCTTGCACCCAGATTCCAACTCAACGGGTTCATCGGATTAAATTCGAGCGCGATGCTTTGGAAATCGCTTGCCGAAGTGTCCGCTTGGATACTGCACGAACCAATCTGCTAATCTAGCCCTCGCGGAGAACCTGGGCGTGGCTCGCTTTGCAGTGCAACTGTTGCTTTGCAGTGCGTTTTTGGCGGTAGTGAGTTTACCCGCCACGGCGGGCCCTCCCTATTTGTCCGACGATCCCGAACCCACAGACCGCGGGCACTTCGAGATTTACACGTTTGCCGATGGGATGGCGACGCGTGACGGCATCAACGGCGAGGGAGGTATCGACTTCAACTACGGCGGGGCACCGAACCTGCAGCTCACCGCCGCGTTGCCTGTCGCGTACGACTTTGCAGATTCCGGCCCCGCGT
The DNA here is from genome assembly GCA_049584975.1 of Xanthobacteraceae bacterium. Taxonomy (GTDB): domain Bacteria; phylum Pseudomonadota; class Alphaproteobacteria; order Rhizobiales; family Xanthobacteraceae; genus BOG-931. The sequence continues at coordinate 515 of JBAUYV010000301.1, read as the reverse complement.
TGGGCGGCCTCGGCAACATTGAACTCGCCGGGAAATATCGCTTCCTGACGCAAGAGAACTTTGGCCTCGATGTGGCGATATTTCCCCGGGTCTTTCTGCCGAGCGTTTCGTCGAATGTCGGCGAGCAGCACGCGTCATTCCTGCTTCCTTTCTGGCTAGAGAAAGACTGGGGCCAATGGTCGGCGTTCGGTGGCGGCGGCTGCGAGGTCAATCGAGGAGGGGATTCGCAAGACTACTGCCTGGCGGGTGTCGTTGTAACGCGCCAGCTCACCTCGGCTCTCCAAGTTGGGTCGGAGGTCTTCCGCCAAACGCCCGACACCGTTGGCGGCGCGGCCACGACATCCGTCGGGACCGGTGTTCGTTACGACCTGAACGAACACTTTCACCTGTTGGGCTATGTGGGGCGCGGCATCGAAAATGCGCAGGAAACGGACCGTCTAAATTGGTATACGTCCATCCTCTTTACGTTTTAGGCAGCCTTCCACCGAGACTCGGCGAATGGCCCTCAATATGAG
>JBAUYV010000300.1:0-2402 GCA_049584975.1 Xanthobacteraceae bacterium | reverse complement strand
TTGCATAGTCGGCGAGCAATTGCTCGAGCGCAACGGCGTAGCGTGCGGCGTCCGCATCGCCGGCGATATCGACCGGATTGGAGCGCGACCAGATCGGCGGCAGGGCCGCGTCCAGCTTCTTCATGGTCGCCGCGGAAATATTGGCGGCGTCTCCGCCGAGATCGGCGAGGCGGTCGACTGCGAGAACGCCGATGCCGCCGCCATTGGTCAGGATCGCCAGCCTCTTGCCCGGCAAAGTCGTCAAGTGTCCGAGCGTTTCGGCAGCGGCAAACAGCTCGTCGAGATCGAGCACGCGTAACAGCCCGGCGCGGCGGAATGCGGCGTCGTACACCGCATCCGAACCGGCAAGCGCCCCGGTATGCGTCAGGGCGGCTTTAGCGCCTTGCGCGTTGCGGCCGGATTTGACCACCAGCACCGGCTTGGCACGGGCCGCGGCGCGCGCCGCCGACATGAACTTGCGCGCGTCTTTGATCGACTCGATGTAGAGAAGAATGGCGCGGGTGCCGCGATCCATGGCGAAGTAATCGAGCAGATCGGCGAAGTCGACATCGATGCTGTCGCCGATCGAAACAATCGCCGAGTATCCGATCTCGTGGGTCGCGCCCCATTCCACCAACCCCGCCGCGATAGCGCCCGATTGCGAGATCAACGCAAGGTCGCCGCCGCGCGGCATGGAGGCGGCAAAGCTGGCATTGAGCTTGGCGCCCGGTAGCAAAACGCCGAGACAATTGGGGCCAACGAGACGCATTCCTGTTGCGCGGGCTGCTTTTTCGGCGCGCTCGGACAGAGAGTTCGGTCCGTGACCGAGGCCGGCGGTGATAACGATACCGGCCGGCGTACCCTTCGCGGCGGCTTCGGCCACGGTGGCTGGAACCGCTTGCGGCGGGACTGCGATAACCGCCAGGTCCGGCGCGCCGGGCAGCTCCTGGTACGATTTGACGGCGCGGACGCCCTCAATCGCATCGTAATGAGGATTGACGAGTGAAATCGTTCCGGTAAATCCGCCGCGACGTAGGTTCCTCAACACTGCGTGGCCCGGCGAGGTCTCACGCGGACTCGCGCCCACGACAACCACCGAACGCGGTGAAAAGAGCTGATCGAGGCGATAGGTCGACATCGGTTTACGATCTCAAGCCGCTTGGGCCGCTTATGTTAATGCCTGATCGAGCCAAATGGGTTCTTACCGCCGGAAACAAATGCCCGGCGCGAGGCCGGGCATCAGCATTGTTATGAACCGCGACCAGCGTGTGACGGGCTCAACCGACGAGCGGCCGCAGAACCGGATACTGATCGACCACATGCCAGCGTTCGAGCAGCCCATCGAGGCCCCAGACATGTCCGGCGTTCTTGAAGATCAGATACCCAAGTACACCTACGTACACGATGTGGTAGTCGATCAGATAGTTGGTCGTGTCTTCGATGTACGGGAAATCCATGTGCGCCGTCCAATAGAGCACCATCAACATGATGGCGAATGGCGAACTCACCCGTACCAGCAGGCCTGAGATCAGCGACAATCCGATCAACAGGTGGCCGTATTCCACCAGGAAGGTGAGTACGGGGAGGGTCGTCGGATTGGTCAGCGGCGCGTAAACGTCTTCACGTGGCTCAGGAAGCCGACGACGAATTTGTCGTCGCCGAAATGATGGATCGCTGCGTAGAGGAAGGTCCAACCCATCGTCAGGCGGAAGAACACAATGAAGTATTTCTCCGCGTTGGACCTTGTTTCCTGTGACATTGGCTCTCTCCTTGGAGGGGCTGAAGCGGTAAATTGCAGGATCGAAATTGTGGCTTTTGCCGATTGCGCACCTTGATCCAGATCAAGCTTGCGGACGCAAAAATACGGAGCCGGCGGCGTGAACCTTGATCCAGGTCAATGCCAATAGGGGCAAAGCGTTGATTATCGGGCGCCAAATAAGGGGCATGCCGATGAGCAGCGAGATCGAAACCGTCCGCCATGGACTTGTCGCCGGCGCCGCCGGCGGGTTGGCGGAGATCGGTTGGGTAACGCTTTATGCCGGCGTCACCGGCGGTGACGCGGCAGTCCTGGCACAAGGCGTGACATCGGCTGCGGGCGTAAGCGCGTTGCTACCATCGTCGCCGGTGATGCTTGGGATCATCGTGCATATGAGTCTTGCGGTGATGGTCGGACTTCTGCTTGCCTTTGCCTGGCGCGAACTGCGTGAGCAGTGGCCGTCGCTGAGAAACCCCTATCCGCTTGCGCTCGCGGCGCTGGCCGGTATCTGGGTGCTGAATTTCTTCATCGTGCTGCCGATTGTCAGCCCGGCTTTCGTTCACTTGGTGCCCTACTTCGTCAGTCTGACTTCGAAGCTCTTGTTCGGCGTCGCCGCCGCGGCGGCCCTGCAATGGCAAACGGCATCCAAGTTCGATGGGAGCAATCC
>JBAUYV010000299.1:0-25423 GCA_049584975.1 Xanthobacteraceae bacterium | reverse complement strand
GTCGATCGCCTGCGGGGAGATGCCGAAACGCGATGCCTGGTCACGATTGATGGTGATCTGCAGCTTCGGCGCATTGGCGAGGAGATCGCTGGTGACGTCGGCGAGTTGCGGCAGCGTGCGCAGCTTTTCGAGGAGCCTCTGCGACCATTCATTGAGCTCTTCGATATTCGTGTCCTGCAAGGTGTATTGAAAACTGCCGCGGGCGATGCGCGCGCCGACATTGATATCCTGGGCCGGCTGCAGAAAGAGGTTGGCGCCCTCGACCTTGGCGAGCTGCGGCCGCAAGCGGTCGATGATCTGCGATGAGTTGAGCTTGCGGTCGTCGCGTGGCTTGAGGGCGAGGAAATAGCGGCCGGTGTTGGCGGTCTGCGCGCTGCCCGTCGAACCGGTCTGCGAGCCGAAACCCTGGACGTCGGGATCGCGCAGGATTACGTCGCCCAACGAGTGCATCAACCGCATCATCTCCTCAGGGGAGGTCTCCTGTGCGGCTTCCGCAAACCCGGTGACGATGCCGGTGTCCTGGATCGGGAAAAAGCCCTTGGGAATGTAGATCGCCAGCACCAAGGTCAGCGCCACGGTGGCGAAGAAGATACCGAGCGTAATCGGCTGGTGGCGCAGTGCGATTTCGAGTGTGTGCCGATAGAACGCGACCATGGCGTTGAAGCCGTTCTCGATGGTCCGGTAGAGGCGGCCATGGGTCTCCGCCTCGCGCTGCATGAAGCGCGAGCACATCATCGGCGCTAGGGTCAGCGACACAAGGGCGGATACCGCGATCGACGCCGTAACCGTGAGCGCGAATTCGCGAAACAGACGGCCGATGATCCCGCTCATAAGCAGCAACGGAATGAACACCGCGATCAACGAACAGGATATCGACAGCACGGTGAAGCCGATCTCGCGGGCGCCCTTGAGGGCTGCGGTAAACGGCGCCTCGCCGTGTTCGACGTGGCGATAAATGTTCTCCACCACGACAATGGCGTCGTCGACCACGAAGCCGACGGAGATGGTCAGCGCCATGAGAGACAGGTTGTCGAGCGAAAAGTGCATCAAGTACATCGCCGCGAACGTGCCGGCGAGCGCCAAAGGCACCGTTATGCTCGGAATGAACGTCGCCCACAGATTGCGCAGGAACAAAAGGATCACCAGCACCACGAGGCAGATGGTGAGGGTAAGCGTGAACTCGACGTCGGCCACGGACGCACGGATGGTGGTGGTGCGATCGAGGATTGTCTCGGTCTTGACCGCCGGCGGAATGCGGGCGGTGAGCCGCGGCAGTTCCGCTTTGATCTGATCGACCGTGTCGATGACGTTGGCGCCGGGTTGCTTGAAGACCGCGAGGATGACGCCATCACGGTTATTTTGATAGCCGGCGACGGTGCGGTCGACCGGCGCCGAGATCGCCTGTCCGACGTCGCGCACCCGGATTGGGGCGCCGTTGCGATAGGCAAGCACGACGTCGTTGAACTTGTCGGCGTCGGTAATCTGGTCGTTGGCGGCGATCGAGAAACTGATCTTATCGCTGTTGATCACGCCTTTGGCCGCGTTTGTGGTCGCATTGGCAAGGATGCCGCGGATGTCCTCGAGCGTGATGCCGGTGGCGGCAAGCTTGGCAGGATCGACCTGAACGCGGATCGAGGGCGCACGGTCGCCGAATACCAGGACCTGGGCGACACCTGAAACCTGGGAGATCTGCTGTGCGAGGAATACGTTGGCGTATTCGTCCACGGAGGTCAGCGGCAAGGTGTCCGAATGCACCGAGAACAGGAGGATGGCGACATCAGCCGGGTTGACCTTCTTGTAAGCCGGCGGCGTGGAGAGCGACTGCGGCAATGTCTTGCTGGCTACCGTGATCGCGGCCTGTACGTCCTGTGCGGCCGAGTCGATGTTTCGCTCAAGATCAAACTGGATGACGATCGTGGAGGCGCCCAGCGTGCTCTGCGAAGTCATTTGGGTGATGCCGGCGATCTGGCCGAACTGCAGCTCCAGCGGCGCGGCGACCGACGTCGCCATGGTCTCGGCGCTAGCCCCGGTCCAGGTGGTGGTGATCTGGATGGTCGGAAAATCGACCTGCGGCAGCGGCGCAACCGGCAGGAACGGGAAGGACACAATGCCGACGAAAGCCAACGCCGCCATCAGCAGCGTCGTCGCTACCGGACGGCGAATGAACGGCTCCGAGATGCTCACGAGGGATTCTCTTGCGCCGACGCGGCCCGCGGATTGACGATGCTCACAGGTGCATTGGTTTGCAGCTTGTATTGGCCGTCGGTAACGACGCGCTCGCCGTCGCCGACTCCTGACAAGACAATGACCGTTTTGTCCGTCGTGTTGGCGGTCGTAATGGGACGCGGCTCGACCGTATTGTCGGCCTTGACCACCCAAGTGAACAGCCCGTGCGGACCGCGCTGAACCGCAACGAACGGGATGACGACGACATCCTTGCGGATTTCGAGTTGCAGCCGGGCATTGACGAATTCGCCGGGCCACAATTTCTCGTCCGCGTTGGCGAACATAGCCTTGAGCCGGTAGGTGGCTGTCGACTGGTCAATCAGGTTGTCGATAGTCGCCAGCGTGCCCGTGCTCAGGGGCCGCACATTGTCGCGATCGTAGGCGGCAACCTGGACCGGCCCTTTTGCCGATGCATTGCGCACGTCGTCGAGGGTTTGCGCAGGAAGCGTGAACAGGACCGCGGTCGGCTGGGTCTGGGTCAGGATCGCGATCGCGGTTTGATCGCTGTCATGCACGATATTGCCCGGGTCGACCATGCGTATGCCCATACGGCCGTCGCTTGGCGCCACGATGTCGGTGTAATCGAGATTGGTCTGGGCGGTTTCGATGGCGGCCGTGTCGGCGTCGATCGAGGCCTTGGTCTGATCGACCTTTGACTGCTGCAGATCCAGGTTCTGTTGGGTTTCGGCGTTGCGGAGAACCAGAGTCTGGAAGCGGATCAGGTCTTTCTGGGCGGCGATCAGTGCCGCTTCGTCCATGGCTTTACGCGCCTTCGCCTGATCGAGCGCTGCCTGATAAAGCCGCGGGTCGATCTTGGCCAGCACATCGCCTTTGTGGACGCGCTGACCCTCCTTGAAGAACACGCTCTGCAGCTTGCCGTCGACCTGGGCGTGGATGGCGACCGTAAACAGAGCCTGCACGGTGCCAAGGCCAGTTAGGTAGATCGGGACATCCTGCCGTGATGCTGTCGCAATGCTGACCGGCACGACCCCTTGGCCGGACCTTTTGGCGGTGTGCGCGGAGTTGGATCCTTCCGACCAGCTCCAGTAGCCGAAGCCCGCAATGGCAACGGCCACACAGATGGCAGCCATCCAGGCGATACGGTGCCGCTTTCGGCCCGCATTGATAGGGTCGGTCTCCACAGGCATCCCTACGAAGCGCGGTGGCGCTTTGTGCGCGACTTTTCCTTACATTTCGCCCCGTGACTGTATACCGGCGGAGGCGTGGTTGCGAAAGGCAAACCTTGTCATGCTGCACTGCGGTTGCGTAAATTTTTCCCTCTAAGTCGTATATTTCGCGTAATCAAGCGCGAGTTCGGCCTGCGGCGAGGTATCGAAGGCGACGGGAAGCGATCGGCGGAGCCCGTTTCGGCCTAGCTCCTGTTTCCGGATGGCGGGCCAGGCGCATAGCGGACGAATCGCTCTGCGGAACGCGGCTGTACCGGGTTCATTCACTTGGCAGGATTTGCTAGCTTGCCGTCTTCCGCACGGGCCCTACGCGACTGCCAGGAGATAAACCATGCTCGACGTCACCAAGCGACCAAACACAGCTCCCTTCGACACCGCGCGGCTCGACAAACTGATGGACGAAGCCGGGATCGACATCCTGCTGGCCACTTCGAAGCACAATGTGCAGTACCTGCTCGGCGGCCATCGCGCGTTCTTTTTTGAATCCATGGATGCCATGGGATTGAGCCGCTATTTGCCGGTCTTCGTCTATCCCAAGGGCGAACCGCAAAAAGCCGGCTTCTTCGGCCACCGCATGGAGAATTTCCAGAACGAGGTGAAGCCGTTCTGGGTCTCGGAAATCAACGTCAAAAACTCAGGCTCGGTCGACGTCATGGAAAAGGCCGTCGATTATGTCCGCAAGCTTAATCCGAAGCCGAAGTCTCTGGGCGTAGAGCTCGCGTTCATTCCAGCGGATTCGACGGCCGTGTTGCGCAAGGCCTTCCCGAACAGTGAGATCAAGGACGCGCTGTTCGTGCTTGAGCGGCTGCGCGCGCGCAAAACGCCGGAGGAACTGGAAAAGCTGCGCATCGCCTCGGATCTCGTCATCGATTCGATGCTGGCCGTGATCAACAGCCATGGTCCGGGCGCGACCAAAGCCGAACTGAGCGAGGCTTTGCGCCGCGAGGAAACAATGCGTGGGCTGACGTTCGACTATTGTTTGATTGCCGCAGGTTCGAGTTTGAACCGCGCACCGTCCGATCAGCACTGGGAAAAGGGCGATCCGCTGTCGCTCGATTCCGGCGGCAACTATCACGGCTATATCGGCGACCTCGCCCGCATGGCCGTCGTCGGCGAGCCGGATAGCGAACTCGTCGACCTTCTCGCCGAGGTCGAAGCCATCGAGCAGGCCTCGATGAAGCCGATCAGGGCGGGCGCGCTGGGCAAAGAGATTTATGCCGCGGCCGACACCGTGCTGCTTAAATCAAAGCTGCACAATCACATCCACTTCCTGGCGCACGGCATGGGACTGGTCAGCCACGAGGCGCCGCGGCTCACCAACTCGGGTCCGGTGCCCTACGACGCCTACGACGCCGACCGGCCGCTTGAAACCGGGATGGTGGTGTCGGTCGAAACCACGCTCCAGTATCCGCGAAGAGGATTCATCAAGCTCGAAGACACTGTCATCGTCACCCCGTCCGGCTTTGAGGTCTATGGCGACCGCGCCCGCGGCTGGAATTGCGCTGGCAAGACGGCATGAGCAGTCGAGTGAGAGTTACAGTTTATGGTTACTGGCGGCGCTTCATAGCCTTTTGTTTGCAAGCAATTGCTGCTAATCTTTTTCAAATTTACAAACACCCACAGGGGATGCACCGCAATGCCCATGGGCACGGTGAAATGGTTTAACGCCAAGAAAGGGTTTGGCTTCATCCGGCCGCAAGACGCGTTGAGCGTCATGACGCCTGATGTTTTCGTACACATTTCCGCTGTCGAACGCGCGGGTTTGGCGACCCTCAATGAGGGGCAGCTGGTCGAGTACGAACTCGTCGAAAATGGCGGCAGGCTTTCTGCCGATCTGAAAGCGTCGAAGAACTAGCCGGCAAAAGCCAAGGCCTCTGAAGGACTGTCGCGCGATGCGCGGTGGTGTTCGCTGCCAGCGCAACCGTCGCTTCACCAGTTATTTCAAGAATCCTTTGCGCTTGCAGTAATCCGCCAGCAGCTTCTCGATCAGGCTTGTAAGCGATCGGTGGCCGCCCTCTGCGGCCTTTTCTGCGGCGGCTTTCAGGCTGGGGTGAATGCGCAAATTGACTTGCGCGGTTTTCATTTCTTTCGGCATGTGTAGCACATTTCTTTCAAAAGTCTTTAAAAAGTCTTTACATAGCCAGCGGTAACGGTGTATAGAAAATTCATTTACACCGCGCAACGACACGGTGTGGACAAATCGGGGGTTGCGTCATGGCAGCGCGTCGACAATGGCGCGACCAAGGGCATCGTTTGCGTGTAGTGCGGGTCGTTCTCGACATTACTGAGCAAGAGGCGGCAGATGTCTGCGGGGTGGCGCTGCGCACATACCGCCGTTACGAACAAGGTGCGAAGCGGAAGAGCATCCGGCCGGTAAAGAATTTCGCACGCCACTATGGGGTGAGCATCGGTTGGCTGCTCGACGGCGAGGGCATCCTCAACAGCGTGCATGTTGGGCGAAAGGCAACGGGCAAGGTTGCGATCCTGCCGGTTATTGGCCCCAACTTTCGGCGCTGCGAGCCTCGTCCAATCGAAATGTTTGGCCCAAGACGGCGGGACCGATGAAGCTGGATGAGAACGGCTGGCGGATTCCGAGACGAGCCACGCAGGCACATGAGATCTATTTGCGCTGTTTGCGTGGCTTAGACTCAAAGGAGATCGCACAGGAATTGTCCCTGAGCGCGCACCACGTGGATGTGGTTATCTGGCGCTTGAGGCATCCCTGCGACCAGCAAACAGGCGAAGCGAGGAACGATGAGCACGAGGGCGAGAGCCACAGCTTGATCAGTGAACGCGGCGCCGAGCAACTCGCATCTCGTATTCGCGAATACTGGATCGGCCGCGGCTATCTCGGAAACGTCGCCGAGCCAGTTGTTCTGGTCGACAGGTTCGGCTCTCGAAACCGCCACTGGATCTGGGGCGTTCGGACCAACATCGGCCCGGACGGATTCCCGCCACGCGTGGCACATTAGGCGGCGCCGAGCGGGGGCAATGCTACTGCACCCCGCTCCACATGTGACTACCTTGGCCCCGGAGTGTCACCCATGGACCTCCGGGGCTCTTTTTTGGTGGCAGGCTGTGCGGCCGAGAGCGCGCTGACGGCCTTTCTCAGATTTCTTTTGCACCGACGTAGAAAATCGCGAGGCCGTTGGCCCATTGATCGGGCCGGCACGAGTCAAAACTCGCCGGATTGGATATATCTCCTATTCTCAAAGTAACTGGCCACCTGGTACTCAAGGAGATGAGCTTCGCGAACGGCGTCCCGCCAAACGGCCGTGCGGTATTGATCGTCGAACGCGAAATGATCGATGGCCAAAGCGGCGACCAATAAGGACAGCAACAGAAGGCTGGGCCGAGGCATTTTTTTCTGCCGATCGCGTCAAACAGAAGAGCTCCCGAGGCGGAGGTCAAGTCACGCCTCGGGGCTCAACGAGAGAGGCACAGGGGGACGGGGGTCCTAAAAGGGCGCTCTCCCGTCGTTACTGAGCAGCGGCCGGAAGATGAAAGCCACCGCCTTTGTGATTTAACCTTAAGGGCTGAGCGCGCGAGTGTTCGCTGATGCTGGCGATCGAGCGGAGTGATGTCCGGGTCTTGGCCGCGCAACGAGGCGAAGGCAAACCAAACTGAGAAAATCCCGCAGAGCGGACCACTTCTCAGTTCCGCCGGTTTCTCGCGGAATTCACAAAATAACTGGCCGCCTGGTGCTCAAGCATTTGAACTTGGTCACTAACTTCCTGCGCAACGGCTGTGCGGTATTGACCGTCAAACGCGGTTGCGTCGATCGCCAAAGCGACCATCATTAAGAACAGCAATAGAAGGCCAGTACGACCTACAGATCCCCGCTCGGGCAATTTCTCCGCACGGAGGCCTTGACGACGAAGTGTTCCAATGGTCTGAGCCATTTTTGTCCCCTAATAGCGACAGCCTCCTCGGTTTGTGATTGAGCAGCGGCCGACAGACGAAAGCCACCGCCTTTGTGATTTAACCTTAAGGGCGGCAGCCCGCAAAGCGCATCGATTAGATTTTCTTGGTGGCGATGGCTGTAGCGAGCGCGCTAATTGCGCCGCTAAATAAAAGCGCCTGCAAATGATCAATCTCGCCGGCGCTAAGCCATCGATATGATTCCGGTGCGAGAAGGTGCCACATCCACACGACTAGCATCGCGAGGCCAAGAAACGGCAGAACGTAGCACACGTGACGCACGCCACGCATAACTGCGGGGAGAAAATGACTATGGATGCACAAGGGAAGCAGGGCATGCGCCGCAAAACCCAGTTCTCGATCAAGCTTCGCCGGACGTCGACCGGCGAAGAGCACGTCCGAACCATCCTGGCGGACGATGAAGCGGCGGCGAAAGAGCGAGCGATTGTGAGAGCCCGCGACGTCCTTCCGCTGGCCGCGGAGAGGGCATACGAGCAATTTGAAGTTTTATCGTGTGAGGTTGTCCCGCGGACCAGCGCCCGCCGCCGAGCTTAAACGGGAGGATCGCTTATTGGCCGTCGGCAGCGATGCCGGCGGCTAATTATTTCAGCCCAAAAGTTTGCTTCAGAGTATCCAGCAACAAGGCAGAGGCCACCTCCTTGAGTACGGCGAATGGCACGCTCGCCAAATCCGCCGGCGAGAGCTTGGCCTTGATCTTTGCCCATACCGTCTCGTTCTTGAGCGCGGCCAGGAAGTCGTGGCCTTCCCAAGTGAGATCCCTCATGGAGTAGTCCGGACTGTCCTTCATGCTCGACGCGTGTTCGATGCCGTCGATAAAGCCAGCTTGGAAGAGTAGGCGCATATGCTGATCGAGCACAGTCAGGTAGACCTCCGGCATTTCGAGAAGCCGGGGCTGTGCGTCCTTGCGCGCCTCGACCCGCGCCAAAATGTTCCGGATCAGCTCCATGTCTCTTGTTATCGTTGCCCTCCCGCAAGGATCGAGAGCGATGATGATGCGCAACGACGTTGTGCCTGCTTCGGCCAGCATGATCCGGAGACTATTGGGCGCAGATGTTGCCGATCCATGTTACGTCCGCGTTTGGGTACCGGTCCCCACGATCCGCCCATAAAGCGAGTGTTTCTTGCGGAAGGGGCGGACACCTATAAGCCGGCCGCGTACCTGTGCCGCACCTTTTGCCCCTGCCGCGCCGTTCAGTTTTTCAGAGTGGATTGATTTTGCTGGCTCCCCGGGCCGGATTCGAACCAGCGACCAACCGGTTAACAGCCGGTTGCTCTACCGCTGAGCTACCGGGGAACGATGCAAGGCGCTCGGGTGTGTGGGGCATATAACAAAGCCTTTGCGGCTTTGAAAGCGCGTTATGGTCCGGTTCGGTGGCGTTTCGTGCAATGACCGGCCGATCTGCTCCCGGCGCCACCCCGCTGGTGGGGCATACCGTCCAACTCCATGCCCAGGCCGCGGGCGGCGGCAATGGGCCGAGCTGCTGCAGTGGTCAGTGCAACCTCCATTCGGTGATGTGCTAGCGTGCGGATTCGGAAAGGACGGCCGATGCGGCGTCGCACGTTTATCGCATCGCTCGGGGCAGGGGCCGCGCTATCGACGGTTCGGCCGCTCGCCCCGCGCGCGGAGCAAGGGGTGGTGGTCGGTGTGCTGGACTCCGCTTCGGCGGAAGAGAATTCGTACTTCCTTGCTGTGGTCCGGCAAGGTTTGAACGAAGCCGGCTATGGGGGAGAGAACGTCACCATCGCCCCGCTGGGCCGAGGGACACTACGATCAACTGCCGACGCTGGCATACGAGTTGCTCGGATGGCAGCCCGCGGCCCTGTTCGCGGCCGGTCTTCCGGCGGCGCTGGCCTTGAAGGCGGCAACGCCGACGATTCCGGTCGTGTTCGTGGTTGGCCCCGATCCAGTCTCCGTCGGCCTCGTGACCAATCTGACGAGGCCGTACGGAAATATGACGGGCGTGAGCCTTTACACTCCGGCGCTGGTGAAGCGGCGCCTGGAGTTGCTGCACGAGCTTTCGCCGGCGGCCGTTCCGATAGGATTTCTGGTGAACCCCGATAGCGCGATGGCGCAATCCGATCTCGGTGACGTGGAGGCGGCCGCGCGGGCGCTTGGACTGCAGATCGAAGTGCTCCAGGTCAGCGGCGATGCCGATCTGTACGCGCTCCCGGCGACCATCACGCAACGCAATGTAAGAGCGCTACTCGTCGGCAATGACCCGTTCATCAACAGCCGAAGCCCACAAATTATTTCGATCGCGGCGAGCTTTGCGATTCCCGCGATCTACGGCCTGCGCGAATTCGCGGTGGCCGGCGGACTGATGAGTTGCAATGTCAGTCTCAACGACGCCTATCGGCTCGGCTTCAACTACGTGGGCGACATTCTTAAAGGGAAGAAGCCCGCCGATTTGCCGGTCCTGCGCCCGACCAAATTTCAGCTCGTCGTCAATCTCAAGACTGCCAGTGCACTCGGCCTCACCGTGCCGCCTGCGCTGCTCGCCGCTGCCGATGAGATCATCAAATAAGCCGCCGCCCGCTGTGGACAAGTAAGAACCGTGCACCGTTCGATCAGCGCCCTGGAAAAGGCGGTTGCGAATGAAATCCCGCCAATCGGCGGGGTACTCCGTCGGGAAACCCGTACGCGCGTGTAAGTTTAAGGAAGGCCACTGTCGGCGTGCTTGTGGTATTTTTGCCGTTTCGCCAACGCCGCCGTGAGTGCGGCTTCTGCCCGATCCCTTTGCATTTTCAAGTCAACATAGCGCAGCGACAGCCGGTCAAGCTCCGCCACACTGGCGGTCTGCATCAGCCTGAGATGGCTGAGGAACGCCTCGTCCGCATCATTGGCACGCTTCTTGATTCTACTGATTTCGTCGTTGTCCATCGTTGCGCTCTCGTTGCTGTTAGCCGGCGCGACACGACGCATTTTCCCCTCCTATTCATCACAGCATTACGACAGTCCGCACACTCGTTCACAGTGCGCACCATTCGACGGCAAGAGCGCGAGCGCCGCGCCTACAATGATCTCGGTAAGATATTGATTTGATGGAGGCCACGCCCGGAATTGAACCGGGGTAAACGGTTTTGTAGACCGCTGCGTAACCACTCCGCCACGTGGCCATGGCCGGCGTTGCTCTTGCGGTCGAGCGCCAACGCCGGCACGGCCGCTCTATAGAGGAACATCCGCCTCCCGGCAACAATTAGACCCAAATGTCCTTTCCGGCCGTTAAGCCATAAGCATCATTGAGCGTGGACCTTGGGCAGTCCGGCCGCCGGCGAAGCGCGGCGCGCTTGCGTTTTGCCGAACCGTGCCGCAAAAACGCCTGCGGTCGCACAGAGGGATGCAAGGCATGTTCGACAGCGCCAGCGCGCGCCGCATGATGGTGGACGGCCAAGTCCGTACCGCCGACGTCCACAATCCGGACCTACTGACGGCCATGCTGACGATTCCGCGCGAGCGTTTCGTGCCGCCCTCCCTGGGCGAGCAAGCGTACATTGACAGCGACATCGAGATCGCCCCCGGCCGGGTGCTGCTCAAGCCGATGGTGTTCGCCAAGTTGGTCGAGGCAGCGGATGTGCGTGCCAACTATCATGTGCTCGATGTGGGATGCGGGCTTGGCTATTCCTCGGCCGTGCTGTCGCAACTCGCGGGTTCGGTGGTCGGGCTCGAAGAGGATGCAGCGCTGGCGAACCAGGCGAAGGCGGCGTTAGCCGCCGCAGGTGCTTCCGGTGTCACGGTCGCGGTGGGGCCGTTGACGGCGGGCTGGCTGGCCGGCGCGCCTTACGATTTCATTCTGCTCAACGGCGCCACCGAGATTGTGCCCGACGGGTTTGCCAATCAGCTCAAGCCGGACGGACGTCTTGCATGCATTTTCGGGCGGGCGCCTGGGGCCAAGGCGATGATTTACCGGGTTGCCGAAGGCCGTTTGGTCGGACGGCCTGCCTTCGACGCCGCGGCTCCGGTGTTGCCGGGCTTTGTGGCGCCGCCAGCGTTTGTGTTCTAGCGCTTCATCGATAGCGGCGAACGGCGTTTACGCGCGGTTACCTGTGGCGCTTATGTGCCATTGCTGAGAATTTTGCATCAAGCCCCGCCGACGGGGGTTTCCCGTTTCTTCGCCGCCGCTTAGTGTGGTGCATTCGGCTCCTCCGCCGCACCAGATGGCGGAGTATTGGACTACCAGTTCGAGGGGTTCCCGCGAAAGCCGAATAGCGGGAGCGGGGAGTTGCGTTGCGTCATGCGTACCAGCGGCGTGCGGCCGCGTAGGCTGGCTATTGCCGGTCTCGCCGCGACTGCCATTGCGATGAGTTACGGCAAAGCGGCCGCCGATACGCTCGAATGGGCCTTGGTGCAGGCCTACCAGAACAATCCATCGCTTAACGCCCAGCGCGCGGCTCTGCGGGCGACCGACGAGAACGTTCCCCAGGCGCTGTCGGGTTATCGGCCGAAGCTCTCGGTCACGGCGAACGGCAGCGAAAACTACACCAGCGTCCAGACGCATACCTACGGCCCCAATGGCACCAGCCTCGCCGGTCAAGTCGCGGCCGTTACGGAAGCCAACTCGCCCTACACCGGGCGCGGCGTCGCCGCGACCGCGACGCAGACGTTGTACAACGGCTTCCAGACCGCGAATCGTGTGCGCCAGGCGGAAAGCCAAGTCATGGGCGCGCGCGAGACCCTGCGCGTGACCGAGCAGCAAGTGCTGCTCGATGCCGCAACCGCCTATATGAATTTGCTACGCGACGAGGCGATCCTCGAACTCAACCGGCGCAACGTCGAAGTCCTCACCGAGCAATTGAAACAGACCCGCGACCGCCTCAACGTCGGCGAGGTCACGCGCACCGATGTGGCGCAGGCGGAATCAAGACTCGCTGCCGGCCGGTCGTCGTTGCTGGGCGCCCAGTCGAATTATGTCACCTCAACGGCGAACTACCAGCGCGTGATCGGCGTCGCGCCGGGCAAGCTCAGGGCCGGTACCCCCGTCGATCATTTCTCGCCTCCGACGATCAAAGTTGCCATTGAGCAGGGCGAGCAGCAGAGTCCGTCGGTCCTCGCCGCCGCGTACGGTGTCAACATCGCCGAGCTCGCCGTGAAGGTCAACGAAGGTTCGCTCTACCCGAACCTGGCGCTGACGGCGAGCGCATCGGAGAACTACTTTCCTGTTTACAGCACGAACAAGCAGTTCATCGGGACGGTTGGTGGCCTACTGACCATACCGATTTATCAGGGTGGCGGCGAGTATTCGGCGATCCGCCAGGCCAAAGAAACTCTGGGCCAGCAGCGGCTCAACCTCGATGTGAATCGCGACCAGGCACGCGCCACGGTGGTGCAGAACTGGGGCCAGCTGGACGCTGCCAAAGCGCAGATCGAGGCGACGACCGCGCAGGTCAACGCTGCCGAAATAGCCCTGGACGGCGTGCGCGATCAGGCGCGCGTGGGTGAGCGCACGACGCTCGACGTGCTCAACGCCCAGCAGGAGCTAGTCAACGCCCGCGTCGCGCTGGTGACGGCGCAGCATGATCGGGTCGTCGCTTCCTATACGTTGCTGGCCGCTGTGGGCGGACTTTCGGTGCAGCGGCTAGGCCTCAACGTTCCGATCTACGATCCGCAGGTGCACTATCAACAGGTGCGGGATGCCTGGATCGGGCTGCGCATCCCCGATGGCAGATAGGACCGCATGCGCCCTTCACCGAACAGCTCTCTTGCGTTGAAAGTTGGTCATGAACATACTTACTTAACCATAATTTGCTGACATTGTCGCGTGGTCAGCTCCTCATGATTCGCCTCCGCGGCAAAGAAGTGTGGTCTGGCGGCGAAGGGGCGCCTGCGGGGCTAAGGGAACGGACCCACGCCCTCAAAAGGGCCAGAGTTAGGGACACAGCGGGCAGCAAAAGGTGCTAACGAGCAAGGAGGCAGGCAGCGGGGATGCGCGTATGACGCAGCCGGCAAAATCGCAAGAGCCGTCGATGGAGGAGATCCTTGCCTCCATTCGGCGGATTATTGCCGATGACGACGCCAGCAAGCGTGTGCCGGAAACCCCGAAGGCCGCGCCGGCGTCAAAGCCCGCAGCTCCTCCGACGCCGGAGCCGCCTGCAAGCTCATTGCCCGGCCCGGTAGACTTCGTCCCGAGCGGGTCCAAGAATGGGTCTGACGGTCCGGCCTCGGATATTTTGGAGTTGACCGACTCGATGGCGTCGCCGGCGCCGCGGACCGCACCCGATATGGGCTTCGGCGAAGGGTCGGATCGGCCGAGCCGGCCGAATGGCCGTGACACGCAATCTGAGCTTCTGTCGCGTTCTACCAGCGCTGCGGTCGATTCCGCTTTTGGCACGCTGGCACAAAGTGCGCTCACGCAAAACGCGCGCTCCCTCGAGGATTTGGTGCGCGAGATGCTGCGTCCGCTTCTCAAGGCCTGGCTCGACGAGAACTTGCCCGGCATGGTCGAGCGGCTGGTGCGTTCAGAGATCGAACGCGTTTCGCGCGGTCGCTAGCCTGGTTTCTCCTCACCGCCGTCCTTCGCTCACGGGCCCTTCAGCGCGGCAGCAAGCCGTAGCGCCTGATCGGACAGCACGCCTGGATCCTCCTTAACGCTTGCTGGCGGTTTCATCGGCACACCGGCCTTTCGCGGAATGACGTGGACGTGCAGGTGAAATACCACTTGGCCTCCGGCCGTTTCGTTGAATTGTTGAATGGTCAGGCCGTCCGAGGCAAAGACCGTTACGGCTGCGCGCGCAATCCTCTGCGTCACCTTGATGAGATGGGCGAGATCGTCCGGCGCGATATCGAGAAACGTGCGGGCAGGGGATTTGGGAATCACCAGGGTGTGGCCCGGAGCACGCGGCATGATGTCGAGAAAGGAGAAAGCCTTGTCGTCCTCGTAGACCTTGTGGGCCGGCAATTCGCCACGCAGGATCTTGGCAAATACATTGTTCTGATCGTAGCTCGGCATCGTGCCCTCCGGGTCCTAGATCGCCTCGCCCCTATTGCGGGCCGATCACCAAATCCTTGCGATAGGGCGCAGTGGCGGCAAGTTCGGCGCCGACCGCCTCCACGTAGGCGCGTTCGCGGACCAGATAATCGGCGATCGCCCGCCGCAGCGCCGGATCGGCGATGTAATGGGCCGAATAGGTGGTCCGTGGCATGTAGCCGCGAGAAATCTTGTGCTCGCCCTGCGCGCCGGCCTCCACATAGGGCAGCTTGTGCGCGATGGCGTAGTCGATGGCCTGATAATAGCAGAGCTCGAAGTGCAGGAATGGGTGGTGCTCGACGGCGCCCCAGTGACGGCCGAACAGAGTGTGTGAGCCGATGAAATTGATGGCGCCGGCGATCCAGCGCCCGGCCCTTTTGGCCATCACCAAAAGGATGCGATCACGCATTTTTTCGCCGACCAGCGAATAGAACTCGCGGGTCAAATAGGGCCGGCCCCACTTGCGCGAACCGGTCTCCATGTAAAAAGCGAAAAACGCATCCCAGACCTCTTCGGTGAGGTCGCTGCCGGTGAGCCAGTGCACCGTGATTCCGTTGGCGAGCGCGTCTTGGCGTTCGCGGCGGATAGTCTTGCGCTTGCGCGAGGCAAGCGCGCCGAGGAAATCATCGAAGCTGCCGTAGTTCGCGTTTTGCCAGTGAAACTGCTGGTCGTTGCGCTGCAGGAATCCCAGTTCGCCGAGAAAGCGGAATTCCGGCTCGATGGCGAAAGTGACGTGAACGCCCGATGCGGAATCGTGCCGGCACAGCTCCAGCAATCCGCGTGCGAGCGCTTGCCGGGCCGCGGAAGCCTCTGTCCCCGGCCTCACCAGGAGCCGACGCCCGGTTGCGGGCGTGAACGGCGCGGCGACCTGCAGCTTTGGGTAATAGCTGCCGCCAGCCCGTTCGTAAGCCTCGGCCCAGCCGCGGTCGAAGACGTACTCGCCGCGCGAGTGACCCTTGAGATAGCAGGGAGCGGCTGCAATCACCGCGCCATCCATCGTTGTCACGATCAGGTGCTGGACGTGCCAGCCAGAGCGTCCTCCAACTGAATGTGATTCCTCAAGAGCCGACAGAAAACTATGTGAAATGAATGGATTGTATGCATATTCTTGATCAAAACCCACAGCCGCGGGGGCATCATTGCGGTTGCAGGCTGTAACTCCCGCTGGATTGGCGCAGGCATCCCATGTAGCGGCGCTGATCGTACCGATGGCGTCCACGACCTGGATGCGCAACTCGCCGGTCGCGCGCGCTCGGTCGTTCTCCGCGGCTGATGTAGCCTTCTTCTGCGCATCATTCATGGCCGAAAGCCTTCGAAAATCATCTGGTCGGCCCAGCGCCGGGCAGTTTGCCGCTCGGCTGTGGTCCGCACCGCCCAAGTCAGCAGCGGCAAGCCAAAAACGTGCCGCGCCGCCAGGGGCGCCAGCGCTGGCAGATCGGCGACCGCATACGCCACGAATCGCGGCCGTGCCGTCAAGGTAGTGAACAGGTAGCCCATGCCGTGCTTCATCCAACCTGGCATCAGGTCCCAATAAGGATGCGGCCGGTATTTGGCCGCTACAATTCCGTACACAAGGCGAGGGGACTTTTGCCGCAACAGCGCAAGCTGCCCCGGGTCGAATGACATCGGCGCGACCGGGCCGCGATAGCCGCCGAGCACCTCCGCGACCCGTCCCGGCAGCCGCCCATCACCGTCGAAACGGCTTTTCAGTTCGACCAGCATGGTGACGCGACCGCCGACAAGATCGCAAAGATCGCCCAGCGTCATCATGTGCTCGTCGCCGCCGCGAAAGGGCACCAGCTTAAGCTCGGCCGCGGTGAAGCTGTCGAGCCGGCCTTCACCGTCGGTCAGCCGGCCGAGCACGTCATCGTGATGCACCATGGCTTCGCCGTCACGGCTCACCTGGACGTCGACCTCGATGCCGTAATTCGCGGCAATTGCGGCACGCACGGCGCCTGCCATGTTCTCGATGATGCCATTGGCGGCGTCGTGCAGCCCGCGGTGGGCGATAGGCCGTGCGATGAGCCAATCGAGCGAGGATGGCACTTTCAGGATACTTCGAATAGGCCTTCGACCTCGACCGCCGCGTCGGCCGGCAGCGCGGCGACACCGACTGTCGAGCGCGCGTGTTTCCCCTTATCGCCGAAAGCCGCCACCATCAGGTCCGAGGCGCCATTCATCACCCTGGGGCCGTCAACGAAGCCAGGCGCGGAACTTATGAAGCCGCCGAGGCGGACGACGCGCACGACCTTATCTAGATCGCCGAGTGCGGCCTTGACCTGCGCTAGCACATTGACCGCGCAGGCCCGCGCCGCCATTTGCCCGTCTTCGATCGAGACGCCGCCGCCAAGTTTTCCCGTAGCGGCAAGCTTGCCTTCACCATCAAAGCAAAGCTGGCCCGAAATTACGAGCATGTTGCCGGTGCGGACGAACGGGACGTAGTTGGCGACCGGCGCGGGCGCCTCTTTGAGGGTGACGCCGATCTCCTTTAGTTTGCCTTCCACAGTGCCGGCCATTTTCAACCTCCAAGTTCCGGGTAGGGCGCAAGCCATGCCGCCCAACGCAAGCCGCGCCCATTTCTTGGCTGATCGCAAAACTGCGCGCAAGCGCGCTTGCGGTTGCGGCGGGCGGCACAGGTCCCTATCTTCGCCGCAATCTTGGTGATGAAGAGTAACCCGGCGCGGAATGGGCGGCAGGCGAGGAGGTTACTTCGCTGGCATGCACCGTGAGAGGGCTCTTGACACTGGGTCATACGATTCCATCGCGCGCCGCCGTCCTTGTCTCGACTTTGATCATCGTCGCGCCGGCTGCGGTGGCGTGGGCACAAGATGGACCGATCGCGCCGGTCAGGCTGGCTCCGCACCGAGCCATCTACGAGTTGTCGCTTGATCAGACCCGCGGCGACTCGCAGATTTCCGCTGTGCGCGGGCGCATCGTCTACGATTTCGACGGCAACGCCTGTGATGGCTATTCGCTGGAATTCCGCCAGCTCTCACAGCTCGAGAGCGGCGATGGTAAGGTTTCGACCAGCGACCTGCATTCCACGACGTGGGAAGGTGGCGACGCCAAGAAATTCAAATTTACTTCGCAGAATTTTGTCGATGAGACTCTCGTCAATGCGGTCGACGGTGAGGCCGAGCACGGCGCGACTGCAACGGCCGTGGACCTGACCAAGCCGGAGCACAAAACCCTTAGTCTCGATGCCACCGTCGTCTTTCCCACCGAGCACATGGTGCGCGCGATCGCGGCCGGGCTCACCGGCAAGAATGTTCTCAGCTTTCCGGTGTTCGACGGATCGGAAACGGGCGACAAGGTCTTCAATACGCTCACCGTTGTGGGTCACAAGATCGCGCCCAATACGCACCAGCACGACGATGCCGCGGCTAATGAGCCTAAGCTTGCCAATGTTGCGCGCTGGCCGGTGACGATCAGCTATTTCGGCGGTGATAAGTCGGCGGAGAGTGGCGAGATAACGCCCGATTATGCGATCGGCTTCGAGCTTTATCAGAACGGCATTTCGCGCGCGTTGTCCCTCGACTACAACGATTTTGTCGTTACCGGAAAGCTAACCTCGTTGGAATTCAAGCCGGTCAAGCCGTGCCATTAAGCGCGGTCAGCAATCTTCCCCCGATTTGAATACAAGCCCCTTGATGACCGCGTCCTCGCCGAAACGGGCGCGCAGCCGGTCGACGGCGTGCTCGGCTTCAGCGACGCGCCCGTCCACGAGGTCGGCCGGATCGGCTTGATCCGCCGGCGCGAGGGCGCTGAGGCCCACTCCAAGCAGGCGAAATCGCGTGCCGTCGGCCTCACGGCGAAGCAGATCCTTGCCGGCCGCGAAGATTCTGGTGGCAAGCTGGGTCGGCGATTTGACCGACCGCGCCCGCGTACGAATCCGGAAATCAGCGGTTTTAAGCTTCAAAGTCACGGTCGCGCCGGCCAGATCCTTTGCCTTGAGCCGCGCCGACACTTCCTCCGTCAAGCGCCACAGGATGCGCTCCAACGAACGGAAGTCGGCGATATCGCGTTCGAATGTCGTCTCGGATGAAACGCTCTTGGTTTCG
Organism: Xanthobacteraceae bacterium; assembly: GCA_049584975.1. Taxonomy (GTDB): domain Bacteria; phylum Pseudomonadota; class Alphaproteobacteria; order Rhizobiales; family Xanthobacteraceae; genus BOG-931. The sequence continues at coordinate 7,045 of JBAUYV010000299.1, read as the reverse complement.
CGATCGGCGCTGACCTTGCGCTCGTCGACACCGCGGGACAGCCGGGCGAGGCGGCGGCCTTCCTCCCCATAACGGCGCATCAAATCGACTTCGCTGGTCTTCTGCAGGTCGGCGATGCGATGAAAGCCGTCGCGCGCCATTTGGGCCGCGCTGACTTTGCCGATACCGAAGATGAAGCCGACGGGCTTCGGGGCGAGGAAGGCTGGCGCCTCGTCCACGCCCAGCACAGCAAATCCTCGTGGCTTGTCGAGGTCGGAAGCAACCTTGGCGAGGAATTTGTTGCCGGACAGTCCGATTGAGACGGTGATGCCGACTTTGCTCTCCACATCGCGGGCAAACCGCGCCAGGGCCTTTGCGGGAGTCATGCCGTGCAGCCGCTCAGTCCCGGTCAGGTCGAGGAAAGCCTCGTCGATCGACAGCGGCTCCACTTGCGGCGTCAGGTCCAGCATCATGCGGCGCACCTGGCGGCCGACGGCCACGTACTTTTCCATGTTGGGCCTGATCACTGTCGCGTGGGGACAGAGGCGCAAGGCCTCGAACATCGGCATGGCCGATTTAACCCCGAAAGTGCGGGCAACGTAGCAGGCGGCAGCCACCACGCCGCGCTTGCCGCCGCCCACGATCACCGGCTCTGCCGCAAGCGCCGGATTGTCTCGTTTTTCGATCGTGGCGTAGAAGGCGTCGCAATCCACATGGGCGATGGAAAGGTGGTCGAGTTCGGGATGGTGTTGCAGACGAGGCGAGCGGCACACGCCGCAGCGGCCTGAGTTCGGCGAAGCATCGGCAAGGCAGTCGCGGCAGAAGCTCAAGGCAGAAACTCAGGGCAAGTCGCGTTCTCGTCGGCGGCCGAGTGCATTGGAAGCCCGCGCAATATCGGCTGGATCGATCCCGGCGCTCAGGGAGAAAGCGATCAGGAGATTTTCGTCGCCAAGCATATGCTCTAGGACGCCGACGAGGAAGCTGGGCTCGCGAGCCGCCGCGCGGATCCGCTCCGGCGCCAGTCCGGTGACGGCCAGAAATGCACTGAGTCGCTCGGGTTCCTCGGCGATGAAGGCAAGCGCCTGAATCGCCAGCATTTCCGCAGCTTCTCGCGAATCTCGTAGGGATTGCATTTGCCTTTCCGTAACATATTCAGGACTAGGTTGCGGTAGCCGGTGTTGTCTCGTCGGCAGGCCGCCCGATCTTGCCACCGCGGGCATGGCCGGGGGCAGGCGAAGGATTGGGGATGGCGAAGACTGTCCTGATCGTGGAGGACAATGAGCTTAACATGAAGCTCTTCCACGACCTGTTGGAGGCGCACGGTTACAAGACTGTCGGAACGCGTAACGGCATCGAAGCGCTCGACATGGCGCGTCAGCATCGGCCGGATTTGATTTTGATGGATATCCAGCTTCCTGAAGTGTCGGGTCTCGAAGTGACAAAGTGGCTCAAGGACGATCAGGAGCTCAAGCGCATCCCAGTCGTGGCTGTCACCGCTTTTGCCATGAAGGGCGACGAGGAGCGCATCCGCGAGGGCGGCTGCCAAGCTTACCTGTCCAAGCCGATTTCGGTCGGTAAGTTCATCGAGACCATCCGCCACTTCCTGGGTAATCCGTGAAGGACTTCCGATGACCGCCCGCGTTCTCGTCGTTGACGATGTTCCCGCCAACGTCAAGTTGCTCGAGGCGCGACTGGCGGCTGAATATTTCGACGTGATCACCGCCATGAGCGGCGAAGAGGCGCTGACGATCTGTGAACGTGCCGAGTGCGATCTCGTCCTCCTCGACGTGATGATGCCCGACATGGACGGGTTCGAAGTGTGCCGGCGGTTGAAGACCAACCCGGCAACACATCACATTCCCGTCATCATGGTTACCGCGCTCGATCAGCCATCGGACCGCGTGCGCGGACTCGATGCCGGTGCCGACGATTTTTTGACGAAACCCATTCCCGAGATGGCGCTCATTGCACGCGTTCGCTCACTGTCGCGGCTGAAAATGGTGACCGACGAGCTGCGCATGCGCGCGGTGACCTCGCAAGACATCGGTATTGATTCACCCGAGCGCGAGGCGGTGGCCGACACCGGGCGCGGCGGGCGCGTCCTCATCGTCGATGACCGTCCGGGCTCGTACGAACGGATTTCAGGCGTGCTCGCCGAGGAGCACACCGTCGAGGTCGAAGCCGATCCAAACGAAGGGTTGTTCCGCGCCGCCGACGGCAATTACGATCTGCTCATCATCTCACTCAGTTTGGAAAACTTCGACGCGCTGCGCCTGTGCAGCCAGGTCCGCTCCATCGACCGCACCCGCAACCTGCCGATTCTGGCGGTGACCGATCCAGACAATGGCGCACGGATGGTGCGCGGGCTGGAGATCGGCGTGAACGATTATCTGATGCGGCCGATCGACAAGAACGAGCTGTTGGCGCGCGCCCGCAGCCAGATCCGCAAACGCCGTTACACCGAACGTCTGCGCGACAACGTCCAGATGTCGATCGAGATGGCCATCACGGACGCGCTGACCGGCCTGTTCAATCGCCGTTATATGGAGAGTCATCTGGCGATGTTGATCGAGCAGGCGATTTCGCGCGGCAAGCCGTTGACGGCTCTAGTGCTCGACATCGACTTCTTCAAATCGGTCAACGATACCCACGGGCACGACGCCGGCGACGATGTGTTGCGGGAGTTTGCCCTGCGGATCAAACGATCGATCCGCGGCATCGATCTGGCGTGCCGCTACGGGGGTGAGGAATTCGTTGTCATCATGCCGGAGACCGACATGGCGGTTGCCGCCATGGTGGCGGAGCGGCTGCGCCGCCGGATTGCGGCCGACCCGTTCGCCATTCAGCAGGGGGCACGCACGATCCCGGTAACGATTTCCATCGGCATTGCGGCTATGCGCGGCAAAGACGATAACGCCGCGAACATCCTGAAAAGAGCCGACCAGGCGCTATATCAGGCCAAACGTGACGGTAGGAATCGCGTGGTTCCGGATGCTGCATAATTTGCAGGCCGTTACTGCAACTGATAATTGCGCGACTCTGAAACACATTGCCGGAATTAGAAAATTCAGGTCAAATAAGGTTACGAGGGCCTATCATTAACAGTAATTTTTGTGGTTATCCCCCGATACCCCCAATTTGTCGAAAGTTTGACCGTTGATTTCTCCACAGGTTGGGCTAGCCTTTCCTCAACGAAACAAGTCCACGAACGGCAAGCGATTCTCTGCGCGCCAAGCTGACGCCGGCAACGCAGGTTTCTTCGAAAACCCTACGGAGTGCTCAGGTCCGCCGCATCTCCTGGGTCCGTGGGGTTCGGCCGGCGCGGGAGCGGTGCGAGTGGCCTCCTCATAACACCGTTCCCGGCCGGCCACCCTTAGGTAGCTAACGCCGTTGCTCTGAGCAAACGCACAAAAGGGCGCCCCAAGGCGCCCTTTTGTGCGTTTATGCGACGCCTACTTGATCTTGGATTCGCGGAATTCCACGTGCTTCTTGGCAACGGGGTCGTATTTCTTCTTGACCAATTTATCGGTCATCGTGCGCGAATTCTTGCGCGTCACGTAGTAGAATCCGGTGTCGGCGCTGGATACCAGCTTGACCTTGATCGTGGTGGCTTTGGCCATGAGGGGACCTCGCTCGCTTGCTGGCCGTCAAACTAGTGACTGGCCCCCGGATGTCAAGAAAGCAGCGGGCGCGCACCCTTGTCAGAGAAGCTCGCGGACGAACCGCTTATGCAGCATGCGGTAGAGCGGCACCGGAAAATCGGGGCTCATGCCGGCCGCTATCCGGTCTTGCAGTTCTTCGAGGACGACCGCCGTAATGCCCGGCATGTCGAGGCTGCGCGCTTGTGTGATCGGCAGCCAGACCAGTTCGACGAGTTCCGCATCGGGCCCGACCATGCCGTCGACGCGATGCGTCACTGCTGAAACATCGGCTGCAAAAAATCGACTGTCGAAGCGTAGCGGCCGCTTCGGCGGGGTGATCGCGCGCGCAATAAAATGAATAGTGCTGAGATCGGGTAGGACGCCAGCCTTGGCGAAAGCTTCCCAGGCGCCGGGCGGCGTTGTTATGGCGCTGTCCGTGCGCACCCCAAGCATCATGCCGGTCTCCTCGTAGGTCTCGCGCACTGCTGCGAGCGCGAAACCCGCCACCTTCTTCGGGCTTGCACGCCGGACACGTTGCATTAGCCGGGCGATATGGCTTGCATGCAGCGGCGCCGAGGTCGCCATCAGCCGATCCGTTAGTTCGATGCGCCCGCCGGGAAAAACGAATTTTCCCGGCATGAAACGGTGCCGCTCGTGCCGGCGCCCAAGCAACACCTTGGGGATTTCTTCCGAACGATCGATCAGAATAAGCGTCGCCGAATCTCGAGGTTTTCGATTGGGGAACGTCTGGTCGCGAATGGTTCGTGTCAGCCGTTCGGCCCGATCCGCCGCGACTCCACCCTCGATCATTGCATCCGCACTATTTGCACTCATCAACACCTGCTCTCGGAGGCTACCGGCCGCTAGCGTCTACGTGATTGCCGGCCGTCCCCAAATTTCCGCTGCTTGTGCGGCGGCTGTCTAGTCTTTTGCGCCGGTGCGGAAGCATGGCGCACAAGCTTAAAACGCAAGGCGCCGGCGACCGGCGCCGCTTCCACGAGTTCAACTGTCACGGGGTCGCCGAGCCGATGGGTTTCCGCGCCGCCGACGAAGGCGTGGCTCGATTCCTGATAGCGGAAATAGGCATCGCCGATGTGACGCGCCGGAATGAAGCCGTCGGCGCCGGTTTCGTCCAGTTCGACAAACAGGCCAGCGCGCGTAACTCCGGAAATATGGCCATCAAAGACGGCACCGATGCGGTCGGCCAGAAAGTGCGCAATCAGCCGATCCGAAGTTTCGCGTTCCGCTTTCATGGCGCGGCGTTCGGTGGCGGAAATGTTGGCGGCGATTTCGCAAAGTCCGGGTGTGTCGACCTCATTCGCCAGTCCATCGGGCCCAAGTTTTTGCGCGCGGATCAATGCGCGATGGACGATGAGATCGGCGTAGCGGCGGATCGGCGAAGTGAAATGGGCATAGCGCCGCAAATTGAGACCGAAGTGGCCGAAATTTTCCGACGAGTATTCCGCCTGCGCCTGGCTGCGCAGTACGACCTGATTGACCAGACGCTCGACGTCGCGGCCTTTGACGCGGGCGAGGATGTGGTTGAAGGCGTCCGGCCGCAGCGCGCCGGCTTTCGGTAGTGAAATATCGAGCGTGCTCAGAAACTCGCGCAGCCCATTGATTTTTTCCGGCGATGGCTCGTCGTGCACGCGGTAGATGAGGGGTACACGCGCGCGTTCGCAGGTTTCGGCGGCGGCCACGTTGGCGAGGATCATGAACTCCTCGATGAGACGGTGCGACTCCAGCCGCTGCGGCATGATCACCCGGTCTACGGTGCCATCGGACTTGAGCACGATCTTCCGCTCGGGAAGTTCCAGATCGAGCGGTCCGCGTTCATTGCGGGCGTGGAGCACCGCCCGATAGGCGGCGTAGAGAGGCTCGAGTACCGTCTTGACGATCGGCTCGGTCACCTCATCGGGCCGGCCAGAGACCGCAACCTGCGCCTGCTCGTAATGGAGCCGCGCGGCGGAGCGGATCAGCACGCGATGAAATGTGTGCGAGCGCTTGCGCCCGTCGGCGCCGATGACCATGCGCACGGCGAGCGCCGGGCGATCAACGTCGGGCCGCAGCGAGCAGAGATCGTTGGAGATGCGCTCGGGCAGCATTGGCACGACGCGATCGGGAAAATAGACCGAGTTGCCACGCTCGGCCGCCGCGCGATCGAGCGCCGAGCCCGGCAGTACGTAGTGGGCGACGTCGGCGATGGCGACGCTAACAATATGGCCTCCCGGATTGCGTGGATCGGTGTCGGGCACCGCGTGGACGGCGTCGTCGTGATCCTTGGCGTCGGCTGGATCGATCGTGACAAATGGCACCTTGCGCCAGTCCTCGCGTGCCGGCGTATGCCCGCGCAGCGACACCGGCCGCGCGGCTTCCGCTTCGGCCAGCGCAGCGCGGGGAAAGGCTTGCGGTATGCCGTGCGCGTGGATCGCTATCAGGCTGACCGCCCGTTCGCTCTTGAGCGAGCCGAGCCGCTCGACCACCGCGCCGGTCTGCAAGCCGAGCCGGCCATGGCGCGAAACCTCGACGGCGACCAGATCACCGTCTACGGCTGACGCCGTTGCGCCCGCTGGGATCGAAAGTTCCCGGCCAAGCTGCTTTTTGTCGACCGGCACCAGGCGGCCACCACCATTCGGAAGGCCGCGGAAAATCCCGAGCATGCGATGCTTGGCGCGATCGATGACCTTGATGATGCGTCCGCTCGTTTCTTCGCCCGATCGCTCAATGCGGACCAGCGCGCGATCGCCGACGCCGGCTGTTTCGCCAGGTCCAGACCGGCGCTGCGTCGAGATATGGATGACCGGAGCCTGGCCATGGGCCTCTTCGTCCCATTCGGTCGGTCGCGCCAGAAACTCGCCGTCGCTGTCGCGGCCGGTGATGTCAGTAAGCACGACGGGCGGCAGAGTGCCGGCGTGATGGAGCCGTTTGCGCCGCTGGTCGATGTGACCTTCGTCGGCCAATTCCCGGAGCGTGCGATTGAGGGCGGCCGGATCGGCGTTCTTGGCGCCGAAGGCGCGGGCGATTTCGCGCATTCCCACCTTGCCGGTCCGCTCGCGGATAAAGGCGAGAAGCTCTTCGCGCGAGGGAAGCTTGGTCCGTTTCATGGCCCGCTCATCGGCCGTGTCTTTGGCCAGGGGCGCATTGGGTCGGGTTATTCGGCAGCTTGCGTGGTCTTCCGTGGAGATTTCTTGCTCGCCGCAGCCCGCTTGGGCTCAGCGGCCGGCCGCTTGCTGGCTCTGCTCGCCTTCGGCGTTGCGGCTGGGGCGTCGCGTTTGGCCTTGCGCGGCCGCGCATGGGGGGCAGGGGGGTTGCGCTCGGCCCTGGCGTCGAGCAAAGCGACTGCTTCTTCCAGTGTGACGTTTTCCGGCGTTTTGTCTTTCGGCAAAGTCGCGTTGACGCCGGCGTGGCTCACATAGGGTCCGTAG
>JBAUYV010000298.1:0-14674 GCA_049584975.1 Xanthobacteraceae bacterium | reverse complement strand
GATGTCGCTGTCGTCGGCGAGCTGCTGGCGCGGCAGCACCACCTGATAGGGGCACTCCTGGTCAAGCTTGCGCAGCCAAGCGCTTTTCTTGTCCGGATTCATAGTCGTCTCGCTTCTCAAAAAGACTCGGAATAAAGACTCAGATTGTAAGCGTTCTCTCTTTGTTCGAAGCTGTAAAGAGCCACAAAATTGGGTGTTTTTTAGGACCCGCACCAACAACGCGTAGTAGGTGTCCTGAGTCATAGGATAGTCCTTGATATTGGTCACCCCTTCTGCTACGTTGATTTTCAGTATCTCGCTCGGAAGGGACGCTTCCTCGAGGGCACTCCTGAAGTCGGAGCGAGAGCGGTTCCCGCGAGCGGATTTGCAGTCCGTTCCCGGGCGGCTTCGGGAAAACGCCCGGCCGGCATGATGACCGGTCTGCGACTGTGATCGCTGGACTGGGACAGGTGGGGGCAGGTAACGCCCGCTCTTTAGCCAAGTCCCAGGAAGTGCGCCTGGAGCTGAGCGGTGGCGTTAGTTCGCTGCCGCAAGTGCCGTGGCGGAGCGCCGGTAGACGAGCGCGCCCCGAAGCGTTGGCAAGCGGCAACGCCTGCCGGCGCGGCGCGCGGACAATGCCAGTACGTTGCGCCTATCAGCGCTCCGCCTCCCTTCATTCGTTTCGGTGAACTTGGTAATGAAGAGCTTGAGTGATGAAAGAGTACTGATCCGCAGCAAACAAAGTTCGTCAGGCTGACGGTTCTGAAAACGCGCCCATGAGAATGTAGGGCGCCCAATAAAACGGATGGCCGGTGTCGGCCTTCGCCGCGGTCTGATCCTCATCGGGATCGACCAGGGCGCGCATTGCCGCGTTCGCCGGAGGTTCGATGCCCCCGCGCAGCAAATCGAGTTGCGCGCGGCGCAGCGCCTCGGCCGGCTTAAGCTTTGTGCGATAGCGATTGCGATAGAACGCGTGCATCAGCGACGCGGTCGTCATATCGGCCACCGGCCAAAGCGTCGCCAACACCTGATTGGCGCCCTGATGGCGCACCAGCGCGCCAAGACCCTCGATCTCGCGGCCGTTCTGACTGTGGCCGCCGCCGACCGCCGTGTTGCAGGCCGAGAGCACCACCAGGTCGATGGCATCGAAACGCAGGTCGCCGAATTCGGCGAGCGTAAGCTTCGAACCGTCGCCGAGCAGCAGATATGAGGACGCTTCGCGCGCGGCGGAGAAAACAAAATGGCTGGCAACGTGAATGACCGAGTATTGCGACGACAGCGCGCGCGCCAGCGCCCCGGCCGTGAAGGCGCGATCGAGCCGGATGATGCCCGGGAGCACGCCGCCGCGGCGCCGCCGCGCCGTGCGAATGACCGCAGCCAATTCGTCGCGCACGCCGACGAGCACTTGATGGCCGTCGAGCGGCCGGCTCACGCCGAGGCCGGCCGCACGCCTGCCGGAGCTCTTCCGCGCTTGGGCGGTGACGGCTTGCGTCTCCCGCGCCAAGGCGAACCGCTCGATCAGAAAGCGCCGGCCGTCGTGCAGCGCGCCCATGGGCAGATAACGCAACACGCCGTCCAGCGAGATGATGAGGGTTTTGGCGCCTGCCGCTTCCAGCATTTCAACGAGTGGCGCGATGAGGATGGCATAAAGCCGCTGCGCGCTCGGCAGAAATTCGCCCGAGCGCCTCCGCAAGGACTCGCGCATTTCGTAGACGAGTGTGTTGACCTCGCCTTCCGCCAGCTCCGCGCGAAACTCACGCTGCAGTCCACGCATTGTCAGAATGATGCTCATGTTGCAGCCGTCGGGCATGAGCAGGTATTGCAGCAGCGCAGCGCCGGGCGGCGGAATCTGACTCGCCGGGCTCATTGCCGCCGCCGCGTGCCGTTGGGCGTAAGCCGCTTGCCCGTGCGCCGCGCCGAAGTCGGCCACGATTTCGTCGAGCATGGCGTTCAGGTCCTTGCCGGCCTGCACGAGACGGGGCTGAAGCGAAGCGCTATCGCCGCCGGCGAGCGAAGAGTGCAGCCGCGTCACCAGTCGCAATCCGCGATGGAACCACTGCGCTTCAAGACCGGTGAGCGGCGCCCGGGCCTTGCGCGTATCGATGCGCGCCACGCTGAACAGCTCGTTCTCCTTGATCATCGTCAGCACGTGCTGGGCCTCGGGCAATCGGCCGTGCGCAATGAGGGCTTCGCCGAGCGCGCGAAAGTCGTCGCGGTTGCGCCGGAGAAAGGATCGCTCGAGAACGCTGTCGAGGCGCGCCACGTGCCGGCGCAGACTTTCGATGTCGTTGACCGCAAGCTTCCACAAGAAAATGGCGGCCGGCGAGGGCGCCACGATCCGGGCCAGGAACGAGCAGATGTCGGCAAACAAATGCGGCCGGAACACGCGCACATTGATGATGGCGATCGCCTGAAAGACGATCTCCCGGCCGGCCGCCTGGTCCTGCCGATATTCGGTCTGGCCGATCTTGAACAACAGATAGGCGATATCGGGATGCAGCTCGCCCAAAGCCGATCGCTTCACCGCAAGCGCCTGCCGGTATTGGCGCATCGCCTGCGCGTCGTCGCCGGCCTTCGCCCAATAGTCGCCGAGCAGCGCGAAATAGGCCGCGGTGTCCTCGTGCCCCTCGCCATAAGCCGCGCGCGCCGTGGCCAGCGCCTCTTCATAGAGAGGCCGCGCGGCCGCAAGGTCGTCAGTCACCAAATAGGTCGCCGCCGCATTGGCAAGCGCGCGGGCGAGCTGTTGCGCACACTTGCTCGCGCGCAGCACGGCAACCGCGCGCACGTGCAGCTCTCTGGCGCGATCGTAGGCGCCCATCTCGGCGAGGGCCACGCCCAGGCGATCGCGCGCAATCGCGACTTCCACGTGACCGTCGCCGAGCGCGGCTCGCAGGATCGCCACGGCGCGCTCGGCTGCCTGATAACATTTGTCCAAAAAACCCAGGGCAAAATACGCCTTCGCCAGCCCTTCGAGCGGCGTCGCAAGCTCGACGCTCTCGCCGCCGAATGCGTCTTCGGCGATGGCGAGCGCGCGTTCGGAGCTGTTCCAGGCCTTTTTAAATTCGCCGAGTTGCCGATACGCCCGCGCCAATTGGTTCAAGATCGGCAACAGGGCAGGGGCCTTTTTGCCTTGCCGCGCCGCCATCGCATCGCGGGCTTTTTCCAAGAGCGGCCGCGCCGCCTCGAATTGGCCGCGCCGGTAATGCTCGGCTCCCAATTCCGCAAGCGCTTGCGCGGCTTGCGGACCGGCAAGCGCCTTGCCGTCGACACGTCGGTCGGCGCGCAACATTTTGCTCCTATCGGTGGCTCGCTGCGGGCGAGGTTACTGAAGCCGCCGTGCCCCGCATAGGCAGGCATCGCGGCCAAATTGCCGCTGCGTTGCTAATCGGGCGCGGCAATAAATTTCCGGCTTATGAGGAGACAAGCGTCTTTGTCGGCGGCGCGGAGCTTCTGCAGCGCCGAGGCCACATAATTCAGCTTCGCGGAATCGATCGGCCGTTGCAGGATGACATCGAGCACACCATTCGGCAGCGCGGTCTTGGTGAGAACAACTAGAACGCGGTGCAGACCGACGCCGTCGAGCCTGGCAAAACGCGGCGGCTTGCCCGGAACCTGGCGCGGGAACAGCAGCGGACCTTCAAGCGCCGCTTCGGGCGCGCGCGGGTTCGGCCGCAGCGCGGTCCATCCGCCGCGATCTTCTTCAAGCAGCAGACCGTAACGCCACCCGTGGTTTGCAACCCGCAGCATGATGCGCTCGCCGACCCGATAGCGCGGGACGCCGTCCACTTCCTCCTCATCAGGATCCACCAAGGTGCGGGTGGCATTCTCGGCGATGATTTCGATCCGATCATCGTCGGGAAGGCTGCCGACCAACTTGGCCCAGCTGCCCGATTGGCTCTCGAAATGCTCCAGCGCGGTCTTGAACTCCGCCAGATCGGGCAGTTCGATGACCTCGGCGGGCAGTCCGCACGATCTGACGAACTTGCCGTAGTATTTGGCCGGAATGCTCTCAGGGTTGGCGCGCGCCGTGTTGCCGGCGCCGTCCTTGAACAGCGAGCCGTTGACCCAGGTCGAGAAAGCAGCCGGCGAGATGCCGATGGCTGCGGCATGGTCGCGCTGGCACTCGATTCCCTGCAGGAAGCCGTACAGCCAGAGCAGCTTCTCTTTCAGATGCGGGACGTGCTTATAGCCTTTGGTAAAGGTCGGCTTGATGCCGCGCTTCGGTGACGTGGCTGTAGCGTTGTCCTGCTGCATCGTCGCCATGCAATTTGCCCGCAGCCGCTAAGCTAGAGCAAGTCGGTTTGGCGGACAATGGCGGCAAGTGCTGCCCAAGAGTTGCCGCCATCGGCTCGCGCGAAAGTAGCGGCAACCTCCGTTATATCGCGGCGTTTGGAAGTGTGCGGCTAAGGTATCGGCCGTAGCCTGTGAAGAACTGCGCAGGCGTGCCGGCCTGGCGAATCGCCTGCAATGCGTGCGCACTGTGGCCCTGCATTCTTTAGTGCAGGCCGCCGATAATCCAAATCACAAAAAGAATCGGTAGCGGCACGCCAAGCAGCCACAGCAAAAGATATCGTCCCATGACATGGTCCTCCAAACATCAAACCATTGCAGCGAGAACCATTGGGAAAAATTCCGGTTCCATTCGCATGCGCATATCCGTCCGCGCGGAACTCTTCTCAGCCGGCAATGTTATCGACACGACAGCGCTCGAACGGCGAAGTAGAAGCGGACAGGAGCAGACATGGACTGGAATCGAATTGAAGGAAACTGGAAGCAGGCGAAAGGGAAAGTCAAAGAGAAGTGGGGCCAGCTCACCGATGATGATCTCACCCAGATCAACGGGCAGCGCGACCAGCTCGAAGGCAGGATCCAGCAACGCTACGGTCTGGCCAAGGACTTGGTGCGCAAAGACGTCGACGATTGGCTGAGTGCGCAAAGATAGCTTCAAGAATAGATTGCGATAACCGCGCTACGCACTGACATCCTGGTAACAGCGAAGCGGGGACGAGCGCAAATGCTGGTCCCCGCTTCGCTGTTCGCGTTCGGCGCGGTGTGCGCGACCATGGGCGGAATGCTCGGTGGCGATTTGCGTGATGAGATCGCGATGCGCGAGGGGGTTTCCACTTCGCCAAATTGACGGCGCGGCGGGGATCGGAATTACGACCCGTGCATCTCGAGAGCACACTGGCGTCGCCGATTATGGTGCGTCACGTCATCCGCTGAATCGGTCTACTCTTGCGACATCGGGAATGCCGGCGTATCGTTCGGCTGTACTTTATATAAGAAGAATTTTGCGCGTCGGTGGAAACGCATAACAGAGACAACGAGCATGCTCGGGACAAATGATGCTGCACTCGACAAAACCCTCGAAGCCCTTCCGATAGCAACTTACCGCGCCGGCGAAACAGTCTTAACAGCTGGATCAAAAACCGGCCAACTACTGATCCTCAAAAGGGGCGCAGTCGCAATTCTCAAAGGGTCCATAGAGATTGCCAAAGTACGGGAGCCTGGTGCCGTCATCGGAGAGCTCTCCGCGTTGTTGGATCAGCCGCATACAGCGGACGTCAGGGCTATTGAGGACTCACAGTTCAGTGTTGCCGACGCGGCGCTGCTTCAGAAAGATCCAATCGCGGTACTTCACATCGCGAAAATACTGGCGCAGCGTCTTGTCGCCGTCGATAACGGATTTGTTGAGTTGAAGAAACAGCTGCAAGGCGGTCAGTCACCCGGCGTCCTTACAAGGACGCTTGAAAAGATCGAAAAGACGCTCAATGCCTGGGGCGAAGACGCGCCGCCGCTAACCCCCGGGCGGGTGAACCAACGGTGACATCAATCGGTCGATTTTGCCGTGGCGTTGGTTGATGGCGCTCGAGAACGCCGAGCCGCGAAGGCTCTAGGAGCAGAATGAAAAATCCGGAACGGATCCGCGCGCCGTCGAGGTCCAGGCCTGCGGCGGTAGAACAAAAAGGCCATAAGTCGCGTAGAACTAGGACGCTTGCAGCGGAGCTGGCTGTCTGCTTTTGGGACGCTCTATCAAAAAATATTTGAGAAAAAACGTGCCCTCACGACCGGAAAGCGGCTCGCCGCAGGAAATGCACGCTATCGGCCTTGTGGGCTCGGTTGAAGCCTCAATGCGCGTGAGGCGATATTTTGCGCCGCACGTCGGGCACAGAAATGTTACTGAGTTTTGCATCATAAGAGTATGACGGTCCGCCGCTTCTGTGTCAAATAAAACACCGGACTCAAAATGCGCTGCTCTGAAAATCAACAGGAAACCGAGCGGGCAGAAAGAGATTGGAAGAGAGTGGAACAAACTTGACGTAACGTCAGGGCACAGAATCGGAACGGCGGCAAAGCGCAACATTACCCAATCGCTCGGGGGCGGGATTTCCGCGCGGCGTATCAGTGCCGTGGTAGATTTTTACCGTCCTTACGATGGATGGCCGATCTTCGACGCGCGCGACAGCGCGGCATTTCGCATTCGCAGCATCCGCTGACAGATCGTCCGCCGTCGTCAGCTTGGACGCGCTCTTACTGGAGCAATAGTTGCGTCCCCTACGGTATCAACACTGTTCTTCACTCGCACGTGGACATTGTTGTTCACATTGTCCTTGGCCATAAGCCTGGCATTGGTATCAATAATCATCTTTACGATCGCTCCGCCGTGCGCGGCGGCATCGTGCAAGCCATTTGCGCCGCATTTCGGTGAGCAGTTCCCTGGCCTTTGCCGCAATAGTGGTCACGCCCGCGTTACCCGCCTATGATTGCTCGGGGGCGGCTTACAAAAGGCTTGGGGACTTCGCGCTATGGCTTTCAGTGCGCTAACCGGCAAACAAGCTCTGTCGGCGCGAAGCATTCATGTGGTGGGGCGCGACCTGTTGGCCGGCCTTGTTTGCGGCGTCCTTTCGCTGGCCTTCGGGCTGTCCTTCGCGGCCTTGATTTTCAGCGGGCCATTGGCACCCTGGCTCGCTTACGGCATCGCTGCGAGCTTCATCGCGTCGTCCGTCGCCGCGCTTGTGGTCGCCCTCGGCAGCACGCTGCCGTTCAGCATTGCCGGGCCGGACAGTTCGACATCGGCGGTGACTGCGGCGCTGGTCGCTTCGGTGACCCAGCATCTCGCCGCGGCGGGAGCCAGCGACCGGCTACTGGTGGCGGCCTTGATCGTAATGCCGATGAGCAGCGCGCTCACCGGGCTCGCGCTGTGTGGACTAGGCTTGGCCCGTGGCGGCCGAGCGATCCGTTTCGTGCCCTATCCGGTCATCGGCGGCTTTCTCGGCGCAACCGGCGTGTTGGTCGTTTCGGGCGCATGCCATGTTGTTATTGATCATCCGCTGACCTTTGCCGACTCCGCAGCATTTTTGCTTGCAGCCAACGCGACCAAACTTGCCGCCGCCGCGGCCGTCGGCATGCTGCTTTTTCTGACGCTTCGCCGCATCGGCAACGCGGCGGTGACGCCGGCCGTTTTGCTCGTTTGCGCCTTACTCGCGTACGCCGTGATGGCGGCAACCGGTACCTCGCTGGACCATGCGGAAGTCAGTGGATGGATGTTCAAGATCTCGGCCAGGAACGTGCTCGATCTGCCGTGGCACAGCGACGAGCTCAATCTTTTCCCGTGGCAGCAATTGCCGGCGCTAACCGGCGATTTGATCGCCGTGATGTTCGTCACCGTGATCAGCACGCTTCTCAACATGACCGGCATCGAATACGCGACGCATCACGAAGCCAGTCTTAACCGGGAACTGAATACGCTGGGCGTCGCCAATCTGTGTTCGGCGGTTTTCGGTGGATATACCAGTTGCATTTCGTTGAGCCGCACCGTGCTCAACCATTCGATGGGCGCGCGCACGCGCTTGTCCGGCGTGGTCGTCGCCGCTTTATGCGCGTTCGTCCTCACCATCGATCCTACGCTGCTCGGCTACGTGCCGAAGTTCGTGCTTGGCGGCCTGCTGCTCTATCTCGGCGGGATGCTGATTTACCAATGGCTCATGGCTTCCGCGTTGCGCCTGTCGGTTGCCGAATACCTGTCGCTGCTGGCGATCGCCGCCATCATCGTTGAATGGGGCTTTATCGCCGGTGTGCTGTCGGGCGTGGTCATCGGCTGCGCCACGTTTGCGCTCAGCGCCAGCCGGATCAATGCGATCAAATACAGTTTCGACGGTTCGGAAATTCGCAGTTCGCTCGACCGTTCCCCGGATGAACTGGCCGTGTTGACGAGAGACGGGTCCCAAATCCAGGTCATGGCTCTGCACAGCTATCTGTTCTTCGGCTCGGCCAATGGCCTCCACGAGCACATCAAGACGCTGCTGGCGCGCCACCCGGAATGCCGCTTCCTCGTGTTCGACTTTCGACTTGTGAACGGCGTCGATTCCTCGGCCACACACAGCTTCAGCCAGATCAAGCGCGCCGCCGATGACCGCGGTGCCCGCGTTGTGCTGGTGAATCTCACCCCCGAGCTGGGGAGGGCCTTCCGTGCCATTGGCTTCCTGACCGACGACATCCTGCTTGTGCCGGATCTCGACCAGGCGCTGGAAACCTGCGAAGACGCCATCATAGAGGCAGCGCAACGCGCCCGCGGCGAAGCCAAGTCGCTGCATGAGTGGCTGGCCGAGGCGTTCGGCAATGCCGAGTACGCCGACTTTCTGGTCAAGCAATGCGTTCGCATGGAGGTCGCGCCCGGCGATGTTATTGCACGGCAGGGCGACCCCGCTGACGCCTTGCACTTCATCCTCGATGGCCGCATCGGTATTCTCGTGGACGCCGGCGACCATCAAATCCGAGTGCGCAGCCTCCGCTCTCATACGACAGTCGGCGAGATGGGCCTCATAACCGGCCAGCCGCGCAACGCAACGATCCGGGCGGAAACACCGGGCGTCCTTTACGCGCTCAGTCTCGGCGCCTATGAGCGCACCAAGGTCGAGAATCCCGCGGCCGCGCTGGCGTTGTTAGGCTACATTATCACGGTAATGTCCGAGCGGCTGAGTTTTGCGAACCGCGTCGTTGGCGTCTTGCAACGCTGATTGCGTCGGGCCGCGCGGCTATGGCTGAGGACCAGGGTGCAAGTTCTTTCCCGGACTGTTAAAGTAGGATAAATGAAACGTGCGAATCTCGGGAGATCGTCTGATGGCGACCAAAATTCTTAGAGGTGCAGCGCTTGCCGCAGGCCTCATCATTGCGACCGAGGCTTCGGCACACCTGCCGGCGCCGCTGATCCCCACGGCTCTGGTGGAGGACGTGAAAAGCACCACTGCCGACGTCGAGTTCATGGACTATGTGGGCGCCGGCCAGGTGATCAAACTCCGGCCAAGTGATGTTCTTGTTCTCAGTTATCTGAAATCCTGCGAGCATGAGACCATCACTGGCGGAACGGTGACCGTCGGTACCGACCAGAGCGAAGTGGACGGGGGCAAGGTTGCCCGTACCAAGGTCGCTTGCGACGGCGGCAAGGTAGAGTTCCCCTCGCAACAGGCGACCGAGACCGCCGCCACCGCATTCCGGCTGCAGAGTGCGACCCATGAACCTGTACTCTACGCGCGGGCGCCGATGATCGAAATTCCCAGGCTCCATCCTGGTGACAGCCGCGAGCTCGTGATCGAGCGTATTGACCCGCCCGGCGAGCACTTCCAGATCAAGATAGGCGAAGGCCTCTCTGGCGGAGGTTTCTACGATCTGGCCAAGACCAACAAGCTTCTCACACCCGGTGCGACTTACAGGGCAAGCATCGGGGACCACAAAGTTGTCTTCAAGATCGATGCGAGCGCCAAATCTGGCAGAGGGCCCATCGTGAGCCGCCTGCTACGCTTCCAATCGAGCTGATACGACGGCCACTCGTTCATGGATCCGGTTCGCTGGCGCGCCGCGCTAGCGGCCTTTCTGATTGCGCTTGTAGTAGGACTTGTTGCCGCCTCGCCGGCGCTCGACGCCGTGAGCGGCCTCTCGATCGATTTCCTGACGGCGCTGCGCTGGCGCGTTTTCGGCAATCCGTATGCGCCGTCCTCCTCGGCCGCCGTCGTGGTCGCGATCGATGAGGAGACCTTCCGTACCCCGCCATTCGATGGCACGCCGAGCGTCACCTGGACCCATGAGATTGGCCAAGTCCTCACTGCGGTCATCGACGGCGGGGCCAAGGTCGTGGGCTTCGATATCGTGTTCCCGACCTCCATCGAGCAGTCTGCGGTGCCATTCGACGATGGGACCTTGGGCGCGCGGGTGCACGGGTTCGACCGCGACTTTCTTCGCGCGCTCGCGCTCGGCGCTCGCGCCGGCAAAGTCGTTCTCGGGCAGACTCAGAATCAAGACCGGCCGCTGTTGCCGTCGCCCGGTCAACGTGCCGCCGTCGGGTTTGGACGCAACATCCGTCCCCTCAACGTCTACACCGACTCCGACGAGGTGATCCGGCGTGTCCCGCTCCGCTTCGTGGTGGATGGCCAGCCGGTAACTTCGATGGCAGCGGAGCTTGCCGCGCGCGCGAGTGACGTGACGGCGGTGTCGGCAAAGCAGCCAACTTCAGGTCTAGTGCCAAACACGATCACTCTCAACTTTGCGGGTGGCGCCGACGACATTCCGACCTTTTCATTCGCCGACCTGAGCGCTTGCGCCGAAAAGGGGGACAAGGACTTCTTCCATAGCCATTTCGACGGCAAGGTGGTGGTGTTCGGCACGGTGCTGGACGTCGAGGACCGCAAGATCACCTCTAAGCGCTTTGCGACCGCGCCCGAAGCCCCGGCGCCGGTGCGCTGCGTACTGCCCGCGCCGGCCAGCGGCCCCAAATTTACGCGTGAAGCAATCGCCGGTGTCTTTATCCACGCCACGGCGGTAAACAATCTGCTTCGCGGTGATGCGCTTACCGAAGTCGGCCGCGGCGGCACCGCCGTCATTTCGTTCACTTTCGCGGCGCTGACAGCCGCTGCCGCGCTGGCGCTTAGCCCGATAGTGGCAGCGCTCGCCTATCTCGGCATTGCGGTGGCGTGGACTGCGGGCGCGACGGTGGCTTTCCGGGATGCGCTGGCGCTTCCGTTGATCCAGCCTCTTGCGGCTGGGCTCGCCGCGCTAGGCGCGACGATCGGTTACCGCTTTGTCGTTGCCGATCGCAACAAACGGCTGCTGCGCCAGAGCTTCGCCTACTATCTTGCGCCAGCCGTGATCGAAAAGATGATGGCATCGAATAAGCCACCCGCGCTGGTCGGCGAGATGCGTAACGTCACCCTGTACTTCTCGGACATCGCGAACTTTTCCTCGTTCTCAGAAGGCATCTCACCCAGCGACCTCGTAGCCGCCATGAACCAGTACTTTTCGGCCATGACGGATATCATCGAGGCCTGCGGCGGCTTCGTCGACAAATACATCGGCGACGCCATCGTAGCGGTGTTCGGTGCGCCGCTCGACGATCTGGATCACGCTGCCAACGCGGTGCGCGCGGCGCTCGCGTGCGCCGCGCGGCTTGGCGAACTCGACCAAACCGCGGCCGCGTTCCAGGGCCATACGCTGCGACAACGCATCGGGCTGAACTCGGGCGAGGCGCTGGTCGGCAATATCGGTTCGCGCCGGCGTTTCAACTATACGGTGATGGGCGACATGGTGAATGTCGCGTCTCGGCTGGAGGGCGCCAACAAGTTTTTCGGCACCACCGTTATTGCCTCGGAGACGACCATGGCGCAAACCGGTGGTGCGTTCGTGTGGCGCGAACTTGACACAATTCGCGTCAAAGGCCGTGCCGGCGCGACCAAGATTTACGAGCCGCTGGCCGCGGCAGGCGAGGCCGCGCCGCAACAATTGTCGTGCTCAGAAACCTACGCTGAAGGCCTCGCGCGCTGGCGCGCACGTGACTTCGCGGGCGCCGCCGACCACTTCGCGCGCTCGGCAAGCGCCGATCCGCCGTCGGCCTTGTTCTTGGAGCGAGCCACCGAAATTGCGCGCGATCCGCCCGGTCCGGACTGGGAGCCGATCAACGCGCTGGAGGAAAAGTAGTAGCGGGACGCGCCTCTGGCTAATGCCCTACCTTACTGGGTGGGCGCTGGCTTTACGTCAGCGGCGGCTTGGATCGCCTTGGCGAGATCGACCAGGCCCCAGCCATAGGTGTCGTTGCGTTCCTCAGTCCCTGGATGCCGGGCGGTCGAAGTCAGGATGGTGCGAACTTGGTCGGGCGTAAGGGCTGGATTGCGCTGCAGTAGCAGCGCGACGATGCCGCTTACCTCGGCGGCCGCGACCGAGGTGCCGGTGGTCAACTGATAAGTGCCGTCGGGCGCCGGCACGGCAATGTCGACCC
Organism: Xanthobacteraceae bacterium; assembly: GCA_049584975.1. Classification (GTDB taxonomy): domain Bacteria; phylum Pseudomonadota; class Alphaproteobacteria; order Rhizobiales; family Xanthobacteraceae; genus BOG-931. The sequence continues at coordinate 2,433 of JBAUYV010000298.1, read as the reverse complement.
CGGGCGCCGCCACAGCGATGTAGCTTCCGCGGTTAGCGCCGGAAAATATCATGTCGTTACTGTCGGTCGCCGTGACCGCGATCACGTTGGGATCGGCGCCCGGATAGAGCGGCGCCGAATCCGGCCCGAAATTGCCTGCCGCCGCGACCAACACGATGCCCTTATCGTGGGCGACCTGAAGCGTGCGGTCAATGGACGGATCGCGCGGCCCCGTGAAGCTCATGTTGATTACGCGGACGCCCTGGCCGATCGCCCAATTGAGAGCGTTGACGATGCTGAAGGTCGAACTGTCGGGCGTATCACCAGTACGCGAAAAGGCGTGGATCGCGTAGATCTCTGCTCCAGGTGCAATTCCCGTCAGCCGATCATGCGCCGCGATCACGCCGGCCATTTCGGTGCCGTGCGCATCCGGTGGCTCCGTGACACCGACCGCGTTGAATTCCCCTGCGATTCCGCTGGTGAGTTCGGGATTCTTCACGTCGACTTGTGAATCGATCACCGCAATCTTGATGCCGGCGCCCGTCGCGATCTGATGGATGGCGGCCAGATCAAGCTTAGCGACCGCATATTGGGCGGCGTTGCCTCCCTGGGTCTGGCTGGCCTCGCCGGGACGCTGGGTATCCGGCTGCGCCTGGTAGGTGTAGTTCGGCTGCGCCACCGCAATGATTTTGAAGCGCTCCAGCTCCCGGATCACATCGGCAACGCTGTGGCCGCTGTCGATATGCATGCGCAGCACTATCTTATGCGACTGGTCCATGCATTTCGACGACACGATGGACAAGTGCATCTCGTGTGCAACCGCATCGATCGCTTGCTGCGGCGTGTCGCAACTGACCTGCACCAACACCTCGTTCAGGGTGAAGTGGGTCTCGGTGGGGGCCGGGATGTCAAATATCCTGGACTGGTCTAAAGAGCCCAACGCACCGGTCGTAAGCGCCGGGGCGAGTGCAGCCCCCAGCTGAAAAGTGATGGTGGTCCCGCCAGTGGCGCCTCCGCTGGAGGTGGGAGGCACGATGTAGCCGGCCGACTGAACCGCGAAAACATAGTAATCGTCCAAGGGCGGAATCGACCCCGGATAGGGGGTGCCCCAGATATAGCCATTGCTGGAGAGACCGTCGAAGGTATCATTCGCCGGATTATTGGAATAAATCACCCAGCGCCCCAAAGGGGCTGTCACGGCGCTGCTGCCGTCATCGTTGATGAAATCGGTCGCCGCCAGCACGACGTTGTTGCCCGTGCTGTTTACCGAATCGCCGGAATCGATGGTGAGGTTTCCGCCGGCAGTCAGCGTGATCGGTCCGCTGGTGGTGACGCCGCTGATGCCGCCCGCGGAATCGATGGTGAGGTTTCCGCTGGCAGTCAACGTGATCGATCCGCTGCCGGTGACGCCGCTGATGCCGCCCACGGATCCGATGGTCAGACTGCCGTTATCATTGAAATTGACGCTGCCGGTATTGGCCGCCAGCGTGCCGACGCTATTGGATGTGTGGGTCAGCGTGTAGCTGCCGCCGCTGCCATTGAGCAGAAGGTTGGTTGCGGCGATCGCCGCGCTCTGCGTCGCCGTGCCAATGGTATCGAGGACGAGCGTCGCGTTTGTTCCGGTATTGACGGTGACTCCACCATTGATGCTGAGCGAACCACCCTGCAGCGCTATAGAGCCGTTGCTATTGTTGTTGGCGAGCGACGCGCCGCTATCGATACTGACCGGCCCGCCGGACAACAGCGACAGATTGGTGATGGTGGTCGGCACCGACACCGCGCCGCCGACATTCATCGCTCCGGACGAACTGACGCTGCCGAACACCAAGGTCGCCGCGGTGATGTTGCTGAGAGCCGTTTGACTGAGCGCCAGCGCGCCGGTTCCGGTGCCCAAGCCGGTGGTCGTGGTGGTTCCGAGCGGCTGGATGGTGACGGTCTGGCCAGACGCGCTGATCGGGCTACTGACGGTGATCGAGTCGGTGGTCAGCGTGACATTGCCGGTCGCCGAGATGCCGGTCGTCGAACCGATGGTGCCGATCGTCAGCGCCGAACTGTCGGTGAAGCTGAGCGCGCCGACACTTGCCGCCAGCGTCCCGACGCTATTGGAAGTGTTGGTCAGCGTGTAGGTCCCGCCGCTGCCCAGCAACTCCAGGTTCGTCGCGCTGATCGCCGCGCTCTGCCTGACCGTGCCATTGTCTGTGAGCGTCAGCGTGCCCGCCGTCACCCCGGCGATCAAGTTCACCGTACCGATCGCGAGATTGCGGTCGTCGTAGAGGCTGACCGTGCCGCCCGCGCCCACACTCGCCGCGAATCTTCTGATACTGTTCGAGACATCCATAAGCGAGTCGGTATTGGCGCCACCGCCCGAGAGCAACAGTTTGCCGACAGTGATCGGCTGCGCCCCCGGCTGCGTCTGCGTGACGCCATCGCCGCTGGCAAAGGACAGATTGAGCG
>JBAUYV010000297.1:0-2249 GCA_049584975.1 Xanthobacteraceae bacterium | reverse complement strand
AAGATCAGCATCTAGTCCAACGCATCAAGATGGGCTGCGATGACCCATCATCATTAAATCCAGATCAGCACACCCTTATCTTTCAATGATGTAGCGAGATGGGCATTATGACGTGGGACCGGGCCCGGTGGTGGCGCTGACTTATCGCGCCACCGTCGACGTGCCGGCTCGGGGTTGACCTGCGCCAAGTATCAATCCGGTGAGATCGATCGAAACGGTAGAATATCTCGCTGTGGAGATGAGATGATGCGGGTCATGCTCCACGAAGCAGCTCAGAGCATGCTGCGTTCGAAGAGATGGTCCTGGCTCAAGGCCTGGGCGATGCAGATCGCCAGGCGCCGCGGGTTGAAAAAGGCGATCGTGGCCCTGGCACGCCGGTTGGCCGTGATCATGCACCGCATCTGGGTTGACGGCACCGAGTTCCGCTGGACCCGGGAACAAGCCACGGCAGCAGCATGAAAACCATACAGGATCAAATTCGATAGGAGGAAACTCGAGCTCCACCGAGCGGTGGCATGATGATCAGTGGCGGAATTGACGATCAAGACGGATTTGGCCGCTACTGAGGCCGCCTATGCAGCGTTGGAATCTAGGTTACGGGCGCCAATGGCGTTCAATGCGCGAACTTTGATGGTTGCCGGGTCGCGTTCGCCCTTGCTCGTAATGGTGACGATGGCTGTGGCGATGATTTCAGTTATCGGGTCATCTCGGTCGAGGCCAAGATCGAGCAATGCAGCCTCATAGGCCGCCGTCATCGCTTCAATTTCTGCCGGTCCAAAGGACCCGTTGGCAATCAGCCGATAGATGGCCATGGCACAACAAGAAGCACGAGAGGATGGTGTGTTCGATTTTGGAGAACATTTGGCAACCGTCAAGGCGGAATCGCGTTTGGGCAGCAAAAAGCCCCGGCTATCCCAGCGCCGGGGCTTTTTAGGGTCCTCTCGCCTGCGCCTCTGGCGGTCGCCGCGACGCAGTTATCACTTGCTGAACCAATGTTCATATTCCCTCTTAGTTCCCAAAGGGACCACTCGAAATTTCAAAAGGGACCAGGCCTCATGGAAAGGGGCCAGGGGAACAGCTTGGCAGTGTAGAACAATGGTGGAACTCGGATAGTCAGGGGCGTCCCGTCCGCCGTCACCTAGGCAACGGGGACGGGGGCTCTCCAACATGACTGGGCAGCCATATCGGCTGCTCACGGAAGCTGAATGGGAATACGCGGCTCGCGCCGGTACCACGACGGCCTATTACTGGGGCGACGACATCGGCAAGGGGAACGCCAACTGCCTTGTGTGCGGCGGCCAGTGGGTCGGATAGTGTCGTCGCAGGACCCTGCGAGACGGACTGAAGCAACTGCAAAAATTGTAAGCATCGTTACATCATCTCGTCGGTACGATCGAGTCGCGGCAGCGGGAAGTGTAAGGAACCGCGCAACAAAACGCGACGGCCCCCCGGACTACGTCATGATTGAGTCGTTGCACAATCCCATTGCCGACGCGTAGACGTTCTTTGGAATCGGACTCTTCAGTGAAACGAGGGCGATCGGCCAGCCGTCGCCTTGTTTCACTTTGTTCGGCGCGGCGCTCGTCGCGCGGCTCCGCAATGGATAAAGAGAGAGGGCGACTGAGCGCTCGAGCTCCATCCCGCCAGCGTTCGCCCCCAACCGCAATTTCGCAAAAAAGTTTCATCACCGGCTGCCCCGACCCGCAGCGCACGAAACTTGATAAGCTGAGCCCGGTGTCGGCACTGAGGTCGGCGTTTCAGTGGTGCGATTGAGCCCGAGAAAAAGTTGGACCCGGAATCCCTGAGCATCCCCAGACTGTGCCAATGGTCGGAGACGATCACGGAGCACGCTTGTTAGATTTCGAATAACACGGATTCCACGCCGGCACTGCATAGCCAGGAGGTGTAGATGGAAGTCCTTTATCCGCGGTGTGCCGGTCTCGATGTCCACAAAGACAGCGTGGTCGCCTGTATGCGCATCGCATCCGGTGGTGAAGTCGTCACCGAGGTGCAGACATTCAACACGACGACTGCCAGCCTTGTGAGCTTGTCGGAGTGGCTGGCGTCGAACGGTTGCACCCACGTCGCCATGGAGGCAACAGGAGTCTACTGGAAACCGGTCTGGCACATTCTGTCCGACAGCGAGTTCACGTTGGTGCTCGCCAATGCCGCACACATGAAGAACGTCCCGGGCCGCAAGACCGACATCAACGACGCGACTTGGTTGGCCGATCTGCTGGCCCATGGTC
>JBAUYV010000296.1:0-2285 GCA_049584975.1 Xanthobacteraceae bacterium | reverse complement strand
GAGGTTACGCTGTAGTGCCCCGCCCCCTCGCGCGACCATGTGTACGATCGGCCCCAAGGGAAAACGCGCGCGCTGTCTGCGTACGTAATGACGATGGTGTCGCCATCGGGACTATGGCCATTCGCATAAAACGCGATGGCGTGATCGACAAGTCGGCGCACCAGCGCGAGCCCGTGTTCGGGGGCATGGAGGAGAAGCTCTAGAAACGGGCCCTGTGCTGGGGATGGCGAAAGGAATTCATGATCGCTGTAATCGAAAGCTTCCCTGAGCTCATAACGTGCCGGGTATCGATCTCGCGGTGGTTTCGGGATCAAGGTTGTCGCCGTCAGCTCCGCGAGTTCCGCGGGTGCGGCCTGAGCAAGTGCGCCACTAAATTTCAGGATACCACGCGCGACCCTGTCATGATGCCGATGCTGAAGCAGTGACCGCAGATACTCCGCGGCCAGTGCGGGCGTTCGATTGCAGTACAGGAGAAACCCCGTCCGGAGATCGGACTCCAGCGAGTCAATCTGCTCGTAATTAAACCCGCCGCCAAACAACTGGCTATGCTCGTAAAAGGCCCCAGTATCGCGAGCACTTTCGATCTGACGCAGCCAATGGAAGAGCCATTGGAGTAAGCGGGGCGTAATAGGATCACAGCCGAACATTCCGGCGGACCAACCGGTGTAGAGACTGACCACGTCCAGGATAGCAGCCCCGGGTAAGTTTTCTCCAAGGGCAAGGAGCCAGACGATCAGTCGGTACCAAGAGAGCCCGCTTGGAACGTTCATACTGGCGGGGATGATCGCCGGATCAACCCCAACATCAGCGAATAACTTCGAGGCCGGTTCAACGTCGACTGCCATGATCGTGCGAATGAGCTCGCGGAGCAAGGTAGCCCAGTCATCGACGAGAAGCGCCGATACGCGAGTTAGCAGTTCGACACCGATTTCCGATCGAGCGAGCGCCAGCAGGACCGACCGTCGCCATGAACCGTGGATGCCTTCGCGGCTAAGTAAGTCGAGAAATGCAGACCAATCAGCGCCGTCGTCAGCGCGTTCGAGCTTCAGTCGCGCAGCAAGTTCCACTCCCCTGGCCAAAACCGCGGCCGCGGGGCAGTCGAGATTCAGGCGCTCAATTGTCTCCGGCTCTGAGTGGAGTAGATTGGCGATCGCCCATTCGCGAAGGACGTCGTGGCGAAATGCAACGCGGTCGTTCCCGAGGTCGCGCAAGGTCTCGCTTGCAACCAGGTCGTTGACGGCGGCGGCCGGCCGGTCATTCACATCAAGCGGCTCTGCACGCACAAGGGCTTGTTCTGCTAAGGTCTTGAGGAGCCGCGCCCGCTCCCGGTGGCTACGGTCGATCGTTCCATCGGCCGTGCGCCACCAGTGCTCGGCCATGTCGATTTCAGTGTGCGGGACCGGTTCGTCCGTCGGTCGGTTAGCCAGTCGAGCAAGGCGATATAAGTTGCGGCTTACGTCACGAGCCGGATGATGGTCTGCGAGAAGAGGAGCCAGGGGTGGAGCAACATGGCGCAACTCGTCGACTTCTACCTCGGTCAGCTCCCCTATGATGATCGGGTCGGCACGCCCCAAGCGATCAAGCGCGTCTGCCGGCAGCCAGCTTGGTTCGTCGACGCCGAAATTCCGTCTTGCCGTGACAATAACTGAGAGGCCGGGAATATTGGGAGCCTCGCGGACTAGGTCGATAACCGTTCTGCGCTCTTCGTCATCGAAAAGATCGAGATTATCGACGAAGAGCAATGCTCCACCGTCGATCGCGAGGTCGGCCAGCAGATCACGCGCAGCGCCATCAAAGTCAAGCGCTGCTCGCAGAGCTATCCATCCCCTCGGAATCGTTCTACCCGGGGTGAATACGATAACGCGCGCCTCGAAAGCTGTCTGTTCGGCGAAATGCTTCAGGACAGCCGATTTGCCGACGCCCGCATCACCCCGGATTTCGACATAACGGGCCTGATCGAGCGCAGCATGAACAGCAGCAACGCGTTCGGGACGCGTGAGAGTGACATTCCCAACCCGATCGCCGATATCCGCAAGGGCGGCGCGAGAAGCTTCGGAGATGGTCGCGCGCGCAGAGAAATGCCGCCGATCAGCAGCCAGAAGAAATGACCGTTGGGTGAGCTCGCCGATTAACCCCTGGCGATTCCGTTCCCCTCCGCTTGTTGCAATCTCTAGCGCGAGTTCAACCAATGTCGTCCAGAGGGTTCCAGCCAGGGGCGTGTGGTCGGGGTGGAGGGCGCGAACGGCACGCTCTTTGGCAAGCTCCTCAGATGCGGAGCCTTGAGC
>JBAUYV010000295.1:0-5251 GCA_049584975.1 Xanthobacteraceae bacterium | reverse complement strand
ACCCATCAAGGCCAGCGGTCATGTGAAGACCGCACCAGCAGGCCGGACACATGACTGCAAGCGACCAGTGCTCATCTCGAAAAAAGCTCTTGCAAGTTGGGGGCCATCCACACATGAGGCGGCCTCTGGGTATCGTCGGCTGACGGTTGGGGCTTACTGGCCGATGGCAGGAACCGCGTAGGAACGGAACGTGGCGTACTTGTCGCCGATTTTCCGCGCATCCTTGTAGTCGGCGCCGTTACGCCAGGCTTCCATCTGCTCCACGCTGTCCCAAACCTGAATGGCGACGCGCTTCGGCGGCGTTCCTTCAACCTTTGCGACGTTCAGACTGGCGGCAAGAAGCTTGCCCCCCGCCTTCTTGATGCTCGCCTGAGCGAGCGGTGCATATTCCTTGACGTACGCATCGGCGTTCGACACGTCGATTTCAGTCACCAGATAGACTTGCTTGGACTGGGCATGAAGGCCTTGGACCGCTGCGGCGCCAATTCCAATGCCCGCAACCATTGCCAACGTGACGGCGTAGCGTGTTTTCATGGGTCGCTCCCTCTGGGTAACGTTTTCACCAGCTCGTTCACGCGCGGCGACGGCTGGCCGTCGCATCAAGGGCGGCCAAACACGGTTTTTCAAGGGCACAACGGGTCGCAGTTATTAGAAGCGGGAAGGCGTGCGATGGCCTACATATCAATGACGAGCCGCTCCGTCGCGCAACCGCAACAGCAGATCATGACCTTGTCATTTGAGGCCTGCTCCTCCTCGGAGAGCACCGAGTCGTGGTGGATCGGAACGCCGGAGATGACCTTCGTCTCGCAGGCGCCGCAGATGCCGAGCTCGCACGAATAATCGACGTCGACACCGGCCTCGTAGAGCACTTCAAGAACCTTCTTCCCTTCGGGGATGAAATACTCCTCGCCCGAGCGCGCCAGTTCAACCCAGAAGCCGCCGAGCTTCGAGTCCTGATCCGAAGCGGCTTCCTCCTTCGGGGTGAAATATTCGACATGAATCAGGTTGCGCGCCCGCCCCGCCGCCGCCGCCTCGAAGGCTTTGAGCATCGGGTTGGGGCCGCAGCAATAAAGGTGCGCGTTCGCCGGCGTCGCGGCGATGGCGGCGGCGAAATCCAAAACGCCGCCGGCCTCGTCGTCGAAATGCAGATGGACGGAATCTGGCGCCAGCTGCTTGAGCGTTTCGAGAAACGCCATGTCGGCGCGCGAGCGGCACGCGTAATAGAGCTTCCACGAGCGTTTGCGTTCGGCCAGTTCCTGCACCATGCACCAGATCGGCGTGATGCCGATGCCGCCGGCAAACAGGGTGACCTGCTCGACGTCTTCGATGAGCGGGAAATTGTTGCGCGGTGCGCTGATCTTGATTTGGTCGCCGACTTTCATCTGGTCGATGATGTAACGCGAGCCGCCGCGGCTGTTTTCGTCGCGTTTGACGCCGACCGTGTAGCTGTCGGGATCGGCGGCGGGAACGACCAGAGAAAACTGCCGCACTAGTCCGTTGGGAAGGTGCAGATCGATATGCGCGCCGGGCTTGTAGGCCGGCAGGGGTGCACCGTCGACACGGCGAAACGTGTAAAGCTTGGTGTCGCGCGCCACGTCCTCGATGGCAGCGAGACGGGCCTCGATCGTGTGAGCGGCCGCGGTGGGCGTCAGGGCGGCCCCGGCGGTTGATGTGGTCGCGGTGTCCATGTGCGGCATAAATGGCAGCGGCGGCGGGCCGGCGCAACCGTCTTCTCCGCACATGCGATCGTAGGGGCGCCCCTCGTGGGCGCCCGTGAAGAGGGCGGCCACAAGGGCCGCCCCTACGTCTCCACCGCCCGCACCGATGTTTCCGGCATCACCCCAGCGCGTTGCCGCGCCAGGGTCTCCCGGCCGGAAATCTCCCAGTCGCCGGCGGTGGCGCGGCGGGCGAATGTCTCCCACCGCTCAATCCAATCGCCGAGCTGGTAACCATGCCACGGTGAGGTCACGGTCAGCGGATGCAGTCCCAGCCGTTCCCACAATGCCTTCGCGTGTTCCATGTGCTCGCGCGTCGGCAAGGCGAGCGGCGCCATCGGCCGCTTGCGCGTGGCGTCGATCAGCATGCTGGAGTCCGATTGGTCTGGTCCGTATTGCGCGCCCTGCACGCCGCCGCGATAGGGCACGAGCTGCACGTCGTCGATCGGATTTGAGCGATAGGCGAGCGACCACAGCACCGCATCGACGCTCGCCGGATCGATATCGTCGCTCACCGCGATGATGATTTTTCCGCAATTGGACATGAGCGTCGCCGCGCCATGCAGCGCACGCCAGATTTCCGTGCGCGGAGTGCCGTGCGCGATCTGCAGGAAAATGACGGGCCGCAAGTTCGTGAGCCGCTCGTGCATAGCAACCCGCAGCACGCCCTTGATCGCCAGCTGATCGCGCAAATGCGAAAGGAACAACGGCTCGTAGGCGACTTTTTTGATCACACTCGACTCGCTCGGCGTCACCTGGCTGATGATCGAGCAGAAGACCGGCTTCTTCTTGCGCGTAATTGCCGTTACCCGCATCGGCATATTGAAGGCTTCCAGCGCCACGTAGCCATTGCTTTCGCCGAATGGCGCCTCGGGCTCGAGCACTTGCGGATCGATCAAACCCTCGATGACGATTTCGGCATCGGCGGGCACAACAAGATCGACCGTCTTGCATTTCACGGTGCGGATCGGTTCGCCGGCGAGCGCGCCCGCGACCCCAAGCTCGTCGAGGTCGATGGCGAGCTTTTGCGGGCCGGTGAATACGACCACAGGCGCGGCGCCGATCACGATGGCGATGGGCATCGGCTCCTTGCGCTCGCGGTATTTGAGCCAATGTACATAGCCGCCGGCGCCGGTTGCCTCGCGCGCCACCATGCGCACCGCGAGCCGATCGGCGGCCTTGAGCGCGGCGCGGTAGGTGCCCATGTTCTGCACGCCGCTCTCTGGATCGCGCGTGATGCACAGCGTCGCCGTCAGATACGGCGCCGAGTCGAAGCCGGGCGTCGAGACTGGTACCGGCAATGCGGCGAGGCCGCCCGGCGCTTTCAGATCGTCCCCCGTGATCACGACCTCCTGGCACGGCGCAGACGCGACCGTGATCGGCGCAATCGGGTGCGCGATCGCGGCCATCCACGCTTCGCCGACCTCTTCCACCTTGCGGCCCATACCGATGGCGTAGATTTGCGGGGAAGATGCGAGTGCCCCGACCACAACCGGGATGTCGTATTTGCGGCCCTTGGCGTCGACGACGTTGGTGAACACAAAGGCGCGGCGCTTTTCCTCCGGAACTCCGCCGACGAATTGCCAGCGCACCAGCGGGTGCAGTTCGGTGTCCTTGTTGATCGGCGTATCGATCCGCTGCACGAGGCCGGCGGCTTCGAGATCGGCGAGATGTTCTTGAAAGTCGAGTCGCGGTCCGTCGCGCGCGGAGCGCGTACGGTCAACGCCGGCGGCTTTATCGAGCATGGCAACCTCTTTTCGCGGGTGCCGACGATATCACGTCCGTGCGGCGCGCGGCATGGCTGGATGCGCGAGTCGGCGCTCCGCGTTTGAGCGTCTCTCCCGCCGTCCGATGCTGTCTTTAATTAGCTTCGCGCGCCGGCCGCGCGGGTCTCGTCGATCGCGCCGGTGTTGGCCGCAACGTATTCGGCGAATACGTGTCCGAACATCACCACGACCGGTCCCGATGGCGGCTCGGCTGCAAGCCTCGCTGGAAGATCGGCGATTGGCGCCGCGATGATGTGCTCGTCGGGGCGTGTCGCGCGTTCGACCGCGACGGCGGGCGTTTGCCGATCGAGGCCCGCCTGCACGGCGCGCCGGACAAGTTCGGGCAGCGTCCGGGTTGGCATATAGACGACAGTCGTTACCGCCGGATCGGCGAGGCTCGCCCAATCGATATCGGCCGGCAGTTTTCCGTCACGGCCGTGGCCGGTGATGTATTGCACGCGGCGGGCTTGCCCGCGGCGCGTAAGCGAAACCAACAGCCGGCTGGCCGCGCCCTGCGCCGTGGTAATGCCGGGTACAACCTCGACGGCGATTCCGGCCGCTCGGCACGCGGAGATCTCTTCGTCGGCGCGGCCGAAGATCATTGGGTCGCCGCCCTTGAGCCGCACCACGCGCCGGCCCGCCTTGGCGAGCGAGATCATCAGCGCGTTGATGTCGTCCTGTTTGCACGACGGTGCGTGGCCGGTTTTGCCGACCAGCATTTTCTTAGCTTCGCGGCGCGCGAAGTCGAGGATGTCGGTGGAAACGAGATCGTCGAACAGGATCACGTCGGCCGATTGCAGGGCGCGGAGCGCGCGCAACGTCAGCAATTCTGGATCGCCGGGACCGGCGCCGACGAGCACGACTGAACCTGCGTTCGGCGCCTTTGCCGGCTTGAGCAGTGCGTCGAGATCGGAATCTGTCGGTGCCGCATCGGGTGCGGCGACCGCACGATCGGTGAATCGCTCCCAAAAACCTCGGCGGCCCCGGAACGGCAATGCGAGCGCCTGCACGCGTGGGCGCCATGCGCGCGCGGCCTCGGCCCAGCGCGCGAACCCCTTCGGGATCAACGCTTCGATCTTGGCGCGGATCGACTGGCCGAACACCGGCGACGCGCCGTCGGTGGAAATGCCGATGACGAGCGGCGAGCGGTTCACGATGGCGCCGAAGGAGAAATCGCAGAACGCTGGCCGGTCGATGATGTTGACCGGCACACCAGCGGCGCGCGCGGCGGCAGCGAATTCCGCGGCCTCCGCATCGTCGGCGCAGTCAGCAACCGCGATGGCGGTGCCGGCGAAATCGTTGAGCGTCCAGATCCGATTATGTATCTCGATGGCGCCGCGCGGCGGGGCGGCCACGAGCGCCTGCATGTCGTCGGCCTGTACCGGCGCAAAAACGTCGACCTTCGCACCGGCAGCCGAGAGGAGTTCAGCCTTCCAGGCGGCGGCCTGGCTGCCGCCGGCCACGACGGCACGCTTGCCTTCAAGGGCGAAAAAGGCCGGAAGGCGCGCCAACGCCCCCATGCGGGCCGATCGAAGCTCGGAAGGCGCGCGGCTCATGCGGTCATCCTTGGCATAGAAGACCACATAGAATTCGCTGCCTTTGGAGGCAATATCTGGCCGCAAGAACGAAATAAAAGTGCATTCATCTGGCTAAGAGTAGAAGATTAATCCAATCGGCTTCGGCAGATGCGTGCTCGCTTCCTCGCCTGCCAACCTCATCCGCATTCAAGCCGCGTGCCAAAGAGCCTGAACCCAAAAGGACTTGGCGGGG
>JBAUYV010000294.1:0-42755 GCA_049584975.1 Xanthobacteraceae bacterium | reverse complement strand
GCGTGAACTCAACCGAGCTTTTTAGAGAATCCAGGTCTCTGTCGATTATGTTCCAGATGATCACGGCGTCGATGGTATCGTACTCATGCCGAATGATGTTGCCGATTGCCCGAATTTCGGACCACGGCTGACCCGGAATAAGTTCTTCCGCCATGCCTTCAAGTTTACTCGCGGCTTCTGATATTCGCGCCAAACAGCGTTCCACCGCATCCTGAGTTTTCCGATCTTGATAAAACTATCGTAGAATATGTCCAGCGTATATTCTTTGATCAAATTGATGTTTTCGAGGATATCCTCGAGTCGCTGCATCGGTTTCTTAGAAGGCAATGATTCGATCCCTTTCAATTTCGCGCCGCAAGCGATCTTTGCGGATAGGTTCGGCCACTATATCCACCGGGCGTTGAAGAATCTCCCGCAAGCGTCGATTCAATGAATCAAGCCGGCCAAAATAGGCAAACCCTTCGCGGCGCGCCTCCTCGCTCAGCTTCACCACGACATCGATGTCGGAATCCTCGCGCTGCTCGCCGCGCGCCGCCGACCCGAAGAGGGCAAGGCTCGTCACTCCGGCGGCGCGAAGCTCGCTTTCGTGTGCCCGTAACTTTGAAATAATTTCGTCGCTTTTCATGCCGCCATATTACGTCGGCGATTTGGCCTTTTCCATAAAGTCCGGCCGTAGCGCCTTGCTCCAGTCCGGAATGGCGTTGATGGTCTTGGCCTGTACCAGGATTTCCGCCTGCTTCTGCATGTAGGCTTTGAGGTCGGGAAACCCAGGATTCACCTCGACGCGCGAGAGCGCGGTCGCGAACGTCTCCGGCGCCATCTTGTAGCCCTTGCTGGCATAGAACCCGTAGATCACGTCGTCGACTTTCTTCGGATTGTCCTTGAAGTCGTGGGCGGCGTCGAGCCAGGCCTTGAGATAGGCCACGATGGTATCGGGCCGCTTCTCCACCATTTCGGACGTGGCCGCCATGAACACCGGCATCGGGTCGGCGCTGTAGAAATCCAAAAGGTCGGTGCCGATGCCGTCGGCGACCGCGATCACGTTGTAGGGCTCGACATTCACCATGGCGTCGACCGTCTTGGCGGCGAGCGCGGCGACCATGTTGTTGATGTCCATGCGGACTTCGGTGTAATCGCCCTTGTTCAGGCCGTGCTGGGGCAGGATCAGGTCGACCAGGTCGTTGCCGACCGAGGAGCCGGTCAGGTTGGCGATGCGCTTGCCGCGCAACTCCTCGACCTTGGTGATGTTGAGGTCCTTGCGCGTGGTGATGCGCGCCGTCTTGCCGACGTTCTCGATCACCGCGATGGCGACGAGGCCACCTTTGACGTTACCGATGATGAAGGACGGGCCCGCATAGGTGCCGAGATCCACCTGGCCAGCGACCATCTGCTGCATGGTGATGTTGCCGGAGGACACGGCGAACTCCTCGACCGCGATGCCGTGCTTTTCCAGATGGCCGGACTTCACCAGGTAATAGGTTGGCATACCCCAGATGTTGGTCTGGTAGCCTTGGCGGATGGTGTCGGCCGCGCTGGCGCCGCGCGTCGCGCCAAGCCCGATCGAAAGTGCGCCGGCGCCGGCCGCCGCAAGGTACTGGCGTCGCGTGAGTGCGGGGTGTTCGGTCATCGTTGTCCTCCCATTGCGGCGGCGCTTTCGCGCACCGGCGTCATGATGCAGACCGCGTCTCCTGCCCGAGCAGACGCAATAGCTCTTTCTGATAATCGAGGAATTCGACGCTCAGCGGATCGCGCGGCCGCGGCAGCCGAATCGGCACCTCGGTCTTCACCTTGCCGGGATGCGGCGTCATCACCACCACCCGGTCGGCGAGATAGACAGCTTCGGCGACGTTGTGGGTCACGTAGATCACCGTCTTGCGTGTGCTGCGCCATACGTCGGCGAGGAGCCGCTGCATGTCGTCACGGGTTAAGGCATCGAGCGCCGCGAAGGGTTCGTCCATCAACAGCACCGCCGGATTGTAGGCAAGGGCCCGGGCGATCGCGACCCGTTGCTGCATGCCGCCGGACAGGTGGTGCGGATAGGACTTGGCGAATTTCTCCAGCTTGACCAAGCGCAACTGCTCGAGCGCGATGGTTTCGCGCTCGGCCTTGGGCATGCCTTTCATTTCCAGTCCGAAAGCCACGTTACCCAGGGCCGTACGCCAGGGAAAAAGCTGGGCAAAGTCCTGAAAGACGACGCCGCGGTCCATGCCGTAACCGCGGACCGGCTGACCGCCGATGCGGATTTCGCCGGCGGTCGGTGTCAGAAAGCCCGCGATGATATTGAGCAGCGTTGATTTGCCGCAGCCGCTCGGGCCCACGATGCAGAGGAATTCCGACGCCTCCATGCTGAAGCTCACGCCGCTGACGCCCGGCACGGTACCGCCGGGCGTGTCGTAGATCAGCGAGATGTCGCGCGCTTCGATGTGGGCCATCGCAGTTCGTTGGTCGTTGTCATGCCCCGCGAAAGCGGGGCATCTAGTAAACACAGCACCGTAGGAGAGTCACCGCGTACTGGATCGCCCGCTGGAGCCTGTCATCGGGCCGGACCCGTTGGCGGACGATGACAGTTCACGGGTTATCCCTTCGCCATCCGCGCCATGCCCCAGCGATAGATGGTGGCACGCTCGAGCGAGCCGAACACAACGCGCTCGGCGGCGAAGCCGATGAGGCCGATCACGATGATCGAGGCAAGCATCACGTCGGCATTGAGAAATTGCTTGGCGTCGAAGATGACCCAGCCCAAGCCCCAGTTGGACGCGGCCAGCATTTCGGCGCCGATGACCGCGATCCATGAGCGCAGGAACGACTGCCGCAATCCGGCGATGATGAACGGCGAAGCGCCCGGAATGATCACCTTCCGGAACAGCGCCTGCTCGTCGGCGCCCATGGCGCCGGCCGCGCGCAGCCAGATCGGATTGACTGAGCGGACGCCGGACCAGGTGTTGAGCAGCATCGGAAACAGTGCGGCATAGAACACGATCAGAATCGTCACCGTGTCGCCCAGTCCGAACCAGAGAATAAAGACCGGAACCCAGGCGAGCGAAGGGATCGGCATCAGCGCGCTGGCCAGCGGCAGCACGAAATGCTCCACCGCATGGAAGCGGCCCATGAGCACGCCGAGCGGCAGTCCGGCCGCGACCGCAAGGCCAAAACCGAACAGCACCCGATAGAGCGTGGCGGCGGCGTGGCCCAGCATCGTGCCGTCCAGCAGCATGGCGAAGAATGTATGCGCCACGGTGCCCAGCGTCGGCATCAGCGCCGGTGCGAAATAGCCGCTGCGCGCCACCGCCTCATAGAGCGCCGCCGCGACGAGGATGCTCGTCAAGCCGCGGCGCAGTGATCGCATGCGCTCGGGCGTCATGACGTCACCATGCCCCAGCGCACGACGGTGAAATTCTCCAATGGCTGAAACACGAGCTTCTCCAGCCCCACGCCGACGAGCGCGATAACCGCGATACCGGCGAGCATCACGTCAGTGTTGAGGAATTCCTGTGCGCCGAAGATGAGCCAGCCCAATCCCCATGGCACGGATGCGAGCATCTCGACGGCGACCAGAATGCGCCAAGCCTGCGCCAGCCCGAGCCGCAGGCCGGTCATGATGTAGGGCAGCGCGCCCGGCAAGATCACGTGGCGAAACAGGCGGCGATTATCGGCCCCCATGGCGTGCGCGGAGCGCACCCATATGTCCTTCACCGCCTTCACGCCGGTCCAGGCGTTGTAAATGATCGGGAACGCCGAAACGAATGCGACCAGCAGCACCGTGGGAACGTTGCCGGGACCGAACCACAACAGGAATAGGGGCGCGTAGGCGAGGCCGGGAATCGGCGCGCCGATGCTGATGAGCGGCAGCAGATAATCTTCGGCGCGGCGCGATCGGCCCATGAGCACGCCGATCGTCACGCCGGCCAAAGCAGCAAGTGCAAAGCCTGCGATGAGGCGAACGAGCGTGTCGAAGGTGTGATGGGGCAGCACGCCGTTGAGCGTCAAGTGCACGAACACCGCCGCGATCGCTTCCAGCGATGGGAAAAACTGCGCCGGGAAAAGGTGAAGATGCGCGGCCGCCTCCCACATCGCGCCGACCACGACGAATGGAAACGCGTTGCGCGCAACGCGCCATAACGGTCCCGCGTTAAGGGCGGGCCGCGGTGACGCAATGGCGTGATCCCCGGCGACGTCCTGCATTGGGCGAGTCTAGAAATCCTTCGTTTCAAGAAAGCTGCACGCGCGCATCGAGGATAGTGCCAGCGCTTGTCTGGCGACAAGGCCGTCGGCCGCCCGTTCCGGACACGCGTTTGCCGCAGCCGCAAGGCGTTGCAGTGTTCGCCCCCTGTGATAGGAAACCCCGGCAACAAGAGAGTTTGCCGAGGAGCACGCAATGGCGACGAAGAATACGCAGAAGATCGGCTGGATCGGCATGGGCCGCATGGGCCAGCCCATGGCCGAACGCCTGCTCAAGGCCGGGCATGACGTTTCGGTCTGGAATCGCACGCGCGCCAAGGCTGAGCCCCTGGCCAAGATCGGCGCCAAGGTCGTCGACCATCCGTCCGAACTCAAAGGCGTCGACATCCTGTTTTCGATCCTCGATACCGGCAAAAGCGTGCAGGACGTGCTCTACGGCAAGAATGGCGTATGCAGCCAGGCCGGCCGCATCCCGCCGATCGTGGTCGATTGTTCGACCATTGCGGTGGAAGAATCCGCGGCGATCCGCGACAAGCTCAAGCAGCTCGGCGCCGACTTCGTCGCCGCGCCGGTGAGCGGCAACGCCAAGGTCATCAAGGCGGGCAAACTCTCCGCCGTCGTCTCCGGCCCCGAGGCGGCGTGCAAGACCGCGATGCCGCTGATCGAGGTGTTCGCGCCGCGCGGGGTGTCCTATGTGGGCGACGGCGAACTCGCCCGCGTGTGCAAGATTGCGCACAACGTCATGCTCGGCGTAGTCATTGAAAATCTGATCGAGATCACGCTGCTCACCAACAAGATGGGCGTGCCGCGCCACGCCTTCCTCGCCTTCCTCAACAACGGTGTGATGGGCTCGATGTTCACACGCTACAAATCGCCGGCCCTGGTCAATTGCGATTGGACCACGACGTTCACGCCGGAACTCCTGCGCAAGGATCTCGATCTCGGCCTCGAACTCGCCCGCGAAATGGACGTGCCGATGCCGGTGACGGCGGCGACCCGCGAAATGCTGCAGAGCCATTTTGGCGCCGCCACGCTGCAGAAGAATCCCGCGGAATATCTGCAGAAGGATTTTGCCGCGCTGGCCGAGACCATGGCGCTCGCCGCCGGCATGAAACTGCAAAGCGAGAACAAGAACGTGCCGACGGGTCTGGAAGACTGAAGCAACCGGGCCGTGCATCCTTTCGCGGCGCGCTGAGCCTATCATCGGCCGCGGTTTAGACGCTCGCCGCGAACGCGGGCGGATCAGGGGGAGGAGATCATGCGCGCTACGCTGCGCTACGTGTTTGCCGTCTTATTTGGGCTCATGGCCCTTGCGGCCACCGCCTCCGCCGAAACCCAATGGCCAACACGGCCGGTGAAGTTCATCGTGCCGCTTGGCGTCGGCAGCGGCGCCGATATCGGCGCCCGCCTGCTGGCGGATCGCCTCAGCAAGCGCTGGGGTCAGCCGGTGATCGTCGACAACCGTCCCGGCGGCGACGCGCTCGTCGCCATCAACGCGTTCGTCAGCGCGCACGACGATCACGTGCTGTTCTATGGGCCGTCCGGCTCGTTCATATCGCACCCCTATCAGCACGACAGCCTGCCCTACAAACCGAGCGACCTGGCGCCGATCGCGCGCGTCTCCAACACCATCATTGTCGTCACGGTTCCGACCGAGCTTCATGTCGACACGATGAAGCAGCTGGCGGAGCGCGCGCGCGCCGAACCGGGCAAGCTGAACTGGGCCGGCGTCACCGGCACCAACGATTTCATGTTCGGCGGCTGGCTCACGCTCGAACACCTCGACATGACCAAGGTGCCGTACAAAAATCCGGTCGACGCCGCCAAGGATCTGGGCGAGAACCGGGTGCAGGTCTATCTGCCGGCGCTGGCGATCGTGCGGCCGCAGCTCGACTCCGGTAAGATCAAGCTCCTCGCGGTGACCAACACCGCGCGCGCCCCGACCCGGCCCGATCTGCCGACCGTGAAAGAAGCCGGCTACGGGTCGCTCACGCTCGACGGCCTCGTCGGCCTGTTCGGGCCGCCCGACATGCCGGCCGAGATTCGCGACCGGATTGCCGCCGACATTCGCGCTGCGGCCGACGACACTATCAAGGAGCGGCTCAATCAAACCGGCCAGACTCCCAACATCAGCGGGCCGCAAGAGTTCGCCAAATCAATCGAAGAGCAGCGCGCCACAGTGGCTGCCATGGCCAAGGTCCTCGGGATCAAACCGCTGCAATAGGCCGCGACGGCGCGCAGGCCTTGGAGGAGAAAATGCGCTTCACGCTACGCATCGTATTTGCTTTCGCATTTGGCATCGTTGCCGCCGCGTCTCTCGCGGTCACCGCGCCGAAAGCGTGGGACTGGCCGAACCGGCCGGTGAAACTGATCCTGCCGCTTGGCGCCGGGAGCGGTTCCGATATCGCCGCGCGGTTATTGGCGGATCGGCTCAGCAAACGTTGGGGACAGCCGGTGATCGTCGAGAATCGGGCCGGCGGCGATGCGGTCGTCGCCATCAACGCCTTCGTCACCGCCCATGACGATCATCAGTTGCTGTTTTCGCCGTCGTCATCGTTCACCGCGCATCCATATCTGCACGACAACCTGCCCTACAAGCCGAGCGACCTGCTGCCGATCACGCGCGTGTCGAACACCATCATCGCCATTTCGGTGCCGGTGAGCCTGCATATCGATACGTTCAAACAGCTCGTGGAGCGGGCGCGCGCCGAGCCCGGCAAGCTCAATTGGGCGGGCGTGACCGGCGCGCTCGATTTCATGTTCGAGGGCTGGCTCAAGCGCGAGGGCTTGAACATCACCAAGGTGCCGTACCGCAACCCGGTCGATGCGGCGAGCGACCTCGCCGAGGGACGCGTACAGGTCTACGAGTCGGCGTTCGCCATCGTGCGGCCACAAGTTGAAGCCGGCAAGATCAAACCGCTGGCCGTGACCAACACGGCACGCGCGCCAAATATGCCGAACCTTCCCACGGTGAAAGAAGTGGGCTACCCGGCCCTGACGCTCGACGGCCTGGTCGGCCTGTTCGGCCCGACCGGAATGCCGCTTGAGCTGCGCAAGCGGATCACCGATGACATTCGCGCGGTCGCCGATGCGACGGTCGAGCAGCGCCTCGCCATCACCGGCCAGATCCTCAACGTTGGCGGCCCGGAGGAATTCGCCAAATCGATCGATGAGCAGCGCAGCGCCGTTGCGGCGTTTGCCGAGGAACTCGGGATCAAACCGCTGCAGTGATGAAAGCGCCGCGGCTGCGCGGCGCTGCACTAACACAGAAGCTACAATAACGCAGAATCAGTCGTCGCTGTGGCGGTGATGGTGGCGGTAGTGGTAGTGGGGATGATGCCGCTCGCCCCGCTCGCTTTCCGCGGGCTTTGCGCGCATCGCAAGGCGGCAAGCTTCGCTGAGCTGCGGCCGCTTGCTCAACATGCACGACTTGACCTTCGCCTCGTCGGGAATGAATTCGCTGCAAAGCCGCAGGGCATCGGGCGTGCAGGCTTCGCGGGCTGCATCGCTGCCCTGAGCGCTGGCGACACCAAGGCTGCCAAGCAGTATTCCGACCGGCAACGCCAGCGCGCAGATTAATCGCATTGTGGGCATTGTTTGCTCCTCGAATTTCTGATTTTGGTTTCGAGCCTCGGTACTGTCAGTCCTAAGAGCATGATCCGGAAAAGTGGATACCGGTTTTCCGAAAAGATCATGCGCCAACGAAGAATCTAGACCATGATCCGATTCAACCGGTTCCGATCATGGTCTAGGTAAAAAGGTGGAAAACGAGGCTAGCCCCCCGCGAGGGCGGCGGCGGCCCGCAGCAAGCTTGACGTACATTAACCCCACCTCCTTATGTAGAGGTGCACGGTCATCGAATTGTTACGAAGGGAGCCGATCATCGCCCTCGAAGAGACCAGACTCGACATGGCCGACAGGGCTCAAGCTACTGTTGTTGCATTGGAATCCGACGCAGCCCGGCGGCGTGAGGAAGCAGGGCGGCAACCCGAGCCGTCGCTTGCCTCAAGTCCGGATCGATTCATTAACCGTGAGCTGTCCTGGCTGAACTTCAACCGCCGTGTGTTGGAGGAGTCCGCTAATACCAGCCATCCGCTGCTTGAGCGGCTCAAGTTCCTTTCAATCTCCGCCAATAACCTCGACGAGTTTTTCATGGTCCGCGTGGCCGGCCTTGGCGCCCAGGTGCGCGCCGGCATCGCGGAGAAAAGTCCGGAAGGCTTGACCCCCGCCGAACAGCTGACCCGCATTGCCGAGGCCGTGTCGCTGCTGGTCAGCGACCAGCAGGCGCAGTGGCGCGAGTTGCGCACGGCGCTGGCGGATGCGGGCATCGTGCTGATCGAGGGCGCCGACGTCACCAAGTCGGAGAAGGCGTGGCTGGAGGATTATTTCCTCGCGCACGTGTTCCCCTTGCTGACCCCGCTGGCGATCGACCCGGCGCATCCGTTCCCGTTCATCCCCAATCTTGGATTTTCGATCGCGCTGCAGCTCGCCCGCACCAAGGACGGCAAGGCGATGAACGCACTGATCCGCATGCCGAACCGGATCGAGCGCTTCGTCTGTTTGCCGCAGGCCGCCGAAGGGGGGCCGGTGCGGCTGATCTCCATCGAAGGGGCCACGAGCCTTTTCATTGGCAAGCTGTTTCCGGGCTACGCGGTGAAGGGGGTGGGCGCCTTCCGCGTTATCCGAGACTCCGAGGTTGAAATCCTCGAAGAAGCCGAAGATCTCGTGCGGATGTTCGAAACCGTGCTCAAGCGCCGGCGCCGTGGCACCGTCATCCGCCTCGACATCGAGGCGCTCATGCCGGACGAGTTGCACAGCTTCGTCCAGCGTGCCCTTGGCGTGGCGGATGACAGTGTGTTCAAGGTTGACGGCGTGCTTGCGCTCAATGAAATGGCGCAGCTAGCCAACCTGAATCGGCCAGATCTCGAGTTCGTTCCCTATAATCCGCGCTATCCCGATCGCGTCCGCGATCACGGTGGCGATTGCTTCGCCGCGATCCGGCAGAAGGACTTCATCGTCCATCACCCGTATGAGTCGTTCGACGTGGTGGTCAATTTCCTGCAGCAGGCTGCGCGCGATCCGGACGTGGTCGCGATCAAGCAGACGTTGTACCGGACCTCGGCCGATTCCCCGATCATCAGAGAACTTGCCGATGCCGCCGAAGCCGGCAAAACGGTCACGGCGGTGGTCGAGCTGAAGGCGCGCTTCGACGAAGAAGCCAACATTCGCTGGGCCCGCGATCTTGAGCGTGCCGGCGTGCAAGTGGTTTATGGCTTTATCGAGCTGAAGACCCACGCCAAACTCTCACTTGTGGTCCGTCGCGAAGGGGCGTCGCTTGCCTCCTACGTGCATGTCGGGACCGGCAACTATCATCCGGTGACGGCTCGCCTCTATACCGACCTCTCGTTCTTTACCGCGGACCCCGTCATCGCGCGGGACGTCGCGCGCATCTTCAATTTCGTCACCGGATATGCGGAGCCCGCCGAACTCGGGCGCATGGCCGTCTCGCCGCTCACCTTGCGCAAACGCATCCAAGCGCACATCGAGGAGGAGATCGCGCACGCCAAAGCGGGCCGCCCGGCTGCCATCTGGATGAAGATGAATGCACTGGTCGATCCGGATATCATCGACGCGCTCTATCGTGCGTCGAATGCCGGCGTGTCGATCGACCTGGTGGTGCGCGGCATCTGCTGCCTGCGGCCGGGTGTGCCGGGACTATCCGACAATATTCGCGTCAAATCGATTGTTGGCCGCTTTCTCGAACATGGCCGCATCTATTGTTTTGGTTCGGGCTCCGGCCTGCCGCATCCAAAGGCCATGGTCTACATTTCCTCTGCCGACATGATGCCGCGCAACCTCGATCGCCGCGTCGAGGCGCTCTGTCCGATCCTCAATCCCACCGTGCACGAGCAGGTGCTCGATCAGATCATGGTGGCCAATCTGAAGGACAACGAGCAGAGCTGGCAGGTCCTCTCGGACGGATCTTCGTCCCGCATCAGGCCGGCGCCAGGCGAGGAAGCATTCAACGCCACAACCTATTTCATGACCAATCCAAGTTTGTCAGGGCGGGGAAAGTCACCCAAGGACGCGGTCCCCCGCTTGCGGCGGCCGGAGCGAAAGTGATCCGCCTCCGGTACGAATCGGATAAGGCTGCCGTCGCCCAATCGCCCGGATTTTCCGCCAGATGACCCGCGCCAAACTCGACGCGCAAGGCCGGCTCGACAGCGGACCGCCGGTCGCCGTCGTCGACATCGGTTCGAATTCGGTGCGCCTCGTCGCCTACGAGGGGCTGACGCGAAGTCCGACGCCACTCTTCAACGAGAAGGCGCTCTGCGGCCTCGGCCGTGAAGTGCAGTCGACAGGTCTTTTGGCCGCCGATGCCGTCGAGCACGCGCTTGCGACCCTCAAGCGCTACACCGCGCTGTGCGCAACAATGGGCGTGAAGAAGGTTTTGGCGATCGCGACTGCCGCATGCCGCGACGCCAGAAATGGACGCGCTTTCGTCAAGCTCGCCGAGCGCACCATCGGGACCGAGATCGACGTGCTCTCCGGCGGGCGCGAGGCGGAACTCACCGCGCTCGGAGTCATTTCCGGCGTGCATCGTGCCGATGGCGTCGTCGGCGATCTTGGCGGCGGCTCGCTCGAACTTGTCGATGTGCACGGCACACGCGCTCGGCGTGGCGTGACCCGCCCGCTCGGTGGCCTTGCGCTCGCCGACATTTCGGCGAAATCGGTCAAGAAGGCCGAAAAGTTCGTCAAAAAGACGCTCAGCGCCTTGCCGATGCTCAGGGAGTGCGAGGATCGCAGCTTCTATGCGGTCGGCGGAACGTGGCGGTCCCTGGCGCGGCTGCACATGTGGCAGACCGGTTACCCGCTGCACGTGATGCACGGTTATGCGATCCACGCCGATGAGGCGCTGGAATTCGCCAAGCTTTTGCACCGGGTGGATGTCGAGACGCTGGCCAACATCGACGTGGTGGCCAATGCGCGGCGGCCGCTTTTGCCCTACGCGGCGCTGGTGCTTGAATATATCCTGCGCGTCGGTAAGCCGCGGCAGGTGGTGTTCTCCGCGCTCGGCGTACGCGAAGGGTTGCTATACTCGCTGCTCAAGCAGAGGGACAAAGAAAAGGACGCGTTGATCGAGTCGGCGCGCGAACTCAATCGGCTGCGTTCTCGCTCGCCGCGCCATGGCGAAGAGCTCATTCAATGGACCGATCGCTTCATGTCCTCGTCCGGCCTCGAAGAGACTGCGGAAGAGCGCCGGCTGCGTCACGCCGCGTGCCTGCTGGCGGATATCGGCTGGCGGGCGCATCCCGATTATCGCGGTGAACAATCGCTCGGCATCATCGCTCACGGCGGATTTGCCGGCGTCGATCATCCGGGTCGTGCCTACTTGGCGCTTGCGGTCTTTTATCGTCACGTCGGGCTGGTGATTGACGACGAACTGTCGCTGCGGCTGCGCGAACTTGCCTCGACGCGCATGATCGACCGCGCGCGTGTGCTCGGTGCGGCGATGCGCCTTGCCTATGTGGTCTCTGCGGCGATGCCCGGCGTGCTTCCCCACACAACGCTCGCCGTCGAGCGGCACCGGCTTGCGCTGCGGCTTAAGGGCCAATGCGCGGCTCTCGCCGGTGAGCGCGTCTTGAGCCGGCTGCGCTCGCTCGCGCGCCTCATCGGCCGCGAGCCGGTGATGCTGGTGGGATGAGACCCGTCAATTATCGTGCAGCCAGTGCCGCGCACCGGCCGCTATTCCCGCTCCACGATCGCCACCTTACCCTTTTCGATGGCGAGGGCGAGCTTGCCGTGCTTGAGCGCCAAGGCTTTTTCGCCGAACAGTTCGTGGCGCCAGCCGGTCAGTGCAGGGACCTTGGCGTTGTCGTCGGCGGCTATGCGCTCGAGGTCGTCGACCGTGGCGATGACCTTGGCGGCGACGTGGTGCCGCTCGGAGATCATGCGCAGCAGCACCTTGAGCAGTTCAACGACGGCGGCGCCGTTTGCTGCAGGCTGCGTCCGTGACTGCAGCGGTAGCGTTTTCATATCGCGGGCGAGCCCGCGCGTTACCGCGGCCACGATCGCCTCGCCCCAGCGCGAACGCTCGAAGCCTTTGGGCAGGGAGCGCAGGTGCTTGAGCTTCTCGGTGGTGGTCGGCGCCTGTACGGCAATATCGGCAATCACCTCGTCTTTGAGCACGCGCGAGCGCGGCACATCGCGCGACTGTGCCTCGCGCTCGCGCCAGGCGGCGACCTCGATGAGCACGGCAAGCTCCTTGGGCTTGCGTACGCGCGTCTTCAGCCGCTGCCACGCGTTCTCCGGCTCCATCCGGTAGGTATCCGGAGAGGTCAGCACGCTCATCTCATCCTCGACCCAGTCGGCGCGGCCACGGCGCTGGAGATCGTCGACGAGCGCCAGATAGACGTCGCGCAGATGCGTTACATCGGAGATGGCGTAGGAGAGCTGCGCGCTGGAAAGGGGCCGCCGCGTCCAATCGGTGAAGCGGTGCGACTTGTCGAGGGTGTCGCCGGTAATGCGCTGCACCAGCTGGTCGTAGGAAATGGAATCGCCGTAGCCCAGCACCATGGCGGCGACCTGGGTATCGAAGATCGGATGGGGAATAAGCTTCGCCGCATGCCAGACGATTTCAATGTCCTGGCGCGCCGCGTGAAAGACCTTCATCACCTTCTCGTCCGCCAGCAACGCGTAGAACGGCGACAGATCGATGCCGGGCGCCAGTGTGTCAATGACCACGGCCTCTTCGGGCGACGCCATCTGCGCCACGCACAGCAGCGGATAGTACGTCGTCTCGCGGAGAAATTCGGTATCGACGGTGACGAACGGATGCGCGGCCATCCGGCTGCATAGGGCGGCAAGCTCGGGCGTGGTCGTAATCGGCTTCAATACGGACGTAGCAGCGGAATCAAACGCCACGGTCATCATGACAGTGTGTTCAGGTCCGCCGCGTGTGGCAAGCCCGCTTGTGCAATAAGGCTGCAAAAGAGGGGCAATACCGCGGTGCGGCACTAGATTCCTCGCACCCGCTTCAGGTGGAGGAACTCCCACGGGCTGGGCATGGCGCCCACCGGCACTTCAATAATCGTCGGGCCGTCCCGATGGGCGAAGGCGTGGCGCAAGGCACGCCTCAACTCGTCGGGTTTCGTTGCGCGCACGGCCTCGGCGCCAAAGCTCTTGGCGAAAGCCACGAAATCGGGATTGGCGAGGTCGCAGGCGATCAGCCGGTTGCCGTAGCGCTCTTGCTGGGTACGGCGGACGTTGCCGAAGGCGCCGTCGCTGAATACGACGGTCACCAGCGGGATGCGGTGGCGCATGGCGGTCGACAGTTCGTTGGCCGTGAACATGAAGCCGCCGTCGCCAGAGATCGCCACCACCGGGACGTCGCGCCGTGCGTCCTGCGCGCCGAGCGCCGTGGCGAAGCCATAGCCGAGATTGTCCTGGTAGCCGGGCGAAATGTAGGTGCGGGGCCGGTAGACCGGGAAGGCAAGGCGTGAGGCGAAGCCGACCTGGGTGACTTCGTCGACGAAGATTCCGTCTTCCGGCAATTCGGCTCGGATCGCGGCCAGGAAGGCAAGCTGCGGCGCCAGCTTTTCCAGCCGCTTGCGCATGCGCGCCTGACGCTCCTGGATGTCCTCGGTTCGCGATGGGCGCCGCAGATTGTGGGCCGGGACCAAATCGACGAGGCGCTGCAGGATCGGCTTCGACGGCCCGATCAGTGCGACCGCGGGCTTGGCGGTCCGCCCCGGCTCGTCGGCGTCGGCATCGACGCGGATGATCGAGAGATTGCGGTCCACGCCCCATTGCTGGAGTGGGCTGTGCAGATGGGTCCCGACTGCCAACACCACGTCCGCCTCGGCCCACAATTCGTGGCCGAGCGGCAGATTGACGGCGAACGGATCGCGGTCGTCGAGGACGCCGCGGCCGCGGCGAAAGGAGGCAACCGGTGCCTGGAGCAGGTGCGCGAGTTCAGTCACCTCCGCGGAGGCCTCCTGGGCGCCGCCGCCGGCGACGATCAGCGGTCGCGCGGCCTGCCCGAGAAGTTTCGCAGCAGCCAGGACCGCATCGTCGTCCACTGGCGGCTGCGGGACGGGCAGCGGCGCTTGCGCGAGCACCGGACCCGACCGTCCCCAGACATCGATGGCGCATTCGAGCGCCGCCGGACCCGGTCGGCCCATGGACATGGACCGTATGGCTTCGGCCACGAGAAGCGGCGCGTCGCCGGGGCCGCGAATGCGCGCGGACCAGTCGACCAACCGCGTGATGATTCCGGCCTGGTCGCGAACTTCGTGCAGATACGCAAAGCCCCGGCCGATGGCGTCCTGCGGAATCTGCCCGAATAGCGCCAGCACCGGCGCGTTCATCCCATAGGCGGTAAGCAGCGCCGCCGCCGAATTGAGGAGGCCGGGGCCGGGGACTACGCAATAGGCCTGGGGCTTTGCGGTTGCCACCGCCGCGCCCAGCGCCATGTAGGCGGCGCCTTGTTCGTGCCGGGCGTGGACGACGCGAATCTTCCCGGTGACGCTGACCTTCGCCAAGGCATCGAAGAACTCGTCATTGTGCACGCCGGGCAGTGCGTAGAGCGTGTCGAGCCCGTGGGCCAAAAGCGCAGCGACGGTGGCCTCTCCGGTGGTCATGCGGACGGCCGCCGGGGTGTCGTTCGGCGTGATTGCTCGTTTCACCGCTTTTTCTTTGGTCTGCTTCTGCATGTGGCCTTGGCTGTTGGTCTGGCACCGGTGCGAGATTGTCTTCTTTGTCCGGCCATTCTAGCCGATTAGGCTCGACCGCTAGCACGGTGGCTCGCCTTGACAAAGTAGGCCCCGCATGCGCTTTCCGCCTTCCTGTCAAACCCGGCTGTGGACGGAGAATTGCGGCGATCATGCACCGTTATCGCACCCACACTTGCGGCGCGCTGCGAGCGACCGATCTCGCGGCCGAAGTGCGGCTTTCGGGCTGGTGCCATCGCATTCGCGACCATGGCGGTGTGCTGTTCATCGATCTGCGCGACCATTACGGCATCACCCAAGTGGTGGCCGATCCGGACAGCCCGGCCTTCAAGGTGGCGGAGACGTTGCGCTCCGAATGGGTGGTGCGGGTCGATGGCAAGGTGCGCCGACGGCCGGACGGCACCGAGAATCCCGACCTGCCGACCGGCGCGGTCGAAGTCTACGTGCGCGAGATCGAAGTTTTGGGGCAGGCCGCCGAGTTGCCGATGCCGGTGTTCGGCGATCAGGAATATCCCGAGGAGATAAGGCTCAAATACCGTTTCCTCGATCTGCGCCGCGAGAAGCTGCACCAGAACATCATGAAGCGCGGCCAGGTCATCGATTCGATCCGGCGGCGCATGAAGGAACAGGGATTTTTCGAATTTCAGACGCCGATCCTCACGGCGTCGTCGCCTGAAGGCGCGCGCGACTATCTGGTGCCGTCGCGTCTGCATCCAGGAAAATTTTACGCGCTGCCGCAGGCGCCGCAGCAGTTCAAACAGCTGATCATGATTTCCGGCTTCGACCGCTATTTCCAGATCGCGCCCTGCTTTCGCGACGAAGATGCGCGCGCCGACCGCTCGCCGGGCGAGTTCTATCAGCTCGATCTGGAAATGAGCTTCGTCACGCAAGACGACGTGTTCGCGGCGGTGGAGCCGGTGATCCGCGGCGTGTTCGAGGAATTCTCCGGCGGCAAGCCGGTTTCGCAGAAATTCCCGCGGATTCCGTATGGCGAGGCGATGAGCAAATACGGCAGCGACAAGCCGGATCTGCGCAATCCCATCGCCATGCAGGACGTTTCGGAAATTTTTCGCGGCTCGGGATTCAAGGTCTTTGCCCGTATCCTGGAGACCAGCGCGAAGGCTGCGGTGTGGGCTATCCCGGCGCCAGGCGGCGGCTCGCGCGCTTTCTGCGACCGCATGAATTCCTGGGCGCAAGGGGAGGGACAGCCGGGCCTCGGTTACATAATGTTTGATAGGCACGTCGATACGGTCCACGGCACTGAGGTGGAAGCTATAAGCGGCAAAGAAACACGGGACGTTGCTTATCAGGAGCTGGACCCACAACGCGCTGTTGGCAAAGGCCCTGTTGCCAACAATCTTGGTCCGGAGCGAACCGAGCAATTGCGTAAGCAACTCGGCATCAAGGCCAGCGATGCGGTGTTCTTCGTCGCCGGCGAGCCGCAGAATTTCACAAAATTCGCTGGCGCGGCGCGCACGAAAATCGGTGAAGAACTTGGTCTGGTGCAAAAGGATCGTTTCGAGCTGTGCTGGATCGTCGATTTTCCCATGTACGAATGGAACGAGGAGGAGAAGAAAATCGATTTCTCTCACAACCCGTTCTCGATGCCGAATCTGCCCGTTGAGGAGTTTCTCGCGCTCGATCCCGCGGATCGCGACAAGATTCTCAGCCTGAAGGCGATCCAATACGACATCGTCTGCAACGGCGTCGAGTTGTCCTCCGGCGCCATCCGCAATCACCGCCCGGATGTGATGAAGAAAGCCTTCGCTATCGCCGGCTACGACGAAAGCGTCCTGGAAGAGAAGTTCGGCGGCATGCTGCACGCGCTGTCCCTTGGCGCGCCGCCGCACGGCGGCATCGCGCCCGGCATTGATCGCATCGTTATGCTGCTGTGCGGCGAAGAGAACCTGCGCGAAGTCGTTCTGTTCCCGATGAACCAGCGCGCCGAAGATTTGATGATGGGTGCGCCTTCGGAAGTCACGCCCAAGCAATTGCGCGAGCTTCATATCCGCGTCACCGGTCCGGGCCAGTCATAATTCGGCACGGCGCTTTCACTCCGCCGCTTCAGCAGTAGGCTCATTGCAAAGCTCCGTGATGATGCGGGAAAATTCCGCCTGCGTCCGTTTGAATCGCATCAGCCGGAGAACGAGGCGAAGCTCGGACAGCACTTCCAGCGACAGCCGGTTGCCGCCGCCCAGGGCGCTTGCGATCTGAAAAGCCTTGCGTTCGTCGAGCCACCAGCGCTCGACAAGTGCAACGGCTGCGCCGAGGCTGCGGCCGCGCAGCAGCTCCGCGCGGGCGCCAAAACGTGCGCGGACTGCAGGGTCACGGGCGCCGAGCTGGAGAAGCCGTTCGACCCTGAGCTTGAATCCATTGAGAGCGGAGGTGCGGTCGAACGCCGCGCCGATCTGCGCCAGGGCTACGTCCATCTCCGACCGGCCGTGCGCTCGTGCCGCGTCGGCAGCGCGGCGCGCGCGTTCAAGGTCACGCTGATTGCGTGGCCGGTAAGGCATCGGGTGCCCAGTTCGTTGCGAATTATGGGACGGTGATTATCGTATCTGGTGATGAGACAATTGTCAAGGAGGTCACGGAATCGGCAATAGCTGTTGCGGCCGCAGGATTGCGCGGGGAGGACAAAGCTGTCGATTAAAAGGCAAGCCGCCTGGGCCGGCGGCGGTCAGCCGGCGCCGGCGATCAATACAGCTTCAGGCCGCAGAGCACCTTGCCGACGATTTCCAGGTCGCTGACCGGGATTTCTTCGGTCGCATGATTGGCGTTGTCGGAAATGATCTTCACCCTGGTCGGGCGCGATGAGCGAACCAACTGCAAGCGCTTGATCACAACGCCGCCGATCGAATCGCGGAGGGCGTAGAGCCCGTCGGGCGACGGTGTCCGATGCGCAGTATCGACGATCACGCGGTCGCCGGCGCCAATCGTCGGCGACATGCTGTCTCCCGTCGCGCCAACTACCAAAAGCTGCGCCGGGGCGGCGTGCAATTGCTCTCGCACGAAGCTTGCCGGAAACACCCAACCCTCTGATTTTACTGGATCTGTGTGGTGCCCGTCCTTGCGGACTTCGCGTGGCGGCACGCCGCCGATCATCCCGGCGCGCGGGTCGAGTTCCGGCACTTGGTTGCCAGAGGGGCCGCGCAGCGGGTCGAGGTCCGACCCGTCGCGCGCCATGTCGCTTGATTCGCCGTGACCGGTGGTGCCGGGGTATCGCCCCCACAGCAGAATCTGTTCCGGCGTGTAATTGAGTGCGTTGGCGAACGGTTTCAAGTGGTCGAGCCGCAGCCTGACCAAGCCATTCTCAAGCCGCGAAAACTGTTGCTTGGAAACTCCCGAGAGTCTGACAAGCTCAGAGCGGCTCATGCCGCGCGCTTCGCGCGCATAAAACAGGCCGGTGTGTTGCCGGGTCGGACGAACTTTTCGCGCCATAAGCCATTGTCACGGATTCGGTTTCCGGCTTCTAGTGTCCAAAGCGGAGACAAATGTCTTGACAGAAGTTACATATTTGATTATGGAAGATAGCAGGCGTCCTTATAACTGCGACCGTCCAACGCGGTAGACCGGCCGGTCCCGCGCAAGGGAGAGGCTATGCGCGGCGGACAGTATTCATGGACTCACGAGCGTGTCGCACTGCTCCGGAAACTGTGGGCCGAAGGCGCACCGGCAAGTGCGATTGCCCCGCAATTGGGCTGTACGCGAGCTGCGGTGCTCGGAAAGGTCCATCGCCTGCGACTGGGGGTTTCCGGCGTCGTCGCGCCGCCAACAAAGCACAAATCCAACAGGGCCGTGCCGAAGCCTGAGGCCTTGGACGAGGGCTCTTCCCATGATTTGCCGGCGTCACCCGCGCGCCGCCGCGGAAAACGAGGCGATCAATCTGGGACCCCTCATGCAAAGGCAAAAGCGTGCGGCAAACTATTGCTGGAACTAACCAATGATTCTTGCCGGTTCCCGCTTGGAAATCCGGGAACGGCGAGATTCCGTTTCTGCGGCGCCGCGGGTGCAGCTGTTGAGCGCGGCATTCCCTACTGTCCGTGCCACATGCAGCGGGCCTATTTGGGCCTACGGCGGACCTCCGGAAAAAACAAACTCTCTTTAGTGCCGGCCGGCGAACCCGCGGCTCTGCGAAACACGGCGTCGTCACGCGTACGCATGTATGCAACCCCGCTGCGGGAAGGAGATGATGATGGCCAACGAAACACTCCTTGATTCGGACGGACCAATTGAGGATTCGGAGGATGGCGTTGCATCGCTCAGCGAGCGCGCCGACAAAGCCGCACGCGCGGAATTGCGCGGCGAACGTGCCGGTATCCTTGGCGCCACAAGCGCGTCGCCGCTGCCACTCGTATTGCGGCCGCGGCGCGTACCCGAGCGCTGGTCGTTCATCTACGTGCCGGCGCCGCAGATGGCGGTGTGAGGCGGTAGCACGAAGACTCTCCGGAAAATTTGGATCATCGCGATGGCAGATGGCGAAAGCGCGCAACGTGCGGCAGTCGTGGCCGAGGCGCGCTCCTGGATCGGTACGCCGTATCACAATTGCGCCGACATCAAGGGCGCCGGAGTCGATTGCGGCATGCTGCTGGTGCGGGTCTTCGTGGCTACGGGACTGTGCCCGCCATTGGAGCCGCGGCCTTACCCGGCCGATTGGCACTTGCATCGCAGCGAGGAGCGCTACCTCGGCTTCATCTTCGATCACGCCAACGAGGTGGTTGTGCCGCAGCCCGGCGATCTGATGGTGCTGCGCTTTGGCCGCTGCTACTCCCATGGCGGCATCGTGACCAACGCCAAGCCGCTTGCCATCGTGCACGCCTATTTTTCCGCGCGGCGCGTCATCGAGGAAGAGGTGGATCACGACAGTCCGCTGTCCGATCCGGCGCGCAAGCCGCGCTTTTTCAGCATCTGGGCCAAACACCCATGAGCGGGCTGCGGAATCTGTTTGGCGGCGGGCAGTCGTCGATCGCGCCGGACTATACCGGCCTGCAAATCCAGACTGCCGTCAACACGCTGCCCATCCCGATTGTGTGGGGAGCCAACAAGCTCGCGCCTAATCTCGTTTGGTACGATGACTTCCAGACTTATGGCGGTACTTCGGGCGGCAAGGGCAGTTTGTTCGCCTCAGGCTCAAACGATTATACCTACTCGGCCTCCATCATCCTGGCGCTGTGCGAAGGCCCGATCGATACCATTGGCCTCGTTTGGAAGGGCCAAAGCTTCTACACGTTCGCCGAGACCGGGTTCACGTTGTTCGCCGGCACCACGCCGCAGACGCCATGGAGCTACGTCACCTCCACGGACCCTTCGCAAGCGCTCGGCTACGAGGGGACCGCCTATGTGTGCGCGGCCAATTACAGCCTGGGGGACAGTGCGACCCTCGACAACCACAATTTCGAGGTCGCGGGTTTGCGCTTCGGCACCGGCCACAGCCAGCTGCAATACGTGCTCAATGCCGGCTACTACACATCTGCCGGGACCGGCACCAACTACGGCTTTGTCGATGCCGATCCGGCGCTGATCGTTTCCGACTTTCTCACCAGCGCGCAGTTCGGCGTCGGCTTTCCCAGCGCCAGCATCGATGCGACGACGCTCTACAGTGCACCGGGCGGCAACGATGCCTCGTACCAGACGTATTGCCGGTCGCTCGGCTTGGCGCTCAGCCCGGCGCTCGTCGATAAGGAGCTGGCCTCGAGCATCTTGCAGCGCTGGCTGCAGCTTACCAATACGGCAGCGGTATGGTCGGGCGGTCTTTTGCGATTAATTCCCTACGGCGACAACTCGATCACCGGGAACGGTATTACGTTCACGCCCAACGTCACGCCGATCTATAATCTCGGCGATGATGACTTCAAGGTGGAGAACAACGAGGACCCGCTGCAGGTCTCGCGCTCCGATCCGTTCGAGGCTTATAATGTCTGGCGGCTCGAAATTTCCGAGCGCGACAATCAGTACAATCTGACCACGGTGGAGGCGCGCGATCAGAACGCGATCGAGCTTTACGGCATGCGCATCGCGCCAACGGTCACGGCGCACGAAGTCTGCGACGAGAACATGGCGTCCTTGATGGGGCAACTGATGCTCCAGCGGGCGGTGTATATTCGCAACACCTACAAATTTCGCCTTTCCTGGGAATATTGCCTGCTCGATCCGATGGATCTCGTCTCGGTGACGGATTCCATTCTCGGGCTGTCCAACGCGGCGATCCGGATTACCGAAATCGAGGAGGACGACAACGGCTTTCTCAGCGTCACCGCCGAGGAGTTCCCGCTCGGCGTGGCCACGGCAACGCTCTACCCGACGCAGCCGGTCACCAATAATCCGATCAATCGGAACGTGGCTGCGGACCCGGTGAACGCGCCGATCATTTTCGAGCCGCCGTCGGCTCTGGTCGGATCGAACCCGCAGGTCTGGATCGCAGCATCCGGCGGCTCGGGTGGCGTCGCCGATCCGAATTGGGGCGGCTGCTACGTCTGGCTGTCGCTCGATGGCAGCTCGTACAGCCAGATCGGCACCATCAATGCGCCGGCGCGTCAGGGCGTGCTGACTTCTGCGCTGGCCTTGTTCGGCGGCACAAACCCAGACACCGCGGACACGCTTGCGGTCAATCTTGCCGAGAGCGGCGGTGCGCTTGCGAGCGGCAGCGCGGCCGACGCCGCGAGCGGCAGCAACTTGTGCGTCGTTGATTCGGAGCTGATGTCATATGAGACCGCGACGCTGACATCCACAATCAACTACGCCCTGACCACGCCCTATCGCGGGCTTTACGGCAGCACGATTGCGGCGCATTCGTCGGCGGCGCCGTTCGCGCGGCTCGATAATGCGATTTTCAAGTACGATCTACCGGCCCAGTACGCCGGCAGCACGCTCTACATCAAGCTCCAGTCGTTCAACGTGTTTGGCGGCGGCGTCGAGGCGCTTTCGGCCTGCACTGCCTATACGTTTACCCCGACCGGCGCCGCCTATGATCATCCGGTCGCGCGCTCTTGGACCACCGGAGCCCCTATGGACATGGGATCGGTCACCGGCGCGGTAGGTCCGCAGGACGATTACGGCACGCCTTTCACGTTGACGGCCGACGTCGATGCCGACCTCGGCCCGGCATAGGCAAAGATCAGACATCGAAAATCAGGAGTCGAAATCGAAATCGGAAGCCGGTCGGCTTCTGATTTCGAATTTCGACTTTTCACTTCCGTCTTGGAGACCAAATGACAACTGCAGTTCAAGTCCAATACCGACGCGGGACGTCCACTCAGGTTGCTTCTTTCACCGGCGCGGCCGGCGAAATGGTCATCGACACCACCAACAATCGCGTTGTCGTGCAGGATGGCTCGACGGCGGGAGGGTGGCCGGCGGCGAAGCTCGCGGAGGTGCTGACCAATACCCGTACGGCCGTGTCGGACGCGAATTATACGGCGCTCACCACCGACCGCACCGTCGCCTACACGGCAATTACGGCCGCGCGCACCGTGTCGTTGCCGGCGTCGTCGTCCTATCCGACCGGTACCCGTTTTCTGGTGGTGGATGAATCCGGATCGTGCTCAACGACGCTTACGATCACGCTCAGTGCCAACGGCACCGACGCAATCGATGGCGCCTCGACCGCCGTCATCAAAGCCGCTTACGGCTACCTTGCCGTCGAATCGAACGGCTCCGGCAAGTGGACGATCATCGATCAGCCAGGCGGCGGCAGCAGTGGTGGAGTCTCGTCACTCAATTCGTTGACCGGGGCCTTGTCGATCGCCGCGACCGACGGCACAAATGTTTCGACCTCAGGAACGACGGTGTCATTCGGTGGCCCCGGCGGACTGGTCAACAAGTTCCGCAACGGCACCATGGACGTGTGGCAGCGGGGCACGTCCTCGCTCACCGCCACCACGTCGGGCAGCTACACCGCGGACGGCTGGATTGTGCTGCCGACCGGCGCCAGCGTCACCTGCTCGCAGGTGAGCAACAATCGCACCGGCGCGCTATCGCTCTATGCCCTTAAGGTGCTCGGCGCCTCGTCAGTGACCGACGTCATCGTCCGGCAGCGCATCGAGAGCTACATCGCGGCGCCGCTCGCCGGGCAGATCGTTACCATCCAGGCGCAGGTCTACAACAACACCGGCGGCTCGATCACGCCGAAGCTCACGGTCAAGCACGCCGGTTCGCAGGACAACTGGACGAGCCCGACGACCGACGTGAACGCCGTGAGCCTGCAGGCCTGCGCGAATTCCGCCTGGACACAGATCGCCTACAGCTTCACCTCCTCGAGCTCGTCCGGCAACGGCCTCGAGATCGACTTCGACTTCGGCAACAATTTCGGCTCGTCGTCGGACTATATCACCATCACCGAGCTCGACATTCGGGTGACGCCGGGCGCGACGGCGGGCGGGACGAATTCGAGCCCGCCGCCGCCGGAGCTGCGGCCGATCTTCGCGGAGATGCCGTTCTGCCTGCGGTATTATTTCAACAGCGCCAACGTTCCGAGTGGCGGGACGGCCAATCTCGCCTTTGCTGGCTATCAAACGAGCGGAGCGGCTTTCATCGGCAATTATCCATTGCCGACGGTGATGCGTGCGGCGCCGTCAGTGACGTTTGCAAATCAGTCCTATGGCAATTGCAGCGGTCTCGCCGTTGACGGGTCGGCGAACTCCGTTGCCATTCCGCTTGAGGCCACGATCAGCTCGACCGGCGGCTTTAACGTCAGATTCGATATGGCGTTGAGCGCGGAGCTCTAAGCGATGCGCCGCATGAAGATGCCCAGCATGACGATCAGTCGGAAGCGCGCGATTCTCTGCGTTTTTCTTGGGTTGCAGTGGGGCGTGCTTTCCTTCGTTCTTCCGCGCGCCGCGCATGCTCGCGATGATGGCCGTTACGAGGCCAGCGATCCGGCGCTGCACGCTTGGTTCGATCAGCTCGCGAGCGGGAAGGGACTTTGCTGCTCGTTCGTCGACGGCAGCAAGGTCGAGGATGTCGACTGGGATACGCAGCGCGATGCCGACGGCAGCGTGCACTACCGCGTGCGGCTCAATGGCGAATGGATCGTCGTTCCCGACGCCGCGGTGGTGAAGGAGCCGAACCGGTTCGGGCCGGCCATGGTGTGGCCCTGCAAGGACGCCGCCGGCGCCACGC
The DNA here is from genome assembly GCA_049584975.1 of Xanthobacteraceae bacterium. Taxonomy (GTDB): domain Bacteria; phylum Pseudomonadota; class Alphaproteobacteria; order Rhizobiales; family Xanthobacteraceae; genus BOG-931. The sequence continues at coordinate 18,729 of JBAUYV010000294.1, read as the reverse complement.
AGATCCGCTGTTTTATTCCCGGAGCTGGAAGTTAGCTCAAGACAGCGTCGCGTCGTCACTGCGCGCCAACGGACCCGCGCGAAGTCGCGCCGTCCGATGACAGGCTCCGCGAAGCAATCCAGACCGCGACGCCGTTCCGGACTGCTTCGTCGCTTTCGCTTCTCGCATTGACGATCCCCCTCGACCGCCTGCGCTGAACCGCCCGCGGCCTCTCCCCAACGGGGAGAGGCCAATCTTCTCACTGGAGCAAACGATGACCTCGATCCTCGACACCAACGTCGACACTACGCCGCATCTCACCGCGCTGAAGGCGGCCGGCGTCAAGACCATCATCCGCTATCTGTCGCCGATCGATCCGTCCGGCGAGAAATGCATCAAGCCACCGGAGGCGCATGCGATCGCCGCGGCGGAATTGCGCCTCGCGCTTGTTTGCGAAGGCTGGGGCGACTTTGCCCACGGCGCGATCTCGGCGGGCGCAGGCGAGCGCGACGGTGAATGGTGCGCGCGCTATGCCGCAACCGTCGGTGCGCCCGACAACGCCGCCGTCTATTTCGCCGTAGACGTCGACGCGGGCGCGGCTCAGATCAAAAAACTGGTGCTGCCCTATTTCGCTTCGATCGATGCGGCATTCAAATCGCTCGCGCCTAATCTGCGCTGCGGCGTGTACGGCTCGGGCGCCGTCTGCGAAGCTGTCATGGCAGCGCGGCTTGCGGATTTCCCGTGGCTGTCCTGTTCGCTCGGCTGGTCCGGTTCGCGGGCTTATTTTTCATCGAACAAATGGGTACTGCGTCAACACGTGCCTGCGACTCTCGTCGGCATTGATTGCGACCCCGACGATGCCAACGGCGATTTCGGCGACTTCGTGCCGTTCGCGCCAGCACCCCCGGTCTCCGCATGAGGGGCGCGATCGTCGCGCTCGCGCTTGGGCTCGCGATAAGCCCAGCGCGGGCCGAAAGCGGAATCGCGTCGGTCTACAGCTATGGGCGGTTGACCGCCGACGGCGAGCATTTTGATCCGCGCGCGATGACGGCGGCGCATCGCACGTTGCCGTTCGGGACGCTGGTGCGCGTCACAACGAGTGCCGGCCGCTCCATTCTCGTGCGCATCAACGATCGCGGGCCATTCGTGCGTGGGCGGATCATCGACCTAACGCCAGCGGCGGCACGCGCGCTCGGCTTCTCGGGGCTGGCCCGTGTCACCGTCGAGCCGCTCGGCCAGTACCGGCCGCGGCGCGGCGATTTCGGCTTCTTCTGAACAATCAAACTTCACTTCAAACTTCACTTGGCGACTGCTCTCACTGCAATGAGGAGACCATCATGACTCAAAATGCGAACACTGCGTCCGCAATCGACAAAGCCACGGTCGAGCGGGACGTTTCCTGGATCGGGGCGCGGCTGCGCGAACCGTCGACCTATGCGGGGCTTGCCGTGCTGCTCGGCATGCTCGGCCTTCACAATGTGCCCGACGCGGTGAAAGACATTTCCGAGGTCGGCATGGGTCTCGGCGGCCTGATCGCTATCTTTCTGCCGGAAGTGAAAAGAGCGGTGAACGGCGCCGGGGCCGCCGCCGCGACGGATCGCGGCCAGGCCGTCGCCATCGCGGCCTTGTGCGTCATGGCCGGATGCCTGTTCGTCGTGCCGGCAATGGCGGCCAACAAGGCTGCGACCCCACAGCCCAAGGCAGTGGTCAGCAGCAAGCCCACGGTGGCCCAGGCGCAGCAAAACCCGCTTGTTGTCTTGCAGAAATTTACGGTGGCCGACCTGCAGGCCGCTCTTGCCGACGCCCAGGCGCAGACGCCACCCGACACAGTCGCGGCGAATTGCTACGCGGCGCTGATCCCGTTCGTGCAATCGCAAGTGCAAAATCCATTGCCGAGCGGTGCCGGCGCGTTCCAAGCGCTGCAGAAGGCGCGCGACGCCAAAGCCTATCTCGCCAACATTCAGTCGCCGACCGGTCCGCTCGCCGGATTGAATACGGCCTGCGCGCCGCTCGTCCTCGACGTGCAGAATACGCTGGTGACGTTGGGCGTCTCGGTTGGCGTCATTGCCAATCCGGTTGGTGCCGCTGCCGCGCTCAGCGGCTTGCCCGCGGCGGTCGCCGCATTCCTCGCACTGCCCAAGCTCTGATGGGCGTCGCCCGTATCCGAGGCCGCGATGATATCCGACCTGACATTCGCGCAATGCTGCGCCGCGACCTATGACGAGCCGCCCACGCTCCCGTGCCGGCGACCGGCACCGACGTGCGCATCTCGACGGTGGCGGGTGGGATGGTGGTGGCGTTCCGCGGTTCAGTGACCGCGGAGGACTGGGCGCGAGACTTCATCTGTGCGCCCGTTATGGACCGCGAAGATCCACAGCTCGGGCTCTGTCATGCCGGTTTTCTCGATGGCGCGGGGAGCGTCGTCGCTGCAATCTCGGCGGCTGTCGGCAACAATAGGTGCTACCTCACCGACCACAGCCTCGGCGGCGCGCTCGCGCTTGGCGTTGGCGCGCTCCTGGCCTGCTCCGGAAAATCGCTGGATGCCATCGTTACCTTCGGCGCACCGCGCTACGGCATGGCCAAATTCGTCGCCGCGCTGCAGCCGATCGTCGTCCGGCAATACCGCCGCGGCAACGATCCAGTACCGCTCGTGCCGTTCGATGTGCCGCCGTTCCTGCAATTCCTGGACGCGCGCGACCCGCTGATCGCGATCGGAGTCGCGCAGCGCGATCCGTTCGCCTGCCATGCCATCGCCGGCTATGTCGTCGATGTGGCCAAATATTTGGCGGCGCGTACGGACGCGTAACGCCGGAGCGCGGGCTCCAACATTGCAGACAAATTGAACCTAAGGACCTGTGATGTCCGGCAAGCTCGATGAGATCAGCGAGGCCATAGGGAGACTCCGCGCCAGTGTGGCTGACATCCAGCGCCGCATGGAAGAGAACCGGAAGTTGCAAGAGCGGCGGCACGCCGACAACAATGCAGTTCTGCGCGATCTTGCCGAGAAGCTCGATCGGCATGCAGCCTCGGTTGAAATGATACGGCCGACCGTGGCGGCCCTCGAACTCTCACGCTCGAAGCTGGCGACTTGGGCCTCGATTGGTTTTGCCGCAGTCGTGGTGTTCGGCTGGCTCGTCGAAGCAGCCCTCAAGTGGGCCATGGATCGCACGCTCTCGCACTTTCAGTGAGGGCGCAAAGCCGAGCTTCAAACATAATACTTCGAATTTTACGAAATAACGCAAGCGGATTGCTAAAATTACTGCGTAAAAATGCGCATACCTGCTCGCGACTGATGGGGGCGTGGGGATACGCGGTGCCAACGTTAAATTTTGGTTTCCTTGATCTGCCGACGCTGTGCGCGGTAGCGGTGTTTGTTTCCTTCACCGGCGGCTTGCTGCTGCTGTTCTCATGGATGCAGAACCGCAGCGAACCGGCCCTGGCGCTGTGGGGCCTCAGTTACCTAATTGGGTCCGCGGGCGTGGGGCTGGTGGCCTCGGGCAGAATATTGCCCGATCTCTTGTCGGTCGGCCTCGCCAACGTGCTTATTTGCTCGGCCTATGGCGTGCTTTGGAGTGGGGCGCGCAGCTTCGAGGGTCGGCCCATCAACCTCCCGTTTACCTTCACCGGCGCCGCGATCTGGCTTGTCGCCTGCCAGTTCAGCGACTCTATTCCGTCGACGCCAGTGCGCATCGTGCTGTCATCGGCGATTTGCGCTGGGTATCTGCTCCTCGCCGCGCGTGAAGTGTGGAATGGGCGCGATCTCGAGCTGATGTCGCGCTGGCCGACGGCGGCGCTCCTGGTCGTCCACGCAGGTTTCATGCTGGCGCGCGCGCCGCTCTGCGGCATCATGGCCCTTCGATCGCCGTCCGAGCAGCTACACAGCGTTTGCATCTGCATCATGGCGTTCGAGGCGCTGTTCGTCAGCTATTGCCTGGCGTTCCTGCGCATGAGCATGGCCAAGGAGAGGGCCGAGCTTGCGCAGAGGAAGGCGGCGCTCACCGACTCGCTGACTGGAATTGCCAATCGCCGCGCCTTTTTCGAGTTCGGCAGCCCATTGCTCGAGCGAACGATTGCCGATCGCCGGCCCGCCGCGCTTCTCCTGTTCGACCTGGATCGCTTCAAGGAAGTCAACGATACCGGCGGCCATCAAACCGGCGACCGCGTGCTGCGGGGCTTCTCCGATCCGGTCACCGCAGCGATGCGGCCGGGCGATCTGTTTGCCCGCGTCGGCGGCGAGGAATTCGCCTTGTTGTTGACCGATACCCCGATGGCCGAGGCGCTGCGCATGGCCGAACGCGTGCGCAGCGAATTCGCCCGGACGCCGTTTACGGGATCGGCGATCAACGCCACCGTCAGCGCCGGCGTGGCCATGGCGACAGAGGCAAACCGGACCTTGTCGGCGTTGCTCGTCACCTCCGATCGCGCGCTCTACCGCGCCAAAGCGGACGGGCGTAATCGCGTGGCCCCGGCACCGTTTGTCCTCGTTGAAGCGAGCGGCGGCGCCGATACATCGATCGACATGGCCCAAGCGGCCGTCGTCGCGGCGCCGGTGGCGGGATAGGGGCGCCGCGAAACGATGTGCTACGCCGTTCCGGAGCGCGCCCTGCAAGCCGGGACCACACGAAATTCAGGGGATTGGCGCTCGCTTCATTCCCGACATCCTCGATCGCTCGGTCATCGACGAAGTGCACTGGGGCGCGAAGGATCGGAGACGATCGTCGAAGTGGTTGCACTGCGCAACCAACAATGGCGCGTCGGCCAACTTGTTGGCTTGCGGTCCGAGCAATATCGATTGTTCTCCGGCCAATAGCCAAGGCGGCCCGCTTCCAAAGCGCCGATCATTCACGCTTCTTCTGCTCACTTGAGTCGGAATTGATCCGACTCGCGATGTCCATTCCTCGGACTTGAGGCGATCTGAAGTTTGCAAAGGTTAATTCGGAAGAGTAATAGGCTCAGCGGGAGCGGACCGGGAGAAGGAATAGATCATTGTGGTGTTCCAATAAGAAAGCGGTTCGCTGGACAAAAGAGGCCGAGCACATAGATTGTGCGCCGCGAAACACGAACTTAGAGACACTCATGCGCATCTTTTGGTCGATTTTTGTTGCCGCGTGCCTTGCGGCTTCTAATTCTGCGGCGTCAGCTCAACAATTGCGGGTCGGCTATATCCCGGTTATGGGAGTCGCGCAGATTTTTGTCGCCGAAGGCGAGGGCTGGACAGCGCAGGCCGGTATACCGCTCAAAATGGCCGAATTCGACTCCGGGCCGAATATGATTCAGGCGCTGTCTTCAGGAACCCTGGACGTTTATGTTGCCGGTCTTGCTCCGCTCTTGGTGGCTCGCTCCAAGGGCATCGACGTGCGCGTCGTCGCGGCGACCGTCGTCGAAGAATTGGGATTTGCCGCGAGTGCACAGTTCGCGCCATATTTCGAAGGGCGAACGGCGGCGCAGGCATTCAGAGCTTTTCGAGAGAAGACGGGTCGCAAGGCGAAGCTCGCTACCCAGCCGATCGGTTCCGGGCCGTATACGACTTTGAACTACTGGCTCTGGGAAGTTGTCAAAGCGGACAAGGCCGACGTTGAAATCGTGGAAATGGGCATCGATGCAACCCAGCGCGCAATTCTCACCGGCGTGGTGGAGGGCGGTTCGATTCGTGAACCTGCACTGACGATCGTGCGGAAGCGGAATCCGGCGATCAAGCTGATTGCCACGGGCGCCGAGATGTTCCCTAATTTTCCCGGCGTAGTGGTCGCGGTGCTCGGTTCGTTTGCCGACAAGAATCCGAAAGCGGTCGACAGCCTGGTTCGCGTGGTCGTGAAGGCGACTGCGCTGTTGCACGATGATCCCATACACGCCGCTCCGTTCGTCAGCGCCGCTTTCGGAAAGGGGCTCGTGCCGGAAGACATCCTGCTCGAAGCCATCAAGTCTCCACAGACGCGATTCACGTCCGACCCGCGCCGCATCATCGAGTCAACCGCCAAACTGCAGGACTACCAAGTCAAGCTTGGGGCGCTTGATAAGCCCATTTCGCTCGATGGATTGTTTGCCGTCTCGGTATATGATCGAGCTTTGGCAGGCAACTGAGGCGGCGATTTGAAGCCGAGCGGCTCTTGAGGTGAAACGCACGCAGCGGGTCGCGCTCGCCGCTCTGGGGTTTCTGATCTTTCTGGCGGTTTGGCAGGCGGCCCCGACGCTCGGGTTCGTCTCGCCATCGGTGTTGCCGCCACCGAGCGTGCTGCCACGCGCGTTCCTGCGCGAACTCAATTCCGGTGTCTGGTTCTCGTCTCTTGTAATCAGTTTGCAGCATTATCTCGCCGGCCTTTTTCTTGGCTGCCTGCTCGGGGTTTCGCTCGGCGTAGCAACCGGCATGTCGGTCACTCTCGAGACAACGCTGGCGTGGGTCGTGCGGGTGCTGCGGCCGATCCCGGGTCTTGCATGGGTCCCTTTCGCGATCCTGTGGTTTGGCATTGATCCGGAGGCGGCGATCTTCATCATTGGCGTCGGCGTTTTCTGGATTTCCTATTTTGCGGCGCTGGGCGCGGTGCGCGCGGTCGACCGTGATCTGATCGAACTTGCCGATGCTTTTGGCTTTCGCCGGGCAGACCAGAAGCTCGTCAAAGTCATTCTGCCAGCTTCCGCGCCGGGCATTCTCGCGGGCTTGCGGACCGCGCTTGGGCAGGCCTGGATGGCGGTGGTGGCGGCGGAAATCTTCGGCGTGCCCGGCCTTGGTCAGCGCATGATGCAGGCCTCGAACCTGCTCGCGAGCGACATTGTTGTGATCTACATGGCGACGATGGCGGCGCTCTACGGGATTCTCGATACGCTCTTTGTGGCCATTCAGTCCCGGTTGCTCCGATGGAAGCTATAATCAAGCTCGAACATATCGGGCTTACCTTCGAGCGCGACGGATCATCCACGGAGGTCTTGCGCGATTTGAACCTCGACGTGCCCGCGGGCCGATTTGTCGCCATTCTGGGGCCCTCCGGCGTGGGCAAATCGAGCTTGCTGCGCGTTGTCGCCGGTTTGCTGGCGCCGACGACGGGGAAAGTCACGATCGAGACACAGCTCAGCAACAAGCCGCTGCCAGTAGCGCTTGTGTTTCAGGATGCGCGGCTGTTGCCGTGGCGCACAGTCAGACGCAACGTCGAGTTCGGATTGGAGCATGGTCAGCTCAACGCATCGGAACGGCAGGACAGAGCCGCGAGTTCGCTCGCGCTGGTCGGATTGTCCAGATTTGATGAGCGATATCCGCACGAGCTTTCCGGTGGTCAGCGACAACGCGTTGCGCTGGCGCGTGCGCTCGCAGTTGACCCCGATATTCTGCTCATGGACGAGCCCTTTGCCGCGCTCGATGCGATCACGCGCGAGGGCTTGCAGGATGAGCTTGCGCGCATTCACGACGCAACGCAGAAGACCGTCCTGTTCGTGACGCATTCCATCGATGAGGCCGTCTATCTGTCCGATGAAATCGTCGCAATCATGGGGCAGCCTGGGCGGCTTGCCGCCAGGATACCCGTCGCTGCCGAGCGGCCGCGGAGACGGAACGAGCCACATATCGCCGATCTCGTAACGCGCGTGCGGCTTGAATTGCTCGAACCCCCTACGGCATGACCTTTGCGGCATCGCCTCGGTTCGCGACCCCCGCCGGGACGATCTGTACGCGCAAGGCGGCGATATCCTTCTCTTCAAGTGTCTCTTGCTGCAGCAGCAATTGTGCGGTCTTCTCGTGCACCACCCGATGCGCGTTGAGAATCTCGATTGCCCGGTCGAAGGCGTGTCCGACCAAATCGCGGACCGCATGGTCCATGAGCCGCTCCGTCTCGTCGCTGAATTCCCGCGCATGCCAGCCTTGCGGCACCGGCGTGCCAAGCATGGGCGGGCGTTCGCGCTCGTAGGCGACATGCCCGAGGTCTTTGTCCATGCCATAGCGCAGCACCATGCTGCGTGCGGTATCGGTGGCCTTCACGAGGTCGTCCGCGGCACCGGTCGAAAGATGGTGGAAAAAGATGTATTCGGCAGCGCGGCCGCCGAGCAGCACCGCCATGCGGTTTTCCAGCTCTTCCTTCGTCATCAGGAAGCGATCTTCGGTCGGCCGCTGGATCGTGTAGCCAAGCGCGCCGATGCCGCGCGGGATGATTGAAATCTTGTGAACCGGGTCCTGTCCGGGCAGCGACATGGCCACGATCGCGTGGCCTAATTCGTGAAAGGCGACGATGCGGCGCTCCTTCGGAATGAGGAGCCGGTTCTTCTTCTCCAGGCCGGCAACGATCCGTTCCACTGCATTGGTGAAATCGGTCAGATGCACGCTGTCTGCGCCGCGCCGCGTCGCAAGGAGCGCCGCCTCGTTGACCAGATTGGCAAGGTCGGCGCCGGTGAAGCCCGGCGTCAATTCGGCGATCTGCTCGGGATCGACATCGGTCGCCAACACAGCTTTTTTCAGGTGAACATTCAAAATCGCGATACGATCCTTCTTGTCAGGGCGGTCGACCAGAACCTGACGGTCGAAGCGACCGGCGCGCAAGAGCGCGGGGTCCAGCATCTCCGGCCGGTTGGTCGCCGCCAGCAGGATGACGCCGACCGTAGGATCGAAACCGTCGAGCTCGACCAGCAGCTGATTGAGCGTTTGCTCCTTTTCGGAATTGCCGCCATACGCAAAGGCGCCGCGGGCGCCGCCCAGCGCGTCGAGTTCGTCAATGAAGATGATTGCTGGGGCCTCCTTGCGTGCCTGCTCGAACAAGTCGCGCACCCGTGCGGCGCCGACGCCGACGAACATCTCGACGAACTCGGAGCCGGAAATCGAAAAGAACTTGACGCCCGCTTCGCCCGCGACCGCGCGAGCCAAGAGCGTCTTGCCGGTGCCCGGCGGGCCGATCAGAAGTACCCCCTTGGGAACATGTGCTCCAAGCCGGCCATAGCCTTTTGGGTCCTTCAGGAAGTCGACGACCTCCTTCAGCTCCAGCTTCGCTTCCTCTACGCCGGCGACGTCGGCGAAAGTCACTTTGGTGTCGTTCTCGACGTAGATTTTGGCGCGGCTTTTGCCGATCGCCATGAGGCCGCCGGCGCCCTGGCCAAAGCGCCGGATGACGAACATCCAGAGCCCGAAGAAGATCACCGCGGGCAACACCCAGGACAGAATGTCGGTCAGCCAAGTGCTTGGAATTTCGCCCGAATAGGTGACGTGGTGCTTATCGAGCACGGTCGCGAGGTCGGGAGTGACCCGGGTTGTGACAAACTGCTTCAGCCCATCCTTCTCCGGCTCTTTGAGCGTTCCTTGGATGGTGTTCTGCTCGATCCAGACCTGGTCGATCTTGTCCTGATCGAGGAGCGTCTGGAACTGGCTATAGGGTATCGTCGTGTATTGCTTGCTTGCCTGGTAGAAGCTCTGTGCTAGCGTAACCCCCAGGAGAGCAAGCACGACGTACCAGATATTGATCTGGGTTTTGCGATCCTTTGGATTGCGAAAACGGTCGGAAAGCCCTTCGAACTTCTTTCGAAATGCAGACTTCTCTGGCTCGCTCATCGCAATCTCCGCCACGGGTCTGGATAAATTTTGCAGGACAACATTTTTTAAGTCTTGATGTGAGTCAAACCCAAAGCCGCATACTATACCGCGCGCCGCAAAGCGTTTCGTCATATTTGCGTTACGGAGCCGCTCAGTTGGCGGCCAGTGCGCCACCAGGAAGCCGGAATTAACGCATCAGCTTCGGACCAAGAACGCCGCTCACTGCCCGCCTCATCGAAGCGGGTTATTCAATAGAGGTCTTTGCACTTTCAGATTCCGCTGCACATACAGGGGCATTGTTCTGCATCAGCTCGCGTAAATCGCTTAGCCGAAGCGATCGCCAACTCCGGTCTTGGGTCCACGAGACGACCCCGGCGCCTCTCAATGCTTCGGCGCGTTTTTATCCCACCATTCTTAGCCACCGCAGCAAGCGCGTGCGTCAGCCAGCGCCTCACTATTGCCACGCCGGCTTTTGCGTTATTTCAGGTGATCGTTGCTATCCGCGCGCCCGGGGGATCGCGATCGTTGCGGTATTCCTCAATCGCACGCATGATTAGCTTTTTGACATTCTCGATTGTAACGTCATCGCGTCGCTGGATACCGATCTCTTCGCTTACGTTCGTGGGTTGTTTCGGCTGGCCTTTCACGTCGAAACCGTCGCCGCGGGTGACCGTGACCATTCCGCCGCGCGGAACAATCAAATAGGCGCGGCTTTGGTGGCCCTTTCCATAGCCCGACTGATCTTGCTGGTCCTGCTGATCCGTTATGCGGAAAGCAACCGACGCAGGCCGTAGGGTCTTTCCGGTGCGGCCGTACTGCCGAATTTCTACGTCGCCGCCGAGCGGGCGCAATTTCTGAGCAGCAGCCTGTAATTGGGGCAGCACCACGTTGCTCAATATGGCGATATCTGCATCGGCTTCCGCCTCCAAACGCTTTGCCTCTGTGGGGGCTTTCAGTTGTTGGTCGTGTTCAAGCTTCGCTTTCTTGAACGCGTCACCATAGTCGTCATCACCACCGGCCATGTTGAAGCCTTTCCTCGCTACTCGCGTTCGGCGGCAGGCCGCCGAACGCGCATCCACATGCAGTTCACTTCACTTTGAGGTTCTCCGCCGAGGTCTTCCCCTTGTTTGCAACCTCTTCGTACTGGACCTGCTGGCCCTCGTTGAGGGTCGACAGACCGGCCCTCTCTACCGCCGAGATATGAACGAAAACGTCCTTGCCACCGCCTTGCGGCTGGATGAACCCATAACCCTTGGTCGGGTTGAACCACTTCACGATACCGGTCGCCATCGCACGCTGTCTCCCTTTTGGAATTTCGATCATACCGGCGCAACACACAGAATCCAAGATAGCTGCGCTATCCCGACCCAAACCGGGCTGGTTTCGTGCATACTTCATTCGAGGAAGTTGTATCGACGTGCAAAATGCCTGGAATAAGCTGACAACACGCTAAGCTTAGAGGCTAATACGGCGGAGGAACGCTGCAGCTCTGGTCGTCTCGCCTTTCGCAAGTCGGTTCGGTCTTTCGAAGTTTGCTTTTCGGCCGATGTGCCCATTCGAGGAAAATGGCCGATTTCGGCGGATGTGCCCGCTCTATCGAAATGCTTTGATTTGATAAGACGGCCAGCGCATCCACCGCATCAGGGGAGGGGGGCTCCCGCGGCCGCTGCTGCCATCTTGGCGTCCAACGCGAGGTTGATTAGCCTTGCATCAATGGCGGCGCGAACTTTCAATAACGCGAGGCCCGAAAGGGGTTGCGTTTCAGTTGCGTAGTCTGCGCTCGGCCTCTGCGCCGTCCATCAATCGACGGCCCGCGTTAATCAGCCTACTGTCTCGTAGAAGCGATTCATAAGAGGAAACTTTCGGTGAAACAGGGTCTCGTAGGTTGTGGTAATGTCAGCCTCCTGCAGCATGGGAAGACCGAGCAGGGCTTTAAAAAGAAACAGAATCTCCCTATGCAATTCGGCGCATAGCGGATCATCAATCATTGTCTCAAGAGAAACGCCGCGCCGGGTGACCGCCTGCGATAGCGTGTCCACGGCCAGATCGGTCGCTCCGTTGTTCATAAGAAATAGTGCAAAGCGAACGACGTCGTGCGCCAGTTTTTCTGTTTTTGCGCTAAACAACCGATCGTTGCCAATGACCCAGACCGCATCGGTGCTCAGGAGCTTTCCGTATCGGCCAGGCATTGTGAAGCGGCCCGTTTTGTTGCCACCGCCTGCGTAATCGAAGTTCAACAACTCGAAGCCATGCTCGAGGAGAAGACTATGCAAATCGCCGAATAGCGGGGCGCCCATGTAGATCGGGGCGAACACGACCTCCGAGCGAACTCCGAGGACAGAGGAACTTAGCAGCCGGCGACCGCCCTTCAAAACTTCATATTCCGCGCCCTCGACGTCCAGCTTCAAAAAATGAACCTCCTGATCGGAAAATAATGAGTCTAGCGAGCGCGCTTGCGTCTTTCTCTCTTCGTTCACCGTGAATTCGTGCACCATATATTCGTTCTTCTTGAGCAACGCTTCATTACTTGCAAATACCGAATTTAACGCCTCGTGCTCGCTGACCCTGAAGCTGAGGACCGTGTCGCTGCTGTATAGAGCGAGCGGATAGACTTTGATCCGGCGCTCGGACTGATACTTGCGCTTTAGGCGGTCGGCCTCTCGCGCGTCCATTTCGAAAAGGTGGAAATCCGCGAGGCCGAGGAGCGGCGCCCAACTCGGATGTAAGCCATAGCGCGCCCCCGCGTCGACGACGACACAATTGATCGACATTATATCACCGCAGGATCGAATGATGGCGCGGCCGCTGCAATTTGCGGCGGTATGTGAAACCGCACATCGAGCTCGCTGAGACGACGAACGATCGCGGATGCGACCTCCGGGATAAGTGGCACGAATACGTCTGCCCTACCGGAGATTTCCGAAGGCGCTAGAATCGGCAAGCCCATGTGCGTTCGTCCAATTCGCTGGGGGTCTTCATCGACAAAGAACGATACTCCACCACCGAGAGCTCCGTACAGCCAAGTGCCTGAGATCGATGTCCCGAAGATTCCAAACTGCGGGCGCGTCCGCGCTAGACGTTGAGCGGTTGAAATCTGCCGCGCCAACCAGTCCACGTAGCGCTGTACACGCTGCTGCTCGCCGGCGGCATCGATTGCGCCGGCCGTTGAAGAGCGGTCGTCGGCGCCTAGCCAACTGAGTTCCTTGATCAAAAGAGAATCCGAGGCAAACACAGCGCGGAATCCCGCGCGTTCGCCCGCAAAACGTAAAGTATCTATGGTAAAGTGAAGCAGGTGGTCGCTGATGACGAGATCATATGGATTGCGGCGGCAATCGGGAACCTGGACGAAAAGGTGGCCCGTCGGACTGAGGCGACCGCGCAGATCGTTCAGCGTTTGCACTGGCTCCAAAACGTGCTCCAACGAATGAATCATGGTAATGATGTCGAAGCTCTCCGAAATCTCCCTCGGCGCGCAGGTGTACAGGCGATTGAAGCCTCTAATCTGCGTTAGAAGCGGAAGGGTCGCGGCACTGAGCTCTGCGCCATTTAGTTCCCATTCCGGTCTAAGATTTGCGAAATTGCGCAGTGCGGCCCCGGTCCCGCAACCGAAGTCCAGCATCTGGCCAGTCCGCGGAATCGGGAGCATTTTTGCCAAAGCGGCCATCAGCCTTTCGGATCTGGGGGCGCCTTTCCCGCTGGCTAAATCGAAGATCGGCTGCTCCGCTCCATCGGCCTGATAATAAATTTGATAGCTCTCATAAATGTCGGCAATTTCTCTTTTGAACGCATCCGTTGGAAGTTTCTGAGTGGCACCACAATTTTTGCAGACTACTAGGGTTCCTCCCGGCGGCTGTGGCTTCGAATCCGAGGTTACCCGGGCCAATGCCTCATACCCGGCCACATAGCTCAAGGTGTCTGAAGAGCATATCCGGCAAGCATGACTTACGGGGCTTTCCCTGACCATATATCAGCTCCGCACCCCATTTTCAGGCTTGCCTACTCAGTCAAGCGAAGCCGGGTGATGACATCCGGATAGGTCGCGCTGCTGACTGGCTGCGCCCATTTTCCGGCCGGTCCATTCTTATGCCGCACGAAATGACCAACGCCTTCCCGATAGCGAAATTCGCCATCCGAATCTAGCGAATCCCTGGCCATAGTTTGAATGGCTTTCAACAATCTGCAAGCCTACGAGGCCTGTTCAAGCGCGGCGGCGCCCCGCAGAACATCTTGTGTGGCCAGTGCACCGAGACACTGAAAGCGGCCCGTAGCCCGAATTTTCCTCTTCCAATTTGCGGTGTAATGCGGCCTCGGAGGTAGGAAAATGCCACCAAACGGCCATCAACGACCAGAACAAGGGATTGCCGCCCCTTTCATTCCGAGCGTCCGTAAAATAGACTGTCTTCTGGGGGCTGATCTCGCCAGCAGCAGTGTCGTGGAAGTGGCGTTGTCCGGCCCACGGAGCAGGTTGTGCCGCACGGGCGAATCGGCCATTCACTGGTCGTCCGGTTTTTAGGCGTCGGTCGCGGCTCACGGTTCATAGCGCTGGGCAGGACGGTTGGATTAAGTGCTTTCGGTGACGCAGGCTCGGATTAGAGGCATGCATGCCATGCCCGAGTCGACTCGCCCCCAAAAGCAGATCCGTTTTTTCTTTGTAACGCCGGTTTGGGGCGTCAATCATCTCGGCTTGTTTTTGGAGATTGGCCTTCCGAGCCTGCTGGCGTCCGGAAACTTACCGAGCCTGTCTCATCCGTCCGCCTGTCGCTTTCTAATTTATACGCGCGAATGCGATGAAGCATCGCTCATTGGCGCGGACGTGTTTGAGCGGCTCAACGCGGTGATGCCCGTGGAGGTTCACCGCATTCCTGAGCCGCTTTCACAAGCTCACCGGGTCATGTCCGATTGCCATATGGCAGCGCTGCAGCTGGCCGACGCAGAAGACGCCGCCACAGTATTCATTCCACCCGACTGTGTCTGGGCCCATGGCAGCATGGCAAGCATGGAGCGGCTGGCCAAAGCGGGTAAGTCATTGGTCCACATCAGCGGCATTCGCTTGGATCGCGATGCCATGGTGCCGCTGCTCCGAGAGCACTTGAGTAAGGATCGTTGCACTCTGGATATCGGCTCGCGGCCATTAGTATCGCTTGGGTTGGCACATCTTCATCCGATCGCAATGATGCACTTTTGGAATGAGCATGCAGGTGGGCTCATGCCGGCCAATCTGTATTGGACTGTGCCAGGCGAGGGACTCTCATTGCGGTGCTTTCATTTGCATCCGCTTATGGTCAAGCCTCAAGAAAAGTTTGCGCGGTTCAGGAGCACGATTGACGATGATCTTGGCCCGTTTGCTTGCCCGGACGAGAGCGGCGACTATGTCGTGGCGGATTCGGACGAAATCCACACGTTCGAGCTGAGCGGGCCCGAGCGAGTCGTGGCCTGCGACTTTATAAAAGGCGATGTTGACAGTGCGGCGGCGTGGGTGGAAGTCGGGACAAACGGGCGCCACCATCACTTGGTGACACATCCTATCCGAATTCACGCCGGCCCGATGACCGAAACGACGTGGCGGATCGCCGAACGGGAGGGCGACGCGGTGGTGGCGCAGTTGCTGAAGCTGCACCGCTCGTCGTCCTTGCGCCTGGCGCTTCGCCATCCCTTTGTGTTGCACTATCGCGATCTGGCCATGTCACTCCGCTGCGGACGCTACGCAGGCCAGATTAGTGGCCTGTCCCGATTCTCGCTGAAAGCGCTAGTTCCCCTGGCAAATGCTCACCGGACCTTTCGCGTACTCGTCCGTCCCCGTACCAGACGTTACGAACCTCAGCTTGTGTCGACCATCTATCAACAACTAGGGACGCTCAAAAAGAGAGTAGCGCAGTATGACGGCGCCATCGCTGCTTACACCAAGGCCATAAAGTTGAACCCATCGAGTCCTTTATTGTATTTGCTGCGCGGCAGAGTATTTCTGCTGAAACGTGACGTGGCGCACGCCGCCGAGGATTTTAAGGCCGGCCTCAAGATCGACCCCCAATTTACGCCGCTGCTCACGTTGCTCGAGAAAATAAGTGGCGATGAGGACATTGTCTGTGATGAGTCAAGCCATGCATTCGAGAGCCAGCCCTCGCTGTTCTCAAGCGATGGAACCATGCGGTATTGCAATCCAAGGTGGACGGTTTATCGCTCGTTGCTGCCGCTGCTTCACCGAATCGTCGCTCCCGGTTATAGGAGGGTGCTTCTTGTTGGAGACTACGGTTACCTTCGCTGGCGATTGAAACAACAATTCCCAGATGTGAAGATTTGGGCAATCCCTCCCGGCCGGTGGCAGTCCTTAACCCGCGCGCTGGACGCGAATTGGGACATCATTATTTGGAACGATATCGAGTGCGGACCTAAGGCAGTATCGGACGATCAATTGCTTACGCTCCGAGATAGGGGCAGCCACGTCGTTTGCATCGTGGCCTCCGACCGGCGACGCATGGACTTGGCTTGTTTAGCGGAAGAAGTTCGGGTGTTACCGGATAGAAGTGCGCGGTTCTGCTGCACCGTAGCAGGCACGCTTTTCCGCACGCAAGCTCGGCTTTTCGACCTCTCTTGGCGCGAGCATGGGACGATCGGACGGTTGATTAACAGGGCGGCTGAGAGAATCAACGGAGCGGGCGTGCTGTTGGGGCTGCCTCTCAGCGGAGTCGGAAGCCTGATCCGACTGGTGGCAGGGGAATTGCCGAGCGAATGACGGTCGGCGTTGTGCAATTTCGCGCCCCTGAATTTGACACCATTCCGCAGTTTTTTCGAAAGACAGCTTGAAGATGGCGATGTTCTTGTCTGGCATATCATCCGCACAATTGTCCCAGTACGGGTGATGACATGCTGTTCAATTCACCGGTCTTCGTTCTCTTGTTCCTCCCAATCACGTTGTTCGGCCTGTTCCTCGCCGAGAATTTCGGCTCGCAGCGGCTGGCCATGGTTTGGCTGATTATCGCCTCTGCGTTCTTTTACGGCTGGTTCAAGGCGATTTATCTGCTGTTACTCGCATCGCTCATCGTTTTCAACTACCTCTGCGGCGCTAAACTCTCGCGCGATTGCCAGTTGGGTCGCCCACGGCGAGCGTTGCTCGTCTTCGGAATAGCGGTCAACTTTGGCGTCCTCGCCTATTTCAAATACAAGAACTTCTTTCTCGATAACGCCAATCACCTTTTAGGTACGCATTTCAGTCTCGGGGTTGTACTTTTGCCCTTGGGCATTTCCTTCTTCATATTTCAGAAGATTGCGTATCTCGCTGATTCATACAAGGGGGAGACAAGTTCCTATACGCCACTCGAATTCGCGTTGTTCGTGATGTACTTCCCGCAGCTGATCGCTGGCCCGATCGTTCATCACAGCGAACTCATTCCGCAATTACGGCAGCGCCTGCGAATTTCGCCGGCTGCTTTGAGCGCAGGACTCTGTCTGTTCACCGTGGGACTACTGAAGAAAACCGTGTTGGCTGATCCGCTGGCGCATCTTGTCGATGTTCTTTTCGGAGTTGTGGCTGCCGGTCAAGGGGTGTCGTTTCTTGGGAGCTGGTGTGCCGCTGTGGGCTTTACGTTTCAAATCTATTTCGATTTTTCCGGCTATACCGACATGGCACTCGGCCTTGCGCTGATGATGGGGGTTCGCCTGCCGCTCAACTTCGACTCTCCCTACAAGGCGCTGAACGTCATCGATTTCTGGCGCAGGTGGCATATGACGCTGTCCCGCTTTCTACGCGACTACGTCTACATCCCACTGGGCGGCAACCGGCGAGGCGAGCCGCGACGTTATGTAAATTTGATGATTACGATGCTGCTAGGTGGGCTTTGGCACGGAGCGGGGTGGACATTCGTCGGCTGGGGCGGTCTGCAGGGACTTTATCTTGTAGTGAACCATGGATGGGAGCGGGCTAGACAGCAGCATCGTTTTGTCAAGCCCACGCTCGCGACGCGCGTGGCTAGCCGGGCCTTTACATTCCTGGCCGTCGTTGTGTCCTGGGTGTTTTTCCGCGCTCCAGATTTCACCGTGGCGGCTACGCTGCTGAAGGGAATGGTCGGCCACTATGGATTTTCCGGCGTGTCCGCGGCAGCGGCGACGAATATTCCTTTGGTGGCGACGCACGGCTTCCGGATGATAGTGGCGATTCTGGCGATTCTACTGGTGGCTGTTTGGACGCTGCCTAATTCCCAAGAGATTGTGGGGGCGTTTCGCTCCGCGCAAAGCCCAACGAAAGATGTGTCGTCGGCTCGCGCGCCGTTCTTCACCCGGCTAGGGCTGATGGAGAGAGGCGTTCAACTTTCTCTGTCCGCGTCGTCCGGCGTCATTGCAGGAGCAGCACTGGTGGGCGCCATGATTTTTCAGTCGATGAGGTCGACCACCTTGCAGCAATTCATATATTTCCAGTTCTAGGCCGATGCTGGGCAGCGCCTTGATCGACTTATATCGGAGCAGACTTTCGCGGGCGCCTGCTTCAATTTCCGACGGCATTAGCGCGGCGTCTGGAGAAGCGCCCTGACACTGAAGGGTCCGAAACGATTTCTCTTGGCCTTCGCCGCCACCGTCATCGGCGGCTTTGCCGCGGTGCCAGCAATCGACGTAGTGGTCGATCCCTTTTGGCGGTTTGACCTCGTCACTATTAACGGGATCAACGAACAACGGCCGGTGTTTTCCTCGTATGCCCGTCTGGGTAAGGCAGGCGTCGTGTGCCGTCTCAGACCGAGGCAGGTCGCGATGGGGACTTCGCGCGTAGAGGTGGGGCTGGATCCGCATCACCCCGGTTGGTCCGACGAGCCAAGTCCGGTGTACAATCTGGGACTCTCCGGCATCGGATTAAAAGAACTTTTGCTGAATTTTCAGCATGCGGTCAACACGTCACCGCTCAAGCGGGCCGTTATCGGTCTCGACTTTATGATGTTCAATGCGAATAGAGAAGCGACCGTGTTCGGCACAGAAGTGATTGATTTTGACAAAAATCAACTTGTGCTGGACCCCGGCGATAGCTGCTGGCGCACATTATTTTATAATGCCGGAAGATTGTTTGGTACTGACGGTCTTTACTATTCGTTTCTCACCGTAACGGGCCAGCTCACACAGGCTGACCGGGCTGACAGCAGCAAGGTGGCGGCTTGGATGTCGCTATATGATCGTGACGGCTTTCGGTCTTATTTCCCCGCTGGATATAACTTGCTGCTGGACGCCGAAGGAACACGCCCAAAATTTTCCGAGCTTCAGGAGCAGTACTACGT
>JBAUYV010000293.1:0-31864 GCA_049584975.1 Xanthobacteraceae bacterium | reverse complement strand
GCGCCGGCGTCTTCCGCCCATCCGGACGCGCACGCGGCCGCTCCAGGCCCCGGCCGTACTGATGCGCGCGCCGCCGCCACGGCGCCCGCCAGGTAGCTTTGGGAACTTCGGGAGCGGCCACGCAAACAGCGTTTTCTCGCGCCGATGTCCGATTTTCTCGCCGCGCTGGGCTTGTTCTTCGCCATCGAGGGGATTTGCCTCGCGGCGTTTCCCGTCAGCGCCAAACGCGCCATGGCGACCATTCTCGCCATGCCTGACGCCCCGTTGCGCGTCGCCGGCATCGTCTCGGCGCTCGTGGGCGTGGTCATCATCTGGCTTGTGCGCGGATGAGCACGACCCCGAACGGCGCCCGGTCTTGCGACCCGATCAGGTCAGGTTAAAGGAGTCTGAATCTGGGTCGCTTTTCCGCCCCAATCCGGTCCCTTATGGATGACTCGCCGGTAAATCCCTTGCGTCCCGGGCAGGGCGGGAGCACTTAATCGCCATGAGCCGCTTTCAGGAGCGCTGACAACCATGCTTGGCCAATTCCGCTTCCGCTACCTTTCCCGCTTCGTGCGGTACGACGCGGCCATTGCCGCGATTGCGGCGGCGATCATCATTATGCCCGCGCGGCCTGCAGCCGCCCGCGGACCCGAGAACATCGCCGACGTGGCGGAGCAAGTCATCACTGCCGTGGTCAACGTGTCGACCTCCCAGAAGGTGGACGCGCACATCGGCAACCTGCCCGACCTGCCGCCCGGTTCGCCCATGGAGAAATTCTTCGATGATTTCTTCAAGCACCACCACGGCCAGAACAACGATGACACTGATAGCGAGCCGCATCGTGTCAATTCGCTGGGCTCCGGTTTTATCATCGATCCGAGCGGCCTGGTGGTGACCAACAATCACGTCATCGCCGACGCCGACGAGATCAGCGTGATCCTCAACGACGGTACTAAGCTCAAGGCCGATCTGGTCGGCAAGGACACAAAGAGCGATCTCGCGCTGCTGCGCGTGCACACGGACAAACCGCTCAAGTCGGTGAAGTTCGGCGATTCCGACAAGCTGCGTCTGGGTGAGTGGGTGATTGCGATCGGCAATCCGTTCAGCCTCGGCGGCACGGTGACGGCCGGCATCGTCTCGGCGCGCAATCGTGACATCCAGTCGGGCCCGTACGACAACTACATCCAGACTGACGCGGCCATCAACCGCGGCAATTCCGGCGGCCCGCTGTTCAATCTCAACGGCGAAGTCATCGGCATCAATACTGCTATCATTTCGCCCTCCGGCGGTTCCATCGGTATCGGTTTTGCGATTCCATCGGACAGCGCGAAGCCGGTGCTCGATCAGCTGCAGCAATACGGCGAAGCCCGGCGCGGCTGGCTCGGCGTGCGCATTCAGCAAGTGACGGACGGACTCGCCGAAAGTCTGGACCTCGGCTCGCCGCACGGCGCGCTTGTCGCCGGCATTGACGACAAGGGGCCCGCAAAGCCCGCCGGCATGCAGCCGGGCGACGTCGTCGTGAAGTTCGACGGCAAGGACGTCAAGGAGATGCGCGACCTGCCGCGCATCGTCGCTGACACGCCGGTCGGCAAGGAGGTCGACGTCGTCGTCATCCGCAAAGGCAAGGAACAAACCCTCAAGGTCACCATCGGCCGGCTCAAGGAAGACAAGAAGGTGGCGGAGGTCGAGACCAAGAAAGACGCGGTGCCGCCGCAGAAGTCGGTCGTGCAGAAGACGCTGGGGCTCGAACTGTCGAGTTTGACCGATGACGTCCGCAAGAGGTTCAGGATCCGTGACGACGTCAAGGGCGTCGTCGTCACGGGAGTCGATCCCGGCGCGGCGAGCGATGCGCCCGACAAGCATCTGGCGGCCGGCGATGTGATCGTCGAGGTGCAATACCAGGGCGTCGGTACACCTGCCGACCTGCAAAAGCGCATCGACGATCTCAAGAGCCAGGGCAAGAAGGTCGCGGTGCTGTTGGTCTCCAACGCGGACGGGGAGACCCGCTTCGTCGCGCTGCCGTTGCAATAGCGAGGCCGGCGGTCAGTCCAGCACGTGACTGACCATACCGTCGGCGAGCTTCGGCTCGAACCAGGTCGATTTCGGCGGCATGATTTTTCCGGCGTCGGCGACCGCCATGAGATCGCTCATCTGCGCCGGGTAGAGCGCGAAGGCCGCCGCCATGGCGCCCGACGACACCAGCCGTTCGAGTTCATCCAGCCCGCGGCCGCCGCCGACGAAGTCGACGCGCTTGTCGGTGCGCGGATCGGTAATGCCGAAAATCGGCTCGATGATGTTGCGGGTGAGCAGCGTGATCGGCAGCCGCTCGATCGGGTCGGCGGAGCGCGCTGCACTGGCCGCGCCGCCGCCGCGCAGGGTGAGCCGGTACCAGCGGCCGCCGAGCACCATGCCGAGTTCCGCCGCAGCACCCGGCGGCACCGGTCGATCGCTCGGGGCGACCGCGTAGCGCTCGCCCAGTCTGGCGAGCAGTTGCTCGGGGCTGAGTCCGTTCAGATCGCGCAGCACGCGGTTGTAGTCGAGGATGGTCATTTGCTGCTGCGGAAAAAGCACGGCCAGGAAATAAGAGTGCGAACCCTCGCCGCCGCGCGCTTTGGCGACCCGCGCCGCCGCGGCCGAGCGGTGATGGCCGTCGGAGATGTAGAGGGCCGGCAAGGCATCGACCGCGCGTGACAGGGCCGCGATCTTGGCGGCTTCGCCGATGACCCAAAGCTGGTGGCGCACGCCATCGTCGGCGGTCATGTCGACCGCGGGCGCGCCGGAGGCCGCTTCCGCCAGCATGGCGTCAATCTGCGGTGCGGCCGGGTAGGCGATCATGACCGGCCCGGTCTGGGCGTTGACCGCCTCGATCTGGCGCACGCGATCGTCCTCCTTGGCGGGAGTCGTCAGTTCATGCTTGCGGATGCGATTGCTGGCGTAGTCGGCGAGCGAAGCGATGGCCGCGAGACCGGTTTGGTCGTGCCCGCGCCATGTGAGCCGGTACACATAATAAGAAGGCTTGCTGTCGCGGACGAGCACGTTTGCGGCGATCATGCGCCGCAGATTCTCGGCAGCCTTGGCGTAGACCGCGGGATCGTAAGGGTCGGTCGACGGGTCGAGATCGATCTCGGCTTTGGAAACGTGCAGAAAACTCCAGGGCCTGCCCTTGGCGCGGTCGCGGGCCTCGGCGCTGGAGAGCACGTCGTAGGGCGGCGCCAAGACTTCGGCGGCGCGTCCCGGCGCCGGCCGCAGGGCGCGAAAGGGTCTTATCAGGGTCAAGAAGCCTCACTCCATCGGGCAGTGTCGTTCGCTACTCGAATAGCGGACTGACCTTGCTCAATACCTCGTCAACGATGTGGTCCGGAATGCTCTCCAGCTTCTTACCCCGTCTTGCACGCAGATCGAGCGCCCGCGGCTGGTCGCAGCGCACAATCCCGGTGGTGCGCGTTCCGGCGTTCGTAAGCGACACCGCAAATCCTGCGGTGCGGGCAAAACTTCCTCCGGTCGTGATTGGCAGCACGATCGGAACGCCGGTCAGCTGATTGAATTTGCCGGGCGAAATGACCAGCACAGGACGTCTGCCCTGTTGTTCGTGACCGGCCGTCGGATCAAGCGAGACCAGATAGATGTCGCCCCGCTCCATCAAATCAGCTCGCGGCCGACCGGAGGGTTCGTCGTCCAATCGCGATCCTCGCGCGAGCGACGCGCCGAGGGTTTGCATTGCGCCAGCAGTCCGTCGAGCGTGTAGCGCCGCCGCTTCTTGGGATCGATCACAAGCCGCCCCGCCTTGATCGACAGGCCAACCGAAGCATCCGCGGCAAGATCAAGTGCGTCCAACATCGGTTTCGGGATCGCAACCATCACCGATCCACCAACTTTGCGAAGTCGTGCCGCGTGTGCCATGAGGGAGCTCGTCAGGTATGTTATATAAAAATATAACATACCTGCGTCCTGATGACAATCGGCTGGGTGGCGCCAAAGCCCCGATTTCGCCATTCCAAATCACCCGCAAGGCGACTACGTCAACCCCGTGAGCAAACCCGAGACCATTCTCATTGCCGGGCCGACGGCGAGCGGCAAGTCCGCGCTGGCGTTGGCGCTCGCGGAAAAATTCGGCGCCGAGATCATCAATGCCGATTCGATGCAGGTGTATCGCGACCTGCGCATCATCACGGCGCGGCCGACCGTGGAGGAGGAGCAGCACGTCACGCATCGGCTCTATGGCCACGTCGACGCGGCCGAGAATTTTTCCGTCGGCCGCTGGTGCGAGGAGGCCGCGGCGGCGCTCGCTGCGACCCGGCGCGCCGGGCGGGCGGCCGTTGTGGTCGGCGGCACCGGCCTCTACTTCAATGCGCTCACGCGCGGGATCGCCGCCGTGCCGCCGATCCCGGCGGACATTCGCGAGGATGTAGGCGCGCGGCTTGTCAGAGACGGCGTCACCGCCCTGCACGCCGAACTCAAACAGCGCGATCCGGCAGCGGCGGCGCGGCTGATGCCCGGCGACCGCGCCCGCGTCGCCCGCGCGCTCGAAGTCGTGCTGGCGACCGGCCGCTCGCTGTTCGACTGGCACGAGGACAACAAGCCGCCTGGGCTCGACGCCTCGGCAGCCGCCAAGATCTTTCTCATGCCCGACCGTGACGCGCTGTTGCGCCGCATCGGCGCGCGCTTCGACGCCATGATGGCGGCCGGCGCGCTCGAAGAGGCGCGCGCGCTGGCGGCGCGCAATCTCGACCCGAATCTGCCGGCCATGAAGGCGCACGGCGTGCCCTGGCTCGTGCGCCACCTTAACGGCGAGATCGCGCTTGAGCAGGCGGTGGAGGAGGCAAAGCGCGATACGCGCCAATACACCAAGCGTCAAGCCACCTGGTTCCGCAACCAGCTTCCCGACTTTGCCTGGGTGGAGCCGGAGCGCGCGCTGGCCGAGGTCGAGGCGCAGTTGCAGGCCTTGCCGAAGTGACGCAGTGCCCGCATCCGCCTTGCTGGACAGCCGGCAAAAAGGCGAATATCCCCACCGGTTCGCGGATTCGGACCAAAACAAATTGAGGGTCAGGGGAGGAATCATGACTTCTGCACGGCTGCTCGCCGCTGCCATTGCGGCTGCGTGTCTCTGTCTGACGGGCGCGGCTTCGGTGCAGAATTACCCTGAACGTCCCATCACCATGATTGTGCCGTTCCCGCCCGGCGGCGCGACCGACACCATCGCGCGCATCATCCAGGACCCGATGCAGAAAGCGCTGGGCCAGCCGATTGTGATCGAGGACCTCGGCGGTGCCGGCGGCATGATCGCCGCCGCCAAGGCCGCACGCGCCGATCCCGACGGCTACACCATCCTGCTCCACCAGGTGGCGCTGGCGGCGGGCATGTCGATGTATCCGGCTCTGTCGTTCGATGCCGAGAAGGATTTCAGCACGGTCGGTCTCATCAACACCGCCGCATCCACGCTCACCGGGCGGCCGACGCTGCCGCCGAACAATTTCCAGGAACTGTTGGCGTGGATGAAAGAGCCTGGACGGATCGTGAAGATCGGGCATTCCGGCGTCGGCTCGTACGCGCATCTGGCCGGCGTGCTGGTGGCGCAGGAGCTCGGCATCAAGGCCACGCAGATTCCGTATCGCGGCGCCGGTCCGGCGCTCGTCGACTTGCTGGCGGGTCAAGTGGATCTTGAATCGCAGTCGGCCATCGTCTCCACGCCGCTCGTCAAGACCGGCAAGGTCAAGGCCTACGCCATCATCGGCCGCAAGCGCTTTGCCGGATTGCCGGACCTGCCGACCATGGGCGAACTCGGCTATAAGAAGCTCGACATCGATTTCTGGCACATGCTGCTGGTGCCGGCGAAGACCCCGCGTCCGATCGTCGATAAGATCAATGCCTCGCTGCGCGTTGCCCTCGACGATCCCAAGGTGAAAAAGCTCTTTGCCGACGGCGGCATGGATGAATTCTCGCCCGAGGAGGAAACACCCGAGGCCGCGAGCGCTATGCTCAAGCGTGAAATCGCGTTCTGGGGCGATCTGATCCGCGCCAACCACATCACCCAGTAGGGGATCCTCGTCTGTCCGCGACATCCGAGTGCCCAGCACGCCGTTCTTCGAACGGCGATGCGCGGGCGTGACGCGGGAACAAATTATCCCTTGGAGTAAAAGTCCGGCACGGGGACGCCCTTCGTGATCGCCTCGATGCGGGCGTCTTCGGCCTTCTTTTTCTTCTCGCACAATTCCAGCACCCGCATGATGTCGGCGCGCGGGATGAAGCAGACGCCGGTGTCGTCGGCGACGACCAGATCGCCGGGATTCACCCGCACGTCGCCCATTTGGATTTCGCCGTTGATCTCGACGGTTTCAAGCCGCCATTTTCCCGTGGCCGGCGTGATCTCGCTGGCCCAGACCGGATAGCCGATGGAACGGGAATGGCGCACGTCGCGCACGCCGCCCATGACGATGGCGCCGCGTTCGCCTTGCCGCTGGCCCGTGTAGGACGAGATACCGCCCATGTTGGACATGCCGGCAACGCCGGAGATGACCAGCACGTCGCCATCCTCGGCGAGATTGTGCGCCTCGAACTCGGGCCATGCGGTTGACATGCGTGCCGGCGTCGAGCGGATCGGACCGCTGCCGGATGTTGCGCACGGTGAGCGCCGGGCCGACGATGAGCTTGCCGGGGAGGGTGGGTTTGAGCACGCTCGCGCCGATGACGCCTTCGGGCACGCCCAGCTCATCCATCACGTCGGAGATCAGGCTAGTGCACTCGCCGAGCGCCAAGTAGCGCTCCACCGCGCCCGCGGGAGGCTTGGGCGTCGATTGCATCCGGATGCGATCGGCTGCGATCCGGCCGGTCAGCTTTTTGTCGGGCATGGCGATGTCTCCTCCGAATGCTCTTTGCGGCGGCCCAGTCCCCGCCTCACAGACCGGCGCCGCGCTATCGATTTCAGCGCCGCCCCGGGGCAAGATACTCAGACTGGCGCACAGAGGGGAGCATAGTCATGTTGCAAATCCGCAAGTCCTTGATGGTGCGCGAGGTGCTGACATCCGACATGGGGAAAAGCGCCGAACGGCCCGTCGTTCGCGCGGCGGCGCTGGCGCTGATCGGCAACCCTTACGCCGGCCGTTATGAGGACGATCTGACGGAGCTGTTCGAGGCGGGCCGGGCGCTCGGCGAGAAATTCATGGCCGATCTCGTTCGTATGCTCCCGCAAAGTCCAACGTCCTATGGCAAGGGCGCGATCGTCGGGCTCAACGGCGAGTTCGAACATGGCGCCGCCTGCATTCATCCCATGCTGGGCAAGCCGATGCGCGCGGCCGTGGGCGGCGGCAAGGCCGTCATCCCCGCCAACGTGAAAGTCGCGGCTTCGGGCGCCAGCCTTGACGTGCCGCTGACCCACAAAGACGATTCCTGGGCGTTCGATTATTTCGATACAGTAACGGTGTCGATGCCAGACGCGCCGAAGCCGGACGAGATCGTGGTGGTGATGGCGGTTTCGGACGGCGGGCGGCTGCTGCCGCGCTGCGGGCACGCGCCGCGATAGGCTTTAAGCCATGGGTGCGATCATGATGAAGCTTGGCTGTTTCCTCGAAGGCACCGGGCACCATGTCGCTGCCTGGCGAGATCCCGACGTCGATCCGCACGGCCGCCAATCGCTGGCGCATTATCTCGACATTGCCCGGCTCGCCGAGCGCGGCAAGTTCGACCTCCTGTTCATGGCCGACACCAATGCGACCTTCGGCGCCGACGATGTCGAGTCGTGGACGCGCACGACAGCGGCCTCGCGCCTCGAGCCCATAACGCTGCTCGGCGCCATTGCGGCCGTCACCGAGCGGATCGGTCTCGTCGCCACCGCGACCACGACGTATTTCCAGCCGTTTCACGTGGCGCGGTTTTTTGCTTCGCTCGATCAGATGAGCGGCGGTCGCGCCGGTTGGAATTTGGTGACCTCGTTGGCGGTGGCCGAGGCTTACAATTTCGGCAGGGAGATGCATCCCCATCACGGCGACCGCTACGCGCGGGCGCGCGAATTCGCCAAGGTGGTGCTGGGACTCTGGGATAGCTGGGAAGACGGCGCGGTCATCGCCGACAAGGCAAGCGGCATCTATCTCGATCGCTCCAAGCTTCATTTTCTCAACCACAAGGGCAGGCACTTTTCGGTCCGCGGACCGCTGACCGTGCACCGCTCGCCGCAGGGCCACCCGGTGATCGTGCAGGCCGGGCAGTCCGACGACGGCCGCGATCTTGCCGGCGAGACCGCCGAGGTCACCTTCACGGTGCAGCAGGATCTAGAAGCGGGCCGCGTTTTTTACGCCGACATCAAGCGCCGCGCCGCGGCTTACGGCCGGCCGCCGAACGCCATCAAGGTGATGCCCGGCGTGATGACCGTCATCGGGCACACCCGTGCCGAAGCGGCCGACAAATACGAGCGCTTGCAGGGGCTGCTCTCGCCCGAATTGGCGATCAAGGATCTGTCGTCGCACTTCGGCCTCGACCTGTCGGCCTACCCGCCGGACGGTCCGGTCCCCGATCCGGACCCCGGTGTCGAACAAAAGGGCCGCGTTAAAGTCATGGTCGAGCTGGCGCGCCGCGAAAATCTGACCATCCGCCAGCTTTACAAGCGCGTCTACGGACAGCGCGGCCATCGCGTTGTCATCGGCACGCCTGCCGAGGTCGCCGACGCGCTCGAATCCTGGTTCCGGGGAGGCGCGGCCGACGGGTTCAACATCATGCCGCTGACGTTCCCGCGCGGGCTTGAAGACATCGTCGATCTGCTCATTCCGGAACTGCAGCGCCGCGGACTGTTCCGCAAGGAGTACGAAGCCAAAACGCTACGCGAAAATCTCGGATTGCCGTTTCCGGAGAACCGCTGGGCCGTCGAGCGGGCGCAGAAGAACGCCGGGTAAGCCGGCTTACCGGTGAAGCGCGGCGAAATCCGCTAGCCGTCATTGCGAAGCACGAAATACGAGGCCAGATCCATATTGACAACATATTGTCTGTATGACAAGATAGAACCATGAATGCTGCAGCCGCCCCTCAATCGCTGGTGCCCATCATCGTGGCCGATATCTATGAGCTTGCGGGCCGGTTCCGCGAATACGGCGAGGCGATCGCCCAGACGGTCGGCCAGACCCAGGCGCGCTGGCAGGTGATGAGCGCAGCCTCAGAGCGGCCGCACACCGTGCCGCAGATTGCGCGGGTGCTCGGCGTCACGCGGCAGAACGTGCAGCGCATCGCCGATCTCCTCGTCGGCGAAGGCTCGGCCGAATATCAGGACAACCCCGACCACCGCTCCTCGCCGCACCTGGTCCTCACCCGGCGCGGCCGCGCGGCGCTCGATCAGCTCACCAAGGCTGCCGGCGGCTATCACGCGCGCTTGGCGCGCAAGCTATCGCCCTCCGACGCCGCTTCGATTCATCGCGGCCTGCGCCGCCTGCTCGAAGCACTCGAGGACATCGATCCCGTCAACCCAAGCAAATAGGAGACGACGATGAATACTCAAACGATCGACGATCGACGAATGCATGAAGGCGAGTTTCGCCGATACGCCGTTCCCGCAGGTCGTGCAGCGCCTCGTCGGCGCAGGCGTAACGTCCTACACCGCCGATCTGGTGAAGCTGCGCAACACCTATTACGGCGCTGCCGCCGAGGCCTATGACGAGGCGTTGCCGCTCAAGGACGGTCCGGCGATTGCGCCGAAGTTCGATTCTGCAAGCGTCGCGACGACCGTCAAATCGATCCAGCGCGGCGAGATCGGCTACGCCGAATTCCTGCACCGCATCATGGGCGCGGGCTGCTCGCACTACGAGGTCTTCATCCCCGGCCGCAAGGCGATGTATTTCGGCCGCGACGGCGAGTTCTACACCGAGCCGTTTCCGCAAGCGAAGTGAGCGACGTTTGCCCCGGCTCACTTTGCTTCGCGAAGTGTGTAGGATAGCTGGGCAACACGAGCGTCATTGCTCTTCAGCCACACGATCGCAGTCAGTGTAATGGATGCAACTCTCATCGTCATCGACAGCGCCGCGGAACTGACCCGGGCCCGTGCGCTCGTGGATCGGCTTTGGGACTCCGAGGACCCCGCCGACGTTGCCAAGTTGCAGGCGCAAGCGCGCCTGATCGCGGCCTACGAGGAGAGCCGGTGGCCGCGCCGGCCGCCAAGCACCGCCGATCTGATCCGTCACCTTATGGATCAGCACGGCCTCACGCGAGCCGACATGGTGCCGATCCTGGGCACCGCGAGCCGCGTCAGCGAGGTGCTGCGCGGGAAGAAGGGTTTGAGCATGGCGATGGTGCAACGGCTGCGCGCCCGCTTCCATGTTCCTGCCGACGTACTCTTGCCGCCTGCAGGGAAATTGCCGCCGCGCCGCTCAGCCAAACGTGCGGCTTAGCAGCGATCACCCCCACACGAGTCGCGCCGTTTCAAGGACGCGCTCGAACTTCCGCCACTGATCCTGCTCGTCGCCAATGGCGGGAGCGATCGACTTTACGCGCACCTATTCGAAACGGACACTGATGTCCTCGAGCGGAATGCCCGACGCCTTCGTGGTCCAGGTTTGGCCGGCTTTGACCAGCATCGCCAGGGTCAAAGTGCCGGTTGAAATAATTTCGCCGGCGTGCAGCGGCGGATTGTGCGGATCGTCGGCGAGCAAACCGACCAGATGGCCCAAGGCATTTAGTGGGCTTCCCAGCACCAGCGCGCCCCCGCCTTGTTGGGTCACGCTGCCGTCGCAATGCAGCGTAACCTCGAAGGCCGCCAGTTCCCGCAACCACTGCGCCTGGCGCGGCGCGAGCGGGTGGCGCTTGCCGATGAACAGGCAACCGTGGACGCCGTTCGCGGCGACCACGTCGGCGGCGGTGAATTTCCAGCCCGGATAAATCGACTGCACGATCTCATAGCCGAGCGCGACCCAGTCGATGCAGTGAAGGAGCGCGTTCTCGGGCATGCCCGGAGAGGGCGCCGCTTTCAGGCCGAACATGATTTCCGGTTCGATGCGCGGCTCGGGAAAATCGGCGGCGTTCACGGCCTCGGCCTGCGCAAGGTCGCGCGTGGTGCGATCGGTCGCGTAGCCCCAGACGGGCGCATCGACGCCGTAGGCTTGCCACATGCCGGAATTGGTGAAGCCGATCTTGCGGCCGGTTATTTTTTCGCCGCGCGTCTCGAAGGCGGTGCGGAGGAAGGGCATGACCCGATAGGCGTCGCCGAGACCGAGGCCACCTGGCCGTGAGGAGAACGGCGGAATTTGCCGCTTGCTCGCCAATGCCGCCAGGACATCGTTGGCGATCGCCGCAACGTCGGGCGTGTGATCGGGCTCAGCCATCGGTGCTAATTCGCGGCGACCGCTACTTTTTCGTTGGTGCCCGATTCCGGCATCAGGGCTGCAGCCTTCAGCCCGGCCTGTACCTTGGGCACCGTGGCTTTCACGTCGGTGATCGGCAGGCCGTGGGTCGGTGCGATAGTTTTTACGTCAAGCCGCGCAATCAGCTGGTCGAGCCGGTCGCAATAGACGTTCATGTCGGCGAACTTGGTCCAGAACAGCGCCAGGTCGGCGAACGTCGACGATACGTCCGGCAGGTCGAGGGAAACCGCTTCCTCGGCGACGAGGCCGCAATGACCGTCTTCGTGATAGTGGCTGTAAGCGAAGCCATCGCCGGGGAACAGCACGCGCTCCTTGGTGTCGAAGCCCCACCAGGTGGTGCGGAGGTCGCGGATCACGGGCTCGACCGCCATCAGGCTGCGGCCGCCGAGATCGATCTCATCGCCTTCCTGCATCCAGCGCATGCGGTGTTCGTATTGCGGGAAGGCGAGGTGATAGTCGCTGACGTCGCCGACCAAGAGCGCGTCCGGAAATGTTTTCAGGATGCGGCCGAGGCCGCCGCAATGGGGCGTTTCCTGGTGGGTGACGAACAGATATTTGAGCGGCGCGACGCCGCGCGTGAACAACTCGTTCATGTGCCGCTCGATGACCGGAAAGTCTTTTGGATGGCCGGTCTCGACCAGGATCGAGGCGTCGTCGCCGGCGACCAGGAATGCGGCGTTGTAGCCGTGATAGACCTTGCCCTTGTGGCGCTGCGCCAGGCAGTCGCCGATCCAGAACACACCGGGCGCGATCTCGCGGGGCATGCGCTCGCCGACCGGCGTTTCGAGCATGCTTTTGCTGTTGGGCTTATCGAGCATTTCATGTCCCTTCACGTAGCCCGGATGAAGCCAACGGACCCGCGCGAAGTCGCGCGGTCCGATGACAGGCTCCGCGATATCCGGGACGACATCGTATTCCAAGTTCTGTGGTACAAGGAAGCGGCACTCAACGGATAGTCCTGGCGAAGAGCTTCAAGGTGGGCGCCCGCGACGACGACAAGGGAGGGAGCCGATGGTCGATTCCAGCCGACGCACCGTTCTGACGACCGGTGCCGCCGTCGCCGCGTCGACCACCGCACCGCAGGTGTTCGCCCAAACGCCGCAGGCAGGAAGCCCGCAGGGTGCGCCGGCAGGGGCCAAAACCGGCTTCTACGAGAAAGACGACGTCCGCATCCGTTACGCGGAGCTTGGCACGGGCTTTCCGCTGCTGGCGACGCCGGGCGGCGGCTTGAATTCGCGCATCGCGAACTGGCCGAATGCCGTGATCAACATCATGGAGGAGTTCAGGAACGACTTTCGCGTGATCACGATGGACCAGCGTAACGCCACGAACGGCGAGTCGAGCG
This sequence comes from Xanthobacteraceae bacterium, assembly GCA_049584975.1. GTDB lineage: Bacteria > Pseudomonadota > Alphaproteobacteria > Rhizobiales > Xanthobacteraceae > BOG-931. The sequence goes on along the minus strand of JBAUYV010000293.1, from coordinate 19,207 downwards.
GCCCGGTCTCCGTCGACAATCCATGGGACGCGTTCGCCGACGACCAGCTCGGAGTGATGGACCACCTCGGCATCCGCCAGTTTTTCTTCTTCGGCAACTGCATCGGCGGCCCGTTCGCGATGAAGCTAATGGAGCGCGCGCCGCAGCGCGTGGTTGCCGCCGTGTTGAGCCAGCCGGTCGGGCACCGGCCGGAGCAGCCGGATTACATGTACGACTCCGGCAAGGATGTCTGGGCCAAGGAGTTCCTCGAGCGCCGGCCCGATGGGTCGATGGCGACCATCGAGAAGTATCTGCACAATCTCTACCGGGTGCGACCCGACTTCGTGTACAGCGTGCCGCGCGACTTTGCGAAATCGTGCCAGACGCCGATGCTGGTGCTGCCCGACGACGTGACGGCGCATCCGCTTCAGGTCTCCATCGATATCGCATCGCTGGCGCCAAATGCCGAGATCACGGTTTATCCCTGGAAGGAGCCGCCGGAGCTGAAGGCTCGCACCGTCAACCGCGCGCGCACGTTCCTGAAGCGCTACCAGACGGCATAAGCTACCATACCGTCGCGCTGAAAAAGGGAGATCGAGCGCGTTTCTTAAGCACGGGTTTGTTCGATGAAACCCCGAGCATAGCCGCCCGACGCGGCGGCATTATGCGGAGTTAGCTGGGCACTTGCGATTCTTGTGTTGGGATACCCATGTTCATGGTATGTTTTCGCGCCTCACGACTCGGGGCCGACTGAGAGTGTTGTGATGCTCACCGACGATGAAATGCTGAACCTGCCAGACGATCCGGAGTTGGCGTTCGTGGAATTCGAACGCATCACGCGTCAGAAGCTCGATGGCAAGCTCGCATCGGCGCTAGAGACCGAGATGGATTCAACGTCGGTTCGCGTCGATTACATGAGCGCTGTGCTGGCCGCGGCGCGTCACTTTGAACTGGACATCCTCACGGGGTGGGACCTGCCTAAAGTGCCTAGTTCGAGTTCGTACCATCATTTCTATGACGAGTTTCAACAATTTTTGTCGGACGTGAACCACGTCACCGTAAAAATTCGACTCAAGCATGCTCGTCGTACTTGTCTCTATTCGGTGGCGTTTGATCCGAAAACCAAGGCAATCATTCGGCATCATCTCACGCAGATCAAAGAAATCGTCGACAAGCTGGATGTGCCAGAAAAGAAGCGCAACGCACTGTATCGGAAAATCAGTGCGTTAGAGAACGAGGTAGACCGCGACCGTACGCGGTTCGATGCATTTATGGCCTTGTTCCTGGAAAGCTCCAACGCTACTGGCAAGGCGGCCGAGAATCTCAAGCCGTTGACCGATCGTATTCGCGAGATCAGCGACATCTTTGGCAAGGCCAAGGCAGAGGAGGACGAGCATACCCCGGCGCTTCCGTCGCCCGACGAACGCAAACGCAATGAGCCGCCGCGTCGGTTGCCGCCCGCGCGCACCGGCACCCTGGATGACGAGATTCCGTTCTAAACGCCATGCTTTTGCCGTTCCAGGGACCATGTAGCCTCGATTGAGCGCGGCGAAATCCGAGGACACATTTGAACTCCAACACCGCTCCCGGATTACGCTGCGCTCCATCCGGGCTACAATTATCGCTCCTCGTCGCGGGTTACGTAGCGCGACACCATCCGGCTCTTGTCGCAAGCTTTAAGAAACTCATCGAGCATCCGGTAGTGGCGCTCGACCACGCCGCGGCCGCGCAGGATGCAGCCATAGCCGGGCGCGAGGGTTTCGATGTCGTATTTGTCGAACACGTCGCCGATGCCGCGGCGGATCGAGTCGGTGGGCGCGCCTTCCAGCCACCAATAGCGCGTGTTCAGCATGTAGGAGCGCACGTCGCCGAGCGAAGTGGAATCGTTGTCGGCCTCGGTGACGATCCAGGGGCCGGTCGCGGTGTCGCGCCATACGTGGGTGAACATGTCGGATGAAAACAGCGTCCGCGTGGCGCGGTCGTAGAGCCAGCGCGTGGCGATGAGGCGGATCGGCGCCTGCATCACGTCGATCGCGCGCTTGCTTTTGCCGAGCTGGATTGTGTCGGCGCGGGTCACCGCGGTGACCTTCATGGATTTGAGGATGTCGCGGCCTTCCGCCTTGGCGCCGAAATCGAACCACAGCGCCGCGTCGATATTGCTGGTGTAGCAGGTCTCGACGTTGAAATGCCCCGCGAAGCTCTCGACATTGTTGATCGACATGAACTCGTTGAGCCGCAGCGGAAACATCGACAGCGGCAGGCCGGGCGCGATCAGCGATTCGATCTGCGCCCGGATTGTCGGCTCGTCCTTGCCGAAGCCGGTGTCGATCAGCATGGCGGCGTCGGGCTCCGTCAGCAAGTAGCTGTTCGCCACCGAAAAGCCGCGCGCGCTCGCCGGATACGAACTGACCCGGCCATCGAGCGCGAACGGATTTTGCAGCGCGTAGAGCCGGTCGTCCGCAAGCGAAGCGATGCCGCCCGTAAAGGCTTTCGGCTTGTGCGTTTGTTGGGGAGCGTATTGCGTCGAAATGGCCATGATGGCGCGACCTTACCGGGCCGCGCCCGGGAAGGGAACAGGCCTTGCGCCGGCTCTGGATGGCCGCTCGCGGCTGCGGTAAGAAGGAGCGAGCACGGCAGCGATGAGGTGGTGACATGTTTCTGCGCAACGGCTGGTACACGGCGCTCTGGTCCCACGAGCTCGCGGACAAGCCGGTCGGCAAGACGCTCCTTAATGAGAAGGTCGTGTTGTTCCGTAACGCGGGCGGCGATGTCGGTGCGCTGGAGGACTGCTGCTGCCACCGCGCCGCGCCGCTGTCGCTCGGCGAGATTTCCGGCGATTATCTCACCTGCGGTTACCACGGGTTGAAGTTCGACACGGACGGCCAGTGCGTCGAGATTCCGGGGCAGACGCAGGTGCCGGCGGGCGCCAAGGTGCGCAGCTATCCGGTTGCGGAAAAATGGAACGTCGTCTGGATCTGGATGGGCGATCTGGCGAAAGCGGATCCCGCCAAGATTCCCGACATGCCGTGGCTGTCGGAGCCGCAATGGACGGCAACTCCCGGCCGGCTGCATGTGAAAACGAATTATCAATTCATCATCGACAACCTGCTCGATTTCACCCACGTGGCCCACGTGCACAAGCGCACGATTGCGGGCGATCCGCGCGAGGCCACTGAGCCCATGCGAACAGAAAGGCTCAACGACGGCGTTCGCGTCAGCCGCTGGCTGCTCGACGTGCAACCGCCGCCGCTGTTCGCCAAAGCCGGCAACTTCACGAGCCAAGTGGACCGCTGGCAGCTGGCGCGATGGCACTCGCCCAGCGTCGTCTATCTGGATGTCGGCTGCGCCAAGGCTGGAACGGGCGCGCCGGAGGGCGACCGCAGCAAGGGCATTTCGATCTGGTCCACTCATCTGCTGACGCCCGAAACCGAGCTGACCAGCCATTACATGTTCTGCTTCTCCCGCGACTTCAGCCTCGAAGACGCCGACATGTCGAAGCTTCTGTACGAAGGCTCGCGGGCGACTTTCCTCGAGGACGTGGATTTCCTCGAAGCGGTGCAGACCAACCGGGTCGACGGCTCGCTGGATGGCTTGATCCACATCGGCTCCGATGCACCTCAGCTGCAGGCCCGGCGCATGCTCGGCAGCATGATATCGGCGGAGCAGACGCAGTAGGGCTGTAAGATCGACCCGCGCCAATTGGCGTCCTTGATGTCTGAGATGGGGTGAGGAACGGACGCGTTCCCACAGCGCCAAAGTGTCGTGATCGCCCCCGGAGCGGACATAAAGATCCTAGGCAGCTGCTCACATGTCTTCCCCGAACTAACGCTCAAGGTTTTTCGTCACGGGCCGACGATTTGCGTATGACCGAGGGCGTAGCTTGAAATTTTCGGCGGAAGGCACGGTTGAAATGGGAGATATCGGTGAAGCCTGCTTCGGCGGCAATCTCGATGATCAGACGATCCCGCCACTGCGGGTCGCGTAACAGTGCGGCGGCTCTTTCAAGGCGCCTGTCCAACACATGATGCGAAAAACGTGTGCCGGTTTCCTCAAGGAGAAGGTGTACGTAGCGGGCGGTGATGCCCAGCAGGTTCGCGACAGCGATTGCGCTCAAGCCCGGATCGCTGCTTCGTTTTTCGATTTCGTGTAGAACGGCGGCCCGCCGTTCCACGCGGACATCAAAGCGGCGCCGCTGCAGCCCGTCTATACCGTAAGAAGTGCGCCCTCGTTCCCGGCCGTCCATGCCGCTTTGTCGTGGTCGCAAGGAGTAGAGTTCAAATTCATGCGGCATTTCACTCTAAGCATAGTCGGATCTAATATCGGGCAGACGAACCACCTCTTCGTCAGTCACTTTATTGCAACACCGCCTGGCAATCCGATCTGCGGCCTTATCAGTTTCACTCCAGACCAAGACAAAATATTTCCAAGTCAGTAGCCCGTTGATGGTCCTTGAAAGGGCCTAGGCATTACTTCGGGTGTGTCATGTTGCGTAATATGTTTCGCGTTGTTGGCGTTTCGGCCCTGCTTACCGCTGCGTTTTTAAGCGTTGTCCACGCGGCGGACATGCCGCTCAAGGCTCCGCCACTTCCCCCGCCGCCAACCTGCGCGTGGTGCGGTTTCTATATCGGCGGCAACGTCGGCTACAGCTGGGGCCAGTGGGACGCGAGCAGCAATCAAGGCATTTTCAATTTCGAATCCACGACTGCCAGTCCGCGCCTCGATGGCTGGCTGGGCGGCTTTCAGGCTGGCTACAACTGGCAGCTTTCCAACCCGTGGGTCATCGGCCTCGAAGGCGACATCCAGGGGACCGGCGAGAAAGACTCTCAGAGCTGGACGGATCCCGGCGTCGCGGCGCCGGTAGCGCCGGGATGCCAGCCTGGGGAAGTTGGGACTCCGCCGGCTTGCTTCACCCCACCAACCGCCTTCGTTCCGCAGCGGCCCGGCACGGGCCCGGCGTTCCTGAACAGCGAATGGAATTTTCCGTGGTTCGGCACAGTCCGCGGCCGTTTGGGATTTACGCCCGATACGGCGCGCCAATGGATGTTTTACGTGACCGGCGGCCTCGCGTTCGGCGAAGCCGATTACAGTTTTTCGTGGTCCAATCCGGGCGGGGCATCCGGCCGCCAAGCCTTTTCGCTCTCCAGCAACCAGACCCTGTGGGGATGGGTGGTCGGCGGCGGGATGGAGGCGGTGCTGTCGGGTCGTTGGACCGCCAAGCTTGAATATCTCTACCTCGATCTAGGTACGCAATCGATCAATACTCTCGACATCGACGGGGCGCCGTTCAGTGTCAATAACTCCGTACACGATCAAATCCTGCGCGTCGGAGTGAATTACCACTTTGGCGGGCCCTTCATGACGGAGCAATAATCGGCAAAGCTTCAGCTTTCTCACTTCGACCCGAAAGGCCCTGGCACCCCCCGGGGCCTTTTCTTCTCGAAGTGTCCGACTCACAGCGGATTGAACTGAAGATTGTTCGGGATTGGGCTCGTGGTCGCACGAGTGCCGCGCAGCAATTTTGTGCTTTTGGAACGAGGTGGAAATTATTGAGCTGCGCTCACAGTGTTTGGGTTTATGTGTACGCGCTTCAGTGCGACACGTATTGCATTCCGGCCGAATAGGCCGCGCCACCGATCACGCAGGGCAAGCCCAGCTCGATTTGCCCGGTGGCGGCGGCGACGATGCAGCCCATGGACAGAGCACCCTGGCCGATCTGGGCCATGCTGGTGAGATCGCGCTTCGAGTTCGGGCCTTTCTGTTTGAGTTCGTCGATTGCGGCCAGCGACTCCTTGCGCATGCGCCCGGTATCGACATCTTCGGCGGTCTCGATAACCTCGTTGAGGATCTTGGCGGTCTCCTTGGGCTGGCTCTTCACCGACCATTTCAGCATGGCGAGAAGCTTGAGATCGCGCACGGCGTTGCTGGCGAGCGTGAATTTGGCGGCGCTGCCGGTGGTGAGGTTATCGACGCTTTCCTTGTCGTCGGCGAGCGGCAAGAGCTTGATGATCTGTCCGACCGGTTTGTAGGCGCCGGTCGCGAGATAATACCCCCACAGCACGTCGATCAATTGCGGGCTCGGCTCGAGCGTCACGGCTTTCTTGTCGCCGTTGTCGATTTTGAGCACGACCTTGATCTTGTCGAGCATGCCTGGCTTCGTCGTCTGATACGCGATCTGATCGACCGTCGGCAGTTTGCCTTCCAGATACCTGTCGATCATGGGACGGCGCTCCGGCATTCGGTCGGCGAAAGCGGTGAGCAGGTCCTTCCAGTTCGGCAGACCCGAATAGGCGATGGCACGCACCAGCACCCAGTGATCTGCCGGCGCAATCGGCAACATCTCGGGCACCAGCGCGATGGCGCGTGCCGGGTTAGCGCCGAGCACGCCGGCGATGAAGCCCACATAGGCGCCCGAGCTTTCCGAGTCCTTGAACGCCTGCATTTCGCTGAGCGCGCGAACCACAAGCGGAAGCCGGTCCGGGTCCGGCCGAAGCCGGTAGTCGTTGATCCATTTCAGGATCGCGTCCGTCGACATCGGCGATGCGGTTGGCGGTGCCGCAGCGGCGCCGGGCGCCGCCGCAATGAACGCGAGAGCAAACAGGGCGAATGCGCCAACAACCGTTCTGCGCAAGAGTGCCACCATGGTCTCCTCCAGTGGAGCGTCGGCGGCGCGCGCCCCGGGCGCCCGCCGAGTCAGGTGGCGAGAACTGATCAATGCGGAAGGGCGGTTTGCAGGCCCCCCGGTTACCAAATCGGGGCCACGCCGTGACGGTTGATAAGTATGATTTTCCGTGTTTTTCGATTTCAAACGGCCGTTTGAAGTGCCGGCCGTGGCTTCGCGCCAGGTTTCGGCCGCATTTGGCTTGACCGGCACCGCCACAATGTCTATAAATATACGCTTAGGAAGGCAGGCCACTTTCGTGCGCACCGTTATCGCAAAATTACTGGTACTCGTACCGAGGCGCACCGCCGGGGGTGGATGATCCACCTGCGAGACGTGGCGGTGCGCATGTAGGGGCTCTTGAGCCCCTTTTTTATTACCCAAAATCCCAAAGGTGCGTTGGACGGCTGAGAGAGCGGAGCAGGCTATGACTGAAATGACCGGGGCGGAAATGGTGTTGGCGGCGCTGGCCGACCAGGGAGTTGAACACATCTTCGGCTATCCGGGCGGCGCCGTGCTGCCGATCTACGACGCGCTCTTCCAGCAGAAGAAAGTGCGCCACATCCTGGTGCGGCATGAGCAGGGAGCGGTGCACGCGGCTGAAGGCTACGCGCGCTCGACCGGCAAGGTCGGGACCGTGCTGGTGACCTCCGGCCCCGGCGCCACCAACGCGGTCACCGGCCTCACCGATGCGCTCTGCGACTCCATCCCGCTTGTGGTCATCACCGGCCAAGTGCCGACCCATCTCATCGGCAACGACGCATTCCAGGAATGCGACACGGTGGGCATCACCCGGCCGTGCACCAAATACAATTATCTGGTCAAAAACGTCGCCGACCTGCCGCGCGTCCTGCACGAGGCTTTCCACATCGCCGCGAGCGGCCGGCCCGGGCCGGTGGTGGTCGACATCCCCAAGGATATTCAATTCGCCACCGGGACTTATTCCAAGCCCAAGGACTTCCAGCACAAAGGCTATCGGCCGAAGGTCAAGGGCGACCCCGACAAGATCAAGCAGGCAGTCGAGATGATGGCCGCCGCCAAGCGCCCGCTGTTTTATACCGGCGGCGGCGTGATCAATTCCGGCCGCGCGGCGAGCGACTCCTTGCGCGAGCTTGCCAAGCTCACCGGCTTTCCGGTCACCTCGACCTTGATGGGGCTCGGGGCCTTTCCGGCCGCCGATCCGCAATGGCTCGGCATGCTCGGCATGCACGGCACTTGGGAAGCCAACTGGTCGATGCACGATTGCGATCTGATGATCGCCGTCGGTTCGCGCTTCGACGACCGGATCACCGGCCGGCTCGACGCCTTCTCGCCGGGCTCGAAAAAAATCCACATCGACATCGATCCGTCTTCGATCAACAAGAACGTGAAGGTTGATCTGGGGATCGTGGGCGACTGCGCGCATGTGCTCGAAGATATGGTCCGCATGTGGCGCGCCGGCGGCCACAAGGCGGACAAGAAGGCGCTCGAGGCCTGGTGGGCGCAGATGGGCAAATGGCGGACGAAGAATTCGCTCGCCTATCGCAACTCCAACGAGATCATCAAGCCGCAATACGCCATCCAGCGCCTCTATGAGCTGACCAAGGACCTCGACACCTACATCACCACCGAGGTCGGCCAGCATCAGATGTGGGCCGCGCAGTTCTATCAGTTCCAGGAAGGCAATCGCTGGATGACGTCGGGCGGCCTCGGCACCATGGGCTATGGCCTGCCGGCCTCGGTCGGCGTGCAACTGGCACACCCGAAGTCGCTGGTCATCGACATCGCCGGCGAGGCTTCGGTGCTGATGAACATGCAGGAAATGTCGACAGCGGTGCAGTACGACCTGCCGATCAAGATCTTCATCATCAACAACCGCTATATGGGCATGGTGCGGCAGTGGCAGGAATTGCTGCATGGCGGGCGCTATTCGCATTCCTACACCGAGGCGCTGCCCGACTTCGTCAAGCTTGCCGAGGCCTATCACGCGCACGGCATCCGCTGCGAGCACCCGGGCGAGCTCGACGAAAAAATCCGCGAGATGATCGAAGTGAAAAAGCCGGTGATCTTCGACTGTGTGGTCGATCCGGCGGAGAACTGCTTCCCGATGATTCCGTCCGGCCGCGCCCACAACGAGATGCTGCTCGGCGACGCCGCCACGCGTGTCGAGGATGCGGTCACGGAAGAAGGCAAGATGCTGGTGTGACGCAACTGTCGTCCCCGCGGAAGCGGGGGCCCAGTAACCACCAAGCTAGGCGGTGAATACTGGATCGTCCGCCTTCGCGGACGATGACAATGCAGGGGAGTGGAGTGAGATGAAAATCGCAATCATCGGCGCCGGTAATGTCGGCGGCACCTTGGGCACGGCGTGGGCGCAGAAAGCGGGCCACGACATTTTCTTCGGCGTGCGCGACGCGAAGTCGGAAAAGACGCAGGCGCGTTTGAGCAAAATTGGCGGCACAGCGCGCGCCGGTACGCCAGCGGACGCCGCGGCGTTCGGCGACTTCATCGTTTTGACCACGCCCTGGCCGCAGGCCGAAGCCGCGATCCATTCGCTCGGCGATGTCAACGGCCGCATCATTCTCGACGCCATGAACCCCTTTGTCAGGGGCCCCAACGGCATCAGCCTTGAGATCGGACACAGCGATTCCGCCGGCGAGAGGGTGCAGGGCTGGGCCAAAGGCGCCTCGGTGTTCAAGACACTCAACACTACAGGCTTCGCCAACATGGCCGACCCAGTGTTTCATGGCGTCAAATCGATCATGTTCGTCGCCGGCGATGACGCCGCCAACAAGCCCAAGGTCATCGCGCTCGTCGGCGATCTCGGCTTCGACGTGGTCGATGGCGGGCCATTGCGCAACGCGCGCCTTCTGGAGGCGCATGGCATGCTGTGGGTCGATCTTGCACTCGCCCGCGGGCTCGGCCGCGACTGGGCGTTTGCCCGCGTCAGGCGCTAAGGAGAAACGCCGTGAATACCAGTACCTCGACCACCCATTACCCTGCGGCCCCGACCAGTGAGCGTGTCGAAACCCGCACGCTCTGCGTCCTGGTCGACAATGAGCCGGGCGTGCTGGCGCGCGTCATCGGCCTGTTCGCTGGCCGCGGCTACAACATTGACTCTCTGACGGTTTCGGAAACCGAGCACGAGAAACATCTTTCGCGCATCACCATCGTCACGCGCGGCACGCCGATGGTGCTTGAACAGATCAAAAATCAGCTCGATCGCCTGGTGCCGGTGCACCGCGTCGTCGACCTGACGACGGGCAGCCCGGCGATCCAGCGCGAGCTGGCGATGGTCAAAGTGCGCGGCAAGGGCAAGCACCGCGCAGAGGCGCAAAAGCTCGCCGCGACTTTCGACGCCCGCATCATCGACGAAACCGCCGAAAGCTACGTCTTCGAAATCACCGGCGCGACCGATCAGATCGAGCGTTTCATCAGCCAGATGCTGCCGCTCGGCCTGATCGAGGTCTCGCGCACCGGGGTGGCTGCTATCGCGCGCGGCGCGGAGGGGATGTAATCGTCATTGCGAGCGCAGCGAAGCAATCCAGCGCAAAAATGCTGGATTGCTTCGTCGCTTCGCTCCTCGCAATGACGAGGTTCGCTGTTACGCCACCACTCGCTCCGCTGCAGGCGACAAGTGCTCGACGAGAGTGGCGAAGCGGTCGACGAAGGCTTGCAGGAAGTTCTTCGTGCTTTCGTCGGCGATGTTGCCTTGGTCGTCGACAAGGTTCGGCTTGAACGTAACGTAGGCTTCGCCGCCGAGCAAAAACGCGCCGAGGCTGACGAGCACGTTGCGCAAGTGCTGCTGCGCCAGCGCGCTGCCGATCGCGCCGGGCGAAGTGCCGGTGATGAAGGCTGGCTTATCGACCCAGGAATTCTTGCCGTAGGGCCGCGCGCCCCAATCGATGGCGTTCTTCAGCACCGCCGGCATCGACCGGTCATGCTCGGGCGTGACGACCAGAATGCCGTCGGCCTTCGCGATTTCGTTCTTGAAGCGCGCCACTTCGGGCGGGAGGTTGGCTTCGTTGTCCTGGTTGTACATGGGCAGGTCGTCGATGCGCACGATTTTGGCATCGAATCTGCCGGCGCCGAGCTTGGCGAGTGCCTGGGCGAGCCTGCGGTTGATCGATTCGCGGCGGTTGGAGCCGACGATCACGGCGATCTGGGGCTTGGCGATCTGGGGGGTAGGCATGTTGCAATCCTCAGGTTGAATTCGTAACTAGGGCTAGGTAGGTGACTATTCGAGGCTCTTGCAAGAAGGCACATCCGTGAAACCAAGGCACAAGGATTTGCCCGCCGACTGCCGCGCCGTCAGCGACGTGCTGGCCCGGGTCGGCGACAAATGGTCGGTCCTCGTCGTCACGCGGCTCGGCGGCGGCCCCCTGCGCTTCAATGAGTTGCGACGCTCGATCGGTGGCATTTCGCAGCGCATGCTGACGCTGACGCTGCGCGGGCTGGAACGCGACGGGCTGATCACCCGCACGGTGTTCCCCACCATCCCGCCGCGGGTCGATTACGCGCTCACGCCACTCGGCCGCGATCTTCTGCAGCCGGTTTCCGCGCTGGGCGACTGGGCGATCCGCAACCAGCCGAAAATCGCGCGCGCCCGCGAGCGGTTCGACACCGACTGCCAGGCGAGCGGAAAACCGCCGCTCGGCCGCGGCGCGGCGCGAAGTGGGCTTGTCCAATCCGCTCACAGAACCTAGAAGCAGCGGCGGAAAACAAGCACTCAGCCATCGGGCCTCAGTAGGGGGTGAACACCATGCGCGTTTATTACGACCGCGACGCCGACCTTAATCTGATCAAGGGCAAGAAAGTCGCCATCATCGGCTATGGCAGCCAGGGCCATGCCCATGCGCTCAACCTGCGCGATTCCGGCGTCAAGGACGTCGCGGTGGCGCTGCGCAAGAACTCGCAGGGCGTCAAGAAGGCGGAGGGCGAGAAGCTGCCGGTGAAAGAAGTCGCCGAGGCCGCCAAATGGGCCGACGTGATCATGATGCTCACGCCCGACGAGTTGCAGGCCGACATCTATAACCATCAGCTCCACGCCAACATGAAGGAAGGCGCGGCTTTGATGTTCGCCCACGGGCTCAACATCCATTTCAACCTGATCGAGCCGCGCGCCGATATCGACGTGATGATGATCGCGCCCAAGGGTCCGGGCCACACGGTGCGCTCCGAATATCAGCGCGGCGCCGGCGTGCCGTGCCTGCTGGCCATCCACCGGGACGCTTCCGGTAACGCCCACGACCTGTGCCTGTCCTACGGCGCCGCCATCGGCGGCGGCCGCGCCGGCATCATCGAGACGAGCTTCCGCGAGGAATGCGAGACCGATCTGTTCGGCGAGCAGAGCGTGCTGTGCGGCGGCGTCGTCGAACTGATGAAGGCCGGATACGAGACCTTGGTCGCCGCAGGCTATGCGCCCGAGATGGCGTATTTCGAGTGCATCCACGAGATGAAGCTGATCGTCGACCTCATCTATGAGGGCGGCATCGCCAACATGAACTATTCGGTGTCGAACACCGCCGAGTACGGCGAATACGTCTCCGGCCCGCGCGTGATCACGGACGAGACCCGCGCCGAGATGAAGAAAATTCTCGACGACATCCAGTCGGGAAAATTCGTCAAGGACTGGATGCTGGAGAACAAGGTCAATCAGACCTCGTTCAAGGCCCAGCGCGCCAAGCTCGCGGCGCATCCGGCCGAGGCCGTCGGCGCCAAGCTGCGCGAGATGATGCCGTGGATCAAGCAGCGCGCGCTCGTGGATCGCTCGCGGAACTAATCCTCCACCACGTTTCCCGGATGCGGTGCAGCGCGAAAGCGGTGCGCCGCTGATCCGGGATCGTCGCAGATGACGCTGCACCCGCCTTGATCTCGATCCTGCGGCCGCTACACTGCGGGCGGCGACCAAACAAGGGAGGAATAAATATGATTGCCAAGCGCCATCTTTTCGCAACCGCCGCCATAGCACTTGCGGCCGGTCTCATGAGCCCGACCGCGAATGCGGCGGGGCTTTTCACCCTGCAATCGACGACTTTCCAGGACGGCAAGATGATGCCCAAGAAGGTCGCCAACACCAACGCGGTGAACAAAAACCCGAACTGCGTCGGTGAAAACGTATCGCCAGAGCTGCACTGGAGCAACGTGCCCGACGGCACCAAGAGCCTGGTCCTGCTGATGACCGATCCCGAGGGCCGTGGCGGCGCCGGCGTGATGCATTGGGTCGCGTACGGCATTTTGCCGACGCTGACGGGATTCGCCGAGGGCGAAACCAGCAAGCTCACGGACAAATATGTGGGCGGGAAGAGCACGCAGGGCGTGGGCTTCTATTCCGGTCCGTGTACTCCTCCCAACAACCCCCCGCATCATTACACTTTCGTTCTCGTCGCCACCGATTTCGCGCCGACCGAGTTGCCGCCCGGCCTGACCCACGACGAGGTCACGGCGAAGATTGCTCCCCCCGGCGGCCCGCCCGTACACGCGAAAGGTGACGCCGGATTGGTGGGATTGTTCGTCAATCCATGGCACGAATAAGCGCTTCAGGGAGCTTCGCCAGACACCGTGACACCGTCGAGCGCGCCGGACGTTGAAGTCGCCGCGCTCGACGACGCGGAAATTTCTCTGGAAACCTGGCAGTGGCCGTTTGCCGCCGCGCGGCGCGGTGAAATCGATCGGCATTTCGCCCATCTTCAACGCGAACGCGCCGGGGTCTGGAACGGCCGCATACTGCTGCTGCACCGCTATGCGGTCCGCGACCGTAAGCTGCACGGCGCCTGCTTCAAAACCGACTATGCCAGTCTCTGTGCATGGCGGGATTGGCAGTTTCCCGATCGTAGTGTCAGCAATTTCTTCGTTGCGGCCGCGCTGCGCGCCGCTGACGGCGCCTATCTGGTGGGCGAGATGGCGTCCGATACGGCGGCGGCGGCACTGCTTTATTTCCCCTGCGGAACGCCGGAGCCGGACGATATAAATGCCGGCGGCGTGTTTGATCCGGCCGCTAATCTGCGCCGCGAGCTTCTGGAAGAGACCGGACTCGAGGTGGCCGATCTTGCGTCCGAGCCAGGCTGGACGCTGGTGCGTGATCGCGGTTACGTCGCGCTGCTCAAGCGCCTGACCGCGCCGGAAAATGCCGACGCGCTTCGCGCCCGTATCATGCGCCATATCGCCAGCGAACAGCGGCCCGAGCTGGTCGACATACGTATCCTGCGTGGGCCGGAGGACTTCAATGGGCGCATGCCGCCCTTCGTGACGCTGTTTCTTGAGGCGGCGTGGCGGCGGTGAGGGCGGCGGATGCTCTTGCGGTCCCTTGCGATCCTCCGCTAAAAGTATCCGGCCCCATATGAGATTAACGCGGAATTCATCCTGTTTCGCGACAATGGGGCACCTTGGTAGCCGTACTTGGCAGCCGTACGAGGGCTAGGCAAATGTCGACGCGCCGCGAATTTTCCCGCGCGATGACCCGGAAGGCCGGAGCGGCCGCATCCGGCGCTGCCCTCACGCTTTGCAAGATTCTTGGCGGGCTCCTGCTCCTTAGCGCCCCCTGAGGGCCGGCTGGGCGTTTTCGCCTGGGCACTCAGGGGTCGACCGCAGCTACGGAACCCGAGAACCCAAGATTTTGTGCCCGGAGGCCCTGCAGGGCGGGCGCAAGCGATAAAGGATCCAGTTCATGACCACCCCAGCCAAACCTGAGCCGGCTCAATCCACGCCGCCAAAGTCCGAGAAGGACCGCGTCGTCATCTTCGACACGACTTTGCGCGACGGCGAGCAATGCCCCGGCGCCACCATGACGCACGAGGAAAAGCTCGAAGTCGCCGAGCTGCTCGATCAGATGGGCGTCGACATCATCGAGGCCGGTTTCCCCGTCGCCTCCGACGGCGACTTTGCCGCCGTCAACGAGATCGCCAAGCGGACCAAGAATGCCGTGGTCTGCGGGCTTGCCCGCGCCGGCCTCAAGGACATCGACCGCGCCGGCGAAGCGATCAAGCCGGCCAAGCAGTCGCGCATCCACACCTTCATCTCCACCTCGCCGGTGCACATGAAGTGGAAGCTGCAGCTGCCGCCCGAGAAGGTTTTTGAGATGGTGATCATGTCGGTGGCGCGGGCGCGCAAATACACCGACGACGTCGAATGGTCGTGCGAGGACGGCACCCGCACCGAGCACGACTTCCTCTGCCGCTGCATCGAAGCGGCGATCAAGGCCGGCGCCACCACGATCAATATCCCCGACACGGTGGGCTACACGGTGCCAGAGGAATATTTCGCGCTGATCAAGATGGTGCGTGAGCGCGTGCCCAATTCCGACCAGGCGCGCTTCTCTGTGCATTGCCATGACGATCTCGGCATGGCGGTGGCCAATTCGCTGGCCGGCGTGCGCGCCGGCGCCCGGCAAATCGAATGCACCGTCAACGGCATCGGCGAACGCGCCGGCAACGCTTCGCTCGAGGAAGCCGTAATGGCGATGCGCGTGCGCAACGACGTGATGCCGTTCTGGACCGGCATCGACGCGACCATGCTGACGCGCGCCTCCAAGCTCGTCTCCGCCGTTACCTCGTTCCCGGTGCAGTACAACAAGGCCATCGTCGGACGCAATGCGTTCGCGCACGAGAGCGGCATCCACCAGGACGGCATGCTCAAGCACACGCAGACCTACGAGATCATGATGCCCGAGGATGTGGGCGTGAAGCAGACCTCCTTGGTCATGGGCAAGCATTCGGGCCGTCACGCCTTCGTGCACAAGCTCGAGGAATTGGGCTACCACCTCGGCGACAATCAGCTCGAAGAAGCATTCTTGCGCTTCAAGACGCTCGCCGACAGGAAGAAGCACGTCTACGACGAGGATATCGAAGCCCTGGTGGACGAGGAGATTGCGACCGCGCAGGATCGCATCAAGCTCGTCTCGCTCTCGGTGATCGCCGGCACGCGCGGGCCGCAGCGCGCCACCATGAAGCTCGACATGGACGGCAAATCGGCGATCGAGGAATGCGAAGGCAACGGTCCAGTCGACGCTGTGTTCAATTGCATCAAGGCGATGGTGCCGCACAACGCGGTGCTGGAGCTTTATCAGGTGCACGCGGTGACCGAGGGCACCGACGCCCAGGCCGAAGTCTCGGTGCGACTGTCGGAGAACGGGCGCTCGGTTACCGCCAAGGGCGCCGATCCCGATACGCTGGTGGCTTCGGCCAGGGCGTATCTCGCGGCGCTCAACAAGCTGGTCGCGCGCCGTACGCGCGACAACAAGCTCGAGCCCATCGCCGCCGCCGCCGAACGCCGAGTTCATTCGACGGAAGCGGGGTAAACTCCTTCTCGCCCCACGAAGTGGGGAGGGGCGCTGGCGTCAACGCTTTTCCTGGCGACGAAGTGAAGCGGCGCGTTAGGCGCCCCCTCCGCCGCCCTTCGGGCGGTCCCCCTCCCCCACTTTCGTGGGGGAGGATGCCGCTTCAACCTCAATCCCATACTTCTCGCGCACCGCCATCGCCTCGTCGCCGCGGCCGAGCGCATCGAGCGCGTCCGCGCTGACGCGGGCAGAGTCTTTGGTCCAGCTATGATGCGCGCCGATCGCCGCTGCGTGGATCGCAAGAGCGGTCACGGCGACGGCGTGGGCGTCGGCGGGGCGGCCGGTGTCGAGCAGAAGCCGCGCATAGCTGCTCTTTGTGCGCTGCGTGCTGGCGTTGTCCGCGCCCAGCAGCTTTTCGTTGATCGCGATGGCGCGTTCCAGCAACGGCGCGGCTTCGGCCGGCTGCCCGGATTGGATCAGCACGCGCGCGAGGTTGGTGAGACTCCCGGCTGTCTCGGGATGCTCCGGGCCGAGCGCTGTTTCGTCGATGGCCACGGCCCGCTCGAATAGCGAGCGAGCGCCCGATAGATCTCCGCTGGTCTGCCGCAGGTTGCCGAGACTGTTGAGGCTCCACGCCGTGTGCGGATGCTCAGGCCCCAGGATTTTTTCGCGGATGGCGAGCGCGCGCTCGAGCAGCCGCCGCGCCGCTTCGACATCTCCCTGTGCCAGCATCAGCGCGCCGAGATTGTTGAGATTGTTCGCCGTGCGGAAATGCTCCGGTCCGAGCGTCTTCTCGAAGATCGCAAGCGAGCGCTCGCGCAACGGTCGCGCCGCAGCGAGTTCGCCCTGACGGGTGAGCACGACGGCGAGATTGTTGAGGCCGGTTGCGGTCAGCCAGTGATCGGGACCCAGTGCCTTTTCCCTGATGGTGAGCACCCGCTCGGCCATTGCGCGCGCCTCCGCCAGATGACCCTGATTGCCAAGAAGGATACTGAAGTCGTTAAGGGTGCCGGCCGTTTCCACATGATCGGGGCCAAACACCCGCTCGCGGATCGCCAGCGCGCGTTCGTAAAGCGTCCGCGCTTCCGCGTAGGCCGCCAGCGCCCAGGTGCGGTAGCTGGCAAGTTCGTTGATCAAGGCTGAGCTTTGCACTTCTGCGCCGCCCGGTGGGCCGTCGCTGCCGCCAACCAGCGCCATCGCCAGCGCGTCGAGCCGTCGCGCCCGCGGCCACGTTTTCAGATCGCTCCAGACTTCGTCCGGATAAACGGCCGCGAGAGCTTCGACCAGGGCGCGCTGCGCCGCATCGCGCGCTTCGCCTTCGCGCCTTGCCTGGGCGACGCGCTGCACCAGGCGATGCAGGCGGATCGTATCGGTGGTGATCGTGGGGTCGCGCTCGTCCACGATGGTGGATCGGTCGATGAGCGCGAATGCGCGCAACGCGGCCACCGCTTCGTCGAGGCCGTCGTTGGCGAGCAGGGACGCCAGCGGCTCGCCCAGCTTGTCGCGGGCCTCGGCGAATATAAAAAGAGGGATCGGCTCGGGCGCCAGCAATGCGGCGTGCGCGATCAGCGGTTCCGCCGCCGGATGAGACTTAGCCGCCTCATCGATCGCCAGCGCGAAGGTTTTGGCCACGGTGAGCCGGTCGTGATACTCGATCGGCGCATCGCGCTCGCTGTCGAGCAGGCGGGCTGGTGTCGCCTCGAAACGCTTGTGGTATTCGGTGAGCGATATTTCGAGCCGCTCGCAGTAGGCGGCGGCTTGCTCATGGGCGAGCGGCAGGCCGCCGAGTGCTTCGGACAAGGCCGCCGCCGCTTCACGTTCCTGCTCCCGGCCGGTGCGGGCAATGAAATAGTCGGCGCCGATCTCCGTCGGCCACAGCCTGATTTCCACCGGCGAGGCGACGCCCCGCCAGGCGTGGGCGTTCGAGGTGACCAGAACCCGCGCCGCGCCGCCGCGCGGCAGGTATGGCTTCAGACCCGCGGAATCCATCGCATTGTCGAAGATGAGCAGAATACCTTCGCCCTCGTGCCGCAGCCGCTCCATCACTGTCGCCAGCGCGGCGTCCTCCTTCGCCTCCGCGGACACCCAGCCGAGACGGACGCCCAGCGCAACTAGATCGGCCCGCATCCCGGAATCGGTCTGCGCCCTGATCCACCACGTGGCGCGATAGTCGGCACGGTGACGCTCGGCGTAAGCCGCGGCGAGCGTGGTCTTGCCGACGCCGCGCAGGCCGTGCAGCGCGGTGATGGCGACGCGGCCCTCGTAGCGGCCCAGCGCCGCGGCGATGGCGGTAAGCGAATCCTCGCGGCCCAAGAAATGTTCCGGCACCCGGATGGGAATGTTGGAAACGGCAAACACTTTCCCCGGAAATGCCGCCGCCGCCGGCGCCTCGCGCTTTTGCATGAACTCGCGAAAGCGCAGGCGCGCGGCATCCTCCGGGATGCCGAACAGTTCGCAGCGGCGGATATGGTCGGACAGGGTCGGCAGCTTGGACGGCTTCACCGCCACGAACAGCACGAAGCCGGGCCGCTTGCCGGCGGCCTGCCAGATCGCCGCGTTGCGTTCGAGGGTGGAGTAGGGCGCCTTCAGGTATTCGTCGGAAACGACGCAGAGCACATGATCGGCCGCGTCGTGGCGTCGCTCCATCCAGGCATAGACGTCGTCGCCGCTCCCGATCTCCCATTCGTGGACATGCGGCGTATGGCCGAGAGCTTCCAGCTCCTTGGCGATCCAGAACGCCCAGTCGCGGTCGCTTCCGGTGTAGCTGACAAAAATATCGGCCACGCACGCTGCCTCATTGCGTCCCAGCCGCATCATGGTTGCGGGTCTTGCGGTGCGCAAGGCGGCGGTGCGGCGGGTAATTCCCCCCACTTGGCATCGCCGCCGCGATGTCCCAAATACCCTCGCAGCGGCGCCTGACCACGCTGATTCTCAATATGCCCGCTGAAATGGCCGACCGGTTCTCGCCTGTGCGAGCGCCCTTCGCAGGCGGAATAACAAGCCCGGCACAACTATTTCATGTAAGGTGTCGATTCACGACACGGGAGATTGCGCAATGACCGAAGTGAGTCCGTCAAAGCTAGCCAGGGCCAAACTGTCTGAAAAAGACGCATGGCAACGTTACGCCGAGGCAAAGGATGACAGTTGGCGTGAAGCTTTCGCCAAGTGGAGGGAAGCGCGCGACGCATCGTTGGCGGCATGGGCCGACGAAGTCACCAGTCGATAGACCTGAGATTGCTAACCAATTCGGCGGCGGTCTTAGCATCATTTCTGGCGCGCTTTGAAAATGGGCTATCGATTGTCGAACAGTCCAATCC
>JBAUYV010000292.1:0-1971 GCA_049584975.1 Xanthobacteraceae bacterium | reverse complement strand
CCACCGCTGCCGCGACGAATGGGTGCTGTGGGAGCGCGAGCGGGGCCCACGCCGCGATCATCAGAATGGCGAATTTGGCGTGCCGATGCAGGGCGTTCAGTCGCGGCCTGGGCGCCCTTCCGAGGCTCATTTTTGGTCCACCTTCGACGCACGATCGATCGCGTGGCCACGGGCTTTAAGCCACTTCCTGAAGCCGCGGTGGTTCTCGAGGTAGCCGGCGATGACACCCACCAGAATGGCATTGAAGGAGGTGGGGGTCTGGCCGGACGCTTGCGCAAAAAACGTCCCGAATCGCTCCACCTCACTCCGCAAGTCCGCCGGCAACGACAGCGAGATCTTCTCGCTTCGATCTTCGACATCGATCGGTGGCAATGTAGCTCTGCCGGATCTGGCCATATTCAAATCCTTAAGGCGATTCCAAGCGCCGTGTTTGGGAACGAGTTACCCACTGTAGGGCGGCAGAACAATATCTTTGGTCGCAAAGATGTTCAGCCGCGCTCCCGGTGGCACCTCGATGGTGGGTTGGATCTGCAGATTCTTGCGGGTGATCTGCTGCCCGGCCTGGTTGATGTTTTGCGCCGCGCCCTGCACGGCGAGTTCCGAGAATGCGGGATTTTGATTATTGGCCCCGGCGCCGACCTGCGCCGCGGCCCCAATGATCGAGCCCAGCACGACGCCGGAGACCAGGCGAGCGTAGTGATTGTTCACGTGCCCTGTAAGGCCTGCGAACCCCGAGAGATCGGTGCCGGGCATGCCCTCCAATGACACGGCACTGCCGTCCGGTCGCAGCAAGCGCGTCCACACCACCAACACCCGCGATTGTCCGTAGGCAATTCGGCTGTCGTAGGTCCCGATGGCTTTCGTGCCCTGGGGTAGCAGCAGATGCACGCCGGTCACCGTGTCATAGACGTTTTGAGAGACCAGGCAGCCGATCTGGCCCGGCAAGTCGCTATTGATGCCCTGCATCATCACGCACGGCACGATCGTGCCGGCGAACATCGTGTACGGAGAGCGCGGGTACTGGATGCCGTGATGCAGTTGGAAATCGCTGTCGCGACCCTTCTCGGCAAAAGAGCTCTTCTCGTCCTGACGATTATCCTCATCGCGCGCCGATGTCGCGCCCCCTCCCCCGGATCCTGCGATGCTGCGCTGGGCAACATCCAGCAGTCTGTCAGAGAGCGCCGCCGCGGCATCCGCGCCTCCCGCAGCTGAAAGGCTCGCTACCCCGGGACCCATCCCCGCCCCGGCGCCTGAAAAGGCAGCGCTTGCTCCTCGCGCCTGGTCCTCACTCTTGAGGCGTTCGAGCAAGCGTTGCTGCTGGTATTGTTCCAAGGGCGTCAGTTGGCGGGTAGCGCCCGCCCCGCCCGATGCGTCACCCAGCGATGCCGGGCCGGCGCCGATCCCGCCGAGTGCGCCACTGTCCCCCGGCCGCGGCGCTCCGAGCTGCGGCACACTCGCCGCAGCATCGCCATAGGAGCTCGGCAATGAACTTACAGCGGCGCCAGGGGCCGGCGGCTTTAGGGACTGCTCAGGCGGTGCTGCGGCCCTTCCCTTTTGGTGCTGCAAACCCACCCAAAAGGCTAGCGTCACGACGGTGCCCGCGACCGCGCCTGCGATCACGAGCATCGTGCGACTGAAGCGTTTCACTCTCGGGAGTGGCGCCTTACCTGAGAGCGGCTCGGGCTTCAGTGCCGGGACATAGAAGGCCTCTTCTTTGGCCGGCGGCCTCGAGTCGTCCCCCGCCGAGGGTTCTTCCGGTTGATCGAGCATAGGATTGCCTATCTCTTCGCCAAGAGGCGCGTGCAACGGATATCCACGGCCGTCTTCGGCCCGACCCGCAACTGTGCTCGATCGAAAAGGCGATCGACGATGTAGAGCGAGTGCTTGACTCGGTAATTGACCAGCAGCGGGTCCTTTTTCTCGAGAATAAAAAGCGCTGGCGCTTCGTAGCTCTGCATCTCAGGGCTCATC
>JBAUYV010000291.1:0-25229 GCA_049584975.1 Xanthobacteraceae bacterium | reverse complement strand
AGTCGGCACAGCCTGAAAGTAAAACCGACACGTACGGCATCCCTACCGTAAAGGCGCCTCCCGGTCGTCCGGGGCTTATCCCGCCTGCTGCGCCGCGAAAACGTGGGAAGAGCACGGAAGAGTACGACGCGGAACTCACTGCCTATCGGCAGGCGATGCGAAAGCACTTCGCCGAAATTGCCGCTTTTAATCGGCGGCGTTGTATCGCGATTGGCATTACAAGCTATAAATGGCTTGCCATGGATTTTCACGGAACTTGCGACGTGGCAAAAAGAAATGGCGGGAAAGTTTTCCGATACGACAAACCGCCGCGTGAAGGACATGTCTGCGAGGGACAATGTAATTCTCCGGACTGGTGCCGCTGTACGGCCAAACCGATTGTTAAGGGCTTTAGTTGAAGGGGCATGGCAGGCAATCGCGCTCGGGGTTTCAATACTCGCGCGCTCCGAAGTCCCCCCTCCCGAGCATACGCACGCTCGTAAGAGAAGCGTTCAGGGCGGCGATCGGCACGTCAAATGTCCGCGCGGCGCCCACCCCCCGGCCGGACAGGCTCGCCCTCGTCCCCGCCGGAGAGGCGGCGGGGAGTGGCGTGTTACAATTCCGGCAGGCTATCCAATCAGTCGCTGCAAGTCCCTCGCAAGCGACTCGAACAGGCTTTGCGTGTCAGCGTGGTCGGCGAATAGCTTGATGACGTAACTCCGTTTCAGCGTTTGCAGTGCCTCGCGCATGTCTTTGGCGAGTGCATCGAACGCTTTCAGTTGCGCCGTCATCGTGCCGTGCGTGTTGACGCGAAGCGCGCCGTCGTAGGCGATGTCGAAGCCAAGCGCGTCAAGTTTCGATTCCAGTTGTTTGGCCTGTTTCCGCGCAAGCGAGTGGCTGTCGAAGAGCTTCTTCACCTCGGCAGGAGGATTCTTCGCGAGCTTGTCGATGAGATTTCCGCGCATGTCTTGCGCCTGGGCGTCGTGTCGCGCGACGGCAGAATCGATGTCGGAGAGCAGAAGCTTCTCAAGCTTGCGCTTCTCCTCCATGTTGAGCTTGCGCGGCTCTTGCGTCTCCGCATCCGGTGCTCCTTCCTGAACGTCTGGTTTTTTCATGTGATGAGTGATGTTGGCTGGTAATTTCGACCGCCACGGCCCTCTCGCCGCAGCATACCTGTGGCAGCGCGCGTCGCCGGCGCGGGGTCACGAGGCAGGCCCCAATGACGTTCGAACAATGGGGCTCCGTAGCCCTGAAGTAGAGATCGCAGAAGGGAAGAGAGAGGTGCCTTGACGCCGCGCCGCGATGCGCGACGATAAAATTGCTGCGGTGAGAGGATCGCATTTAGCATTTTGGTCCCAGCGGAGGCATGACCCACCCGGCGCCGAAGCGCCGGGTGTGAATGCGGACGACCGGCTACCTAGAACCGGTAGTTGATCGCATCGTCCTGCACGACGGCTCCCTGGTCGTCGATGCAGACGACCTGTACGAACGCGCATCCGTCCTCGCGGCCTACCGCTCGGATGTTGACGTGGTGCTTTGTCGCCACGGCTTGAAGCCGTTCCGTCGGCACGTTCCAGCGGGTGGCTATTTCGCACTCGATCAGATGCTCGTCAGCATACCCGAATTCGGTCGGGCCGTCGTACGTGACGGTCTCCTCGATATCCTTGCGCAAGGCTTCGACCTGTTGATCGGTCCCGAAGCCGTCCTCGCTTTGGATGGAAAGCGAAGTGCTACAAATGTTCGCCATAAGGTGATTGTTGAGGGCTGATAAGCTCGACCTCGCGGGCGGGTTCGCTCCGCGACGCTCTCTGGCGCAGCGGCCGACTAAGCGCGGGGTCAAGGGCTCGTCCCTTGACGCCGCGCTGCGGCCGCTACCATGGAGAGAGCGGCGGAGTGAACTCAGATAGTTCCGGTAACCAGACGCCCCTGCGTTCCGCGCGGCCGAGGCAAAGACGCTGCCAGGCGACGCCGGCGCGAACGAGGCCGCGCTTGAATGCGGAGCAGCGCAAGCCCGGCGCCGCTCCCGCGGCGCCGGGTCGGCAGATCAATACTCCTCGGCGAGGAGGATGGTAAGGACACGCGTCGTCACTGCCTCGTCGGCAGGATCGGCCGAGCCGAACTTGAGCGCGCGATCGTAATAATCGATCTTCCAGAAGATGGTCTTGCCGGCATGCTCGAAGCTGCCGAAGTCGTGCTCGGCGTGCGGATCGCTCTCGGGCGTGAACTCTGAGAAGGCAAACACGCGGTCCATGATCTCGGCCTGCTCCTGTGGCGGCAAGGCCTGAATGCCGACGGTGAAGAAGATGCGGCCCTCGCCGGTCAGCGTGCGCAGGGCGTCGTTCAGCTCGCGAATTTTCGCGGTCGAATCCATAAGCAGAAAGTGAGAGTTAGTAATCAAGCGGGCGCCCCTAGCGGCGCCCGCGGCCGATGTACCGGTTCACCGGCTTCGGCAAGTCCGTGAGGGGGGCGTACTTGAGGCAGGGGCACCCTGCTCGAAGGCACCGCCCGCGCATGCGCCCCGGATGATTACGCGGGCAGGCGCAATCCGGCACCGAGCACGGTGGGACGTTCCACTGATGCTCCGATCCGCCATGCAAGCACTCAGCGCAGATAGGCATACGATCTGGTTGGTAAGGGCTGATAAGGTCGACCTCGCGCGGGTTCGCTCCGCGACGCTCTCGACCGCAGCGGCCGACGTGCGCGGGGTCAGAGGCGGGGGACCCAACGAATACGCGGCAGGCACCGCCATAGCCCCGAGCGAACAAGCGGGGCAGGGAAGACAGGGGTGCCTTGACGCCGCGCTGCGGCCGCTACCATGGAGAGAGCGGCGGAGCGAACCCAGGTGGTGTCGGGGAGCATTTCCTGCCGCGGGATCCTTTTAAGCGACGGCTGCGCGTTCTCGCCGCAGGCGACTCGTGCGGCCGGAGCTCCTGCTCGGCGCTGTTCGCGCGTCGAGACGGCGACGGCTTGGCCGCGCCGACTCGCGCGGTTCTGCGCCGAGCACTGATGGGAGGGTGGGGCGGCAGGCGTGAGACAGCGCATAACGTGACGGCCGCGGCGGACTATCGGACGGCTTTGCTGTCCGATAGCCCGTACGGGGCTGTTCGTTATGCTCCGCTTGTTTTTGGCGATCACCGACGTGGCCGGTCGTCCCTGGGACTCGAACGAGGCCCCGCGACCTTTAGGTCGACGGGGCCGAGGCACCAAAGGTGACGAGGGGAACTCCCGCGAACCTCACTCATCTCGCCAGTCGGCGCGTTGCGCTTGCGCACAAAAACAAACAACAACAAAAACATACCCCGTCGCGGACGCCCTCCGACAAAATGCATCTCGCAAGTTACTGAAAAGACTAAAAGAATTCTGCTATCCCTGTGGTTGCCGCTATGGATACAGTAACCACACTGTATCCATAGGAGTAGGAATAGCTGTAACCAGAAAGGGAAGCGCGGCGGCAGGCTCGTTCCACGCCTCGCCTGGCTCGCCGCTCCCCACAAATTGAATTGCATGCGGCAAATCGAACGAGCGCCCAAGGAACTTTGAACTTTTTCTTGGGGTAAGTGTTTTTGCTGACGGGAGGCGTCATGACCGCAAAGGAGATTGCGTCATGACCCCACAAGAAATGCGCGCTAACGCGCATCAATGTCTTTCCTGGTCGGAAGCGGCTCACTACCGCGAAAACCGCGAGGCGTTCTTCGCGGTGGCGCGGGCCTGGATGTCGGCCGCGATACGGCTTGAGCGGGATAACACGCCACTGGAGATACCGCTGCCGGTTGCGCCGACCACGATGCCTCTGTGTCTCGTCACCGGGCAAAGCGTTCGTTCTGCTGCGTAATGAAAAAGCCGCCGGCATGGCCGGCGGCTTGAAGTCTGCCCGCGCCTCTGTGGCGGGGCGGCTACCGGCGTCGAGAGCCGGATTTGTCGTCGCTGCGATCACTACGCTCCTGCGGTCGCTGGTCGTCGTCCCTTGGCGGCCGCAGCACGATTTTGCATTGGCCGTCCCCACCGGGGATCGGCAACGCTTGCAGGACCACATTGAACCCGTCGCCTGACTGGTGTGGGAACGCCGCACCGATGGCGAGCCAAAAGTCGTCTTGGCCGTCGCCACGTTTGATGACGGAGTAGGCACGATATGCGGGTTGCTGGGCCATCGCTGGCTTCCTTTCGGTTTGTGTTGGGGGTTAGTACTCGTCGGCGCGCATGATGGTGAGCACGCGCGTCGTCTTCTCGGGATCAGCGGGGTCTTCCGAGCCGCCGTCCATGTCGAGGGCGTAATAGATCCTATGGAGCGGAGAGGCGACGAATCATGCCCCTCTACGTGACCACCAAGCGTGGTCAGAGGAGCTCCGCCAATGATGGATCAAACCGACATTCGCAATGTGTGCTGCGTGGCGCTTGAACTGAGCAAGACGATCTGGGTTTGTGCGTTCGCGCCGCCCGGTGCTGGGCGAACGAACACATACAAATTAAGAGCTGGTGATGTGGATCGTCTACTCAGTATTTTAGATGAAGGCCGCGCAAAAGCAATGCAAACGGTGTTAGGCCCGGTGGAGGTCGTTATTTGCTATGAGGTTGGGTACGATGGCTTCTGGCTGGCAAGATTGTTGGCGGCGCGTGGCATACGGACGATCGTGTTTGATCCGGCTAGCTTTCTCAGGCCCCGCCGAGGTCGACTTGCCAAGACAGACCGGCTCGACGCTGAGGAGATGACTCGAATCCTTCGAACCTGGCTTTCTGGCGATCATGCTATTGCTAGGGCTGTGCACATTCCGACGGTCGAAGGGGAGGATGCCAAGCGCATTGAGCGCGAGCGCAAGAATCTGGTTGAGGAGCGGACCCGTATTGTTGCTCGGATAAAGGGACTGCTCGCCTTGCACGGCATTTGGCTTAGCGGCAAGCGAATTAGCAAAGGGCTGCAAGGTCGCCTCGACACGATGATGACCGGCGACGGTCGGCCACTGCCACCATTTCTGCGTCGCGACATTGAACGCATGATCCGTCACTACGAGTTCATCTGCAGCCAATTGGCCGAGGTGGAAGCAGATCGAAAGCTAGCGCTTACTGACGAGACGAGCAGCTTCCCACACCGGGACAAGGTTCGACGTTTGGCCACGCTCGGCTCAGTGGGTGAGACGACTGCAACAGTGCTCGTCGCGGAGGTATTCCACCGGACTTTCGAGACCCGACGGCACCTCGCGTCATTCATCGGACTTGCGCCAAGTCCGTATGCGAGTGGCGAAGTAAGCCGAGATCGCGGGATCAACAAAGCGGGGACGAAGCTTGCACGACAGACACTTGTTGAGCTCGCCTGGTTTTGGCTCCGCTACCAGCCGAACAGCAGGCTCACCCGTTGGTGGCACGAGCGATTCGGCAATATGGGCATGCGAGGCAGGAAAGTCGGTATCGTCGCCTTGGCCCGCAAACTAGCGATCGCGTTGTGGCGGTTCGTCGAACAGGGTGTTGTACCGGAAGGCGCAACGCTCAAGGCCTAAAACGGAGGAATCGATATTCCAGAGCTTGTCGCTAAAGCGGCAAGGCGGGACGGCGACCGGGAAAATTGATGGCTTTCCGTAGCCCAGTAGTAGTTTGGTCGCCGCCCGCACCTTTCAGGCTCCGGCATACGTGAATAGAGATTGTGGTGCGAAGGCGCTGCCTTCGACCGGATACAAGTCAATGCGCTGGCGCGCATGGTCACGGCCGTAGCAGGAATGGTCGAGTTGCATCGCAAAAAGGAGCCCCACATTGAATGTGGGGCAGGTTTGTTCTTGTGCGTCAGTACTCTTCCGCCAGCATGATCGTCAGCACACGATTGACGACGGGCTCTCCATTTGCGTCCTTGACATCCGGCTCCTCATACAAATCGATTTTCCAGAAGTACGTTTCGCCTTCGACCTCGAAGCTGCCGAAGTCGTGCTCGCGATGCGGATCGTTGTCCGCGGAGAATTCGTCGAAGCCCTGCACGGCCAAGATCACGCGAGCCTTGGTGGCGATCGGCAATGCGCCGACGCCTTGCGTCATGAGCACCCGTCCGCCGACGAATGTGCTGCGGAAGTTGTCGTTGAGGGTGCGAATACTGGCTGCGGCATCGCGCACCGGGACCGGGGCCACGGCGGGCCTCAGGCGGCAAGCGCTGTGAGCGGCGCGACGTTGCGCCGGATAATGGTCATGGCCTCGTCGAGCGTCGTAACGTGCTCGTGAGCGAGGTCTTGGCCGACGAATTCCAGCTGCTCTTCGTCGAGTAGTGTGGCTTGCATCGCCACGGAATACTTGCCGTCGATCAGCGGCATGATTTCGATATGGATGAACTGGAGGGGATAGGGGGCCGGCGCGTCTCCGCCGGCTGGTATGTCAAGGGACATTGCTCAATCTCCGTCTTACTCCGCCGGGCCCCGAGGAATTCAGGGAGCGGCGCGTAGGGCGGAGACCTTCAAAAAATATACACCCGTATCTGCTGTCCACAAGCGATGGCGAACAGGGAAGGGTTACAATGACACTATGGATGTTGAAACGAGAGCGCGCGGCCGATTGTTTGAAAGACCAGAGGAGCCACGGCCGTTCCGAATGACACAGAGGGACTTGAGCCTGCTCGCAAACCTGGCGCGATTACGGCTGGCGTCCGCCGAGCAGCTTGCGGCACTCGATGGCGGCAGTCCGCAAAACGTCTCGCGGTCCTTGTTGGTGCTATGGGAGCACGAATATGTCGAGCGTCTTCTCGGGCAGGTCGAGAAGCGAGTGCTCTACAAGGGATCGTTCCCGCTGATCTATGGTCTCACGCGACCAGGCGCGTGGCTCCTTCGCAAGCACGGCTACGATGTGCCGGGTCGTCTGCTGTACCAGACCGACAAGCAGCGCCGAGCCGGCTGGCGATTTATCGAGCATCGCGTCGATATTACGGAATTCATGGTCCGGCTTGAACTGGCGTGTCGCGGTCGATCCGATATCGCACTGATCGATAGACGGGAGATTTTCGAGAACGCGCCGAAGACGCAGCGTGATCGGCGCGTGCGTCTGGTCGTGAAGGTCCGAATTGACGGTGCGCATCAGCTGCTTTCTGTCGATCCGGACGAGCTATTCGGGTTGCGTAATCTAGGGACGGGCAAAGCAAATTACTTCATGCTGGAGCGCGACCGCGGCGAGATGCCGGTGCATCGCCGCAAGAGCAAGGATCAAACCTACTACGCCAAGAAGATGCTGGCCTACCATGAAGCCAACAGGGTAGGGGAGCACGTGCAGGAACTCGGCCTGCGAAGCTTTAGGGTCCTGACTGTGACAACATCGCGGGCTCGGGTTGAGCAGATGATCGAAGCGCAGAAGGAAATGACGGACGGGCGCGGATCAAATTTGTTTCTTTTTGTTGACGACAAAACTCTCTTGGACGGTGATCCACTTTCAGTGACGTGGTCGACGGGGAAGAGGAAGCAGGTGAGACTGAACGACTAACGGAATGTTGAAAGGTTACCGAGACCAACGTTTGGCGAGTTTTTCCACTTCCCGGACAAGGGCTGGAAAATCTAAGGCATTTGGATCGAAATCGCCTCTGAACCATTTCTTATATTGCACGTGGCTCCTGTGGGAGGGGTTCCCGATCGCCTTGAGGAACTGTGCGTAGCCCCAAGGACCGCCCACATCTTCAGGGGGGCACCGCCCTTCTGCTTCAATAAGGCGCGGATAAGAACAACCGGCCGCCTCGTCGACGAGTGCGTCAATCGTAATGGTATGTTCCCAGCCATCCCCAAAATCGTAAAGATAAGTTAGTTTCGGCGAATAACTGACGAGCTCATCGAGCTGCGCCTGGGTCGCATCGAGCCGACTGGCGTAGTCCTCGGGATCGACAAAACCCCATTCGAGATTGCCGGCCTTAAACTCGTAGAGGTGGGAGTTGGTCCAGCCCATCGCCGCTTGGACTGCGAGGTGCAGTCGGTCTAGTCGAATCGAAAACGGGACCTCGATCCGACGTAGCACTGTCGGCAGCACCTCTTCCAGTACGATCTGAAGCCGGACGACGGTAGGGGAATTCATGGCGTGGCAAACTATTGCTCGACAGATGCGAGTGGGTACAAACGATATTGGCGCTCCTCGCTGCAAAGATAAACAAAGATCACGTCGGCTGCGTCGTTCTGCTCGTCCTCGGGCAGGCTTTGCAACTGTTCGATGGCTTGTTGAAGCGAGCGAGTCATATCCGTGACGGAGGTGAAGGATTAGCGACGGGGCGGGGAAGTAATCTCGAACGAGTCGTGATCCTTTTCAAACTTGATCCTATACATATCGAAAAAGCCCTCCTGTCCGAGTAGTGGAGGTACATCGTTGTCGATAAATACAACGGGCGCTGTAAATACCTGCGAGTGATTTTGCAGGCGAAAGTCCAGTTCAGCGACAAAACCAGGGGTGTTTTCCATAGAGATGCCGATGACGTTGTAAGGCCGGCAGCTAGCCCTATCGACGCCGAATAGCTCCGCCATGTAGGCGGGCAAGATGATGTTGTCGGCGCCGGAATCAATGATCGCTAGAAACGTCCGCGCCTGTTTGCCCCGAGAAATTTCGATTTGGACGGCGGGCCGTTTGACGAACCGACCTCCAACGGTCTGGGCGCCTGAAACTACTGTGTACTTATATTTCACATGCCTGTGACGCGGGAGCGAAGATCGCGTCGAAAGGAAGCACACGGTAAAAGACGACGTTCTCGCCGGCGACCAATTTATCGAGTTGCAGCAAACTTTCAGATGCGGCGACTATTTTGGAATAATCTGGAGTGAACGCCACCCACTTATTTTCGTGTGAGCGATCAAGTAGACCGGATAGATCAATTGTCTTTGGCTCGTCCTCCATAGACTGGCATTATAGCATAGATGATGAATCTCTGCCGATGTGGAGCTTCGCAAAACAGATATAGCAGTGAACCGCTGCGCGGTATGGAAGGCGACGGTCTGTTTGGTCAGCTCTGCCGTTTCTCCGTGGCAAGCGGCCAGTCAATTCAGAACTGCATCAGGCCACGGTGCATGACACGTCAAGAGCAGGGAAGTGGCTTAACACAGCCATAGTTTCTACTTCGCACAATGTAGATTTCGCGAACCTTGATCCACTCAAGGCGCAGGGTTTCATCGCATCGCGGTGGCCGGTTCAAGTGCAAATTTCCGCGCATCAAGCGTCGAAGACCTCCTGAATGCGTTGGTCACGGGAAATGCTATATTTTTGGTGAGATTATTCAAATAACCGTTTTCCCAGCGATATGGGAATCGACAGATCAAAGAAGCAATCGCAGGTAGTCCCGTTATGTAGAATCCGGTCCGATTTCTCACACGAGAAAATAAGCCGAACGGCACTTGGCGTCGCCTACGCCCGTACGCGCACTGATATTCCGTACTCGAAAGAGATGTTCTCTGCCCTCGAACATCGCGCCTGCGACGAGGGACAACCGCTCGATGGCTCTTACCTGGAGGACGCGGCTCGCGACGCACCGAGGTTCGAGGCACGTTACAAGCTTGGAACCAGGCTCATCGTCCAGAGCGGCATACGTAATGTCCTTGAGATTGCAGCAGGCCATTCGCCCCGCGGGCTGCAAATGACAGAGGATCCAACTGTCACGTACGTAGAGACAGATCTCTCCGGTATAATCGCCCAAAAACAGGCGGCCGTCCGGACCGTAGGTGTAACGCGAAGCAACTTATTCATCGAACAGGCAAATGCACTCAATGGCGACGACCTCGTCCATGCAGCGCGACATTTCACACACGGACCAATTGCGGTCATCAACGAAGGCCTGTTGAGCTACCTCACCTTCGAGGAGAAGGAGAATATGGCGCGAACTGTACATCGACTTCTTAAGCAATTCGGGGGGATGTGGGTCACGCCAGACATTCCGCTGGCCGAGCACATGAGAAATGAACGCGTCGGGCGATCGATAACACACGATTCAGCACGGATCGGAAGGAATCTGGAGACGAACCGATTTGTAAGCGAGGACGCGGCACGGGAGTTTTTCGAGCAACTTGGCTTCAGTATTGAGCGGCATACGTTGCGGGAAGTCGAACGTGACCTCGTTTCGCTGAAGGGAACAAACGTTCCGCCTGAGGACATAGCAGCTTCCCTCAACCGTCCCGTATTTGTCATGCGGGCGGGTGGAGAGCTCGCGGAGGAAGACGAACAGATACCAGTCTCCGGTCGCGAAACGGACATTATGGAACGTCCGGAGATCACTCTACCTTAATGTTCGCCGCCCGGATCACCTTACCCCACTTGTCAGTTTCATCGGCGATGAGCTTGCCAAAGTCAGCCGGAGAACCGGGAAGCACAATACCGAGAAAGTCAGCAAGGCGTCCCTTGATTGTACTGTCGGCGAGCGCTGCATTGATCTCGCTATTGAGCTTGGCAACGATCTCTGCGGGTGTGTTTTTGGGTGCGCCAAAGCCATCCCAGTAGCTTACCTCATAGCCTGGAACAAATTCAGCCACGGTGGGTATATCCGGCAACGCCTCCAAGCGCGTGGCGGTGGTTACTGCCAGAGCGCGGAGCTTACCAGCTCGAATGTACTCAATTGACTGCACCAGGCCACCGAATTGAACTTGAACCCTACCGTCGACAAGATCGAGGACGGCAGGACCGCCGCCGCTATACGGCACGTGCAGCATGTCAACGCCGGTCATTGCTTTGAACAGCTCGCCGGCTAGGTGCGATGCAGAGCCGATTCCGACGGACGCCATGTTGAGCTTGCCTGGATTGGCCTTAGCATAGGCGATGAATTCGGAAACCGTTTTGGTCGGAACCGCTGGATTAACCTCCAAGACAAGCGGCGCCCGAATGATGGTCGCGACGGGTGCGATGTCGCGGATGAAATCGAAATTGAGCCTAGCGAATAAAGTAGCGTTGATCGCGTTCGCCTCAGTCACCAGAAGGAGCGTACGGCCGTCGGGAGCTGCGCGCACTACCGCTTCGACGGCGATGTTGGAGCCAGCGCCCGGCCGGCTCTCAATTATAAACGGCTGGCCGAATCGCTCCGACAGCCGTTGTCCAATTAGGCGCGCGACGAACTCAGTCGTACCGCCGGCGGCAAATCCGACGATGACTCGCACCGGCCCGGTCGGATAGCTTTGCGCCCTTGCAAGACGCGACGCGGTCGGCAGTGTGGCAGCACCCGCTACTGAACGCAAGAAACGCCGGCGCGGAAGTGTGGTCATGGTTTCCCCGTCCCGGTGACTGTCCCGTAGATGGTCACAAACGAGACAGTTTCGCAGCTCACTCTCCCCTGCTCGCGCCGTTCCCCACGGCGTACTTCTTCTCGATCCACTCTAGGTATAGGAACTTGTCTTCAAGTGCTGCCTGCGGGTATGCTCGCGTTTGCTCCTTAATCATTCGCACGATCCGGTCAAATTCTTTCTGCGAGACCCGTTTGTTTTCTGCGTCGCCGCCGCGATCTTTCATACTCTCTGGCGACGCTTTTATCGATCCGCCGTCCTCGGGTTGCGCGGGTCTGCGCCGTGAACGATGGAGATCACGACGATTTCGTCGCCATCGTTATCGATCTTGTAGACGATGATGTAGGGGTATTCGACCAGCTCGCGCGTGCCTTCGACAACGCCAGGATGCCCGATTTGCGTCAGCTCGGGCGTGGCGAGACGCATTACCCTGGCCTCGATGCGGGCAACCATTTCATATGCAGCGTGGGGATCATCCTTTGCGATCCAAGCCAAAACGCGATCGAGATCATCGCTCGCGCCAGGATCGAACGTTACCCTCATGCGCTCGATGAGCGAAACCGTTTGAAGACTTGTTCAGCTGCAATCGTTTTTCGACTGGGATCGGCGAGCCGGCGGCGCACCTCAGCGGCTTGCGCGTCGGTAAGGCGGAGGCCGCTTTTGTCCTGCTCTTCCATCAACTCGACTACGTGTGCGATATCTTCCTGTCGCTCCGTTGGCCATGTGAGCACGCGATCGAGGATGTCCTTCACTTGATTTTTGGTCATATCGGCCATTATAGCACGCTGGCATCTTTTGCGCTCGATCAGGTGCAGACCATGAGGGAGGTGGGCAAAACAGATATTTCGCGAAGTAGAAAAGACCCCTGTGTTAAGCCATTCCCTGCCTTTGTCATTTTGCGAGATTCGAAATGCCGCGTGTCAAGCGGCGCGCTTGTTGATCTGGTTGGGTGCGTGGCGCGCGAGAATCGTGCGCGGGAAGAACTCGCAATATTGATGCTCGTTGAACCACGCGCACTTGAAATCGAATAATGGAATGCCGGTCAGCTGTGACAGCGCGAGTGCGTAGATCGTCAGCTGCGCGAATGGCTTATTTGTCGTCGCATCCGGCTTGTAGTCCAGAAGGTGGACGGCGCCGTTCCTGACTTGGAGAAAGTCGATGTGGCCGGTGATGATGCGTTCGGCACGCGGTATTTTCTCAGCAAGGCTAATCCCCCACCGCGCTTCGATTGCCGCGATGTCGGACTCGCGAAGCCAGATCGGGACCTCAACGGCGAGCGTGACGGAATCGTTTGCGAGCATGAAGCGCTGAAGGGCCTCATGCCGCAGTTTATTATTTCCGACCGCAGGAATGATGAGCGCGGCAGTTTCGGTCGCTGCATTTTCCCTGATATTGACGATGGCATGGGCGGTGTTCGCGAAAGTTGATGGGGCCTGAGAGGCGCGGGCTTTGGCATCCCCTTCCCCACTGAAGAGATCGTGCGGGCAATCGGTCGGGATATGTTCGAGAAAATCGGCAAGCGGCGCGAAGCGCTTGTTACCCTTGCGTTTGTCGTCGAGCGCCCCGGCGCGCAGAAAATCGAGCTTCGGGCGGTGGTAAGCGTAGCTATAGATTTGGCGATGGTAGAGCTTGATAGTGCGGATCGTCTGGTTGGCGGGAAAGCGGGCCAAACCCTTAGCGCGGAGCCGGCGATAGCTGCAATGGCGCTTGTACTGCTCCAGCCATGATGCGACGGTCGATGGCGAAACAGTGCGGCGGGTCTTTTTCTTAAGACGGGCAGCGGTCTCTTCGAGTGTAAGGCCGGTGTCGTAATCGGTCAGCGCCGCAAGGACCATGCGCAGCGGATAGGTCCTATTGCGGAGAGCTGCCGGTCCTGGGGTGAACGTGCGTTTGCACGCGAAGCACCGCCAGATTTGTACGATTTCGAGTTTCTTTCGCCGCGTGCCCTTGCGAGTGAGATTAGAGCCGTTGCAATAGGGGCAGCGCTCCGGGCGTTTGGCAGTGTGCGGAACGCGAGCGATTCGTGGCGTCGTTGCCAACATATAGAAGAGTGAGCGGCATAGTAACACGAGCGCCAGCGTTGCGGAACCAAGGCCGTTTGGACCCAAATGGCAGACGTCGAAGTTGTTTGGTACCGTGGCAACTCTCGGCGAGCGCGAATGGTCGCTCCCCTATCTGATATGCCAGTCTGCAAAAATTGCGATCACGGCGGGAGGGATCACAACTGGATAGCATCGCCGTGTTGGAATTGCGCGGGCCGGAGCCCGCACTGCCCCTTTTGTCTGGAAAAATACCGACAGCGTAGAAAGCGCGGTCAGTGCCGGTATCCGGGCTGTAGCTGCCGCAACTATGTGCCGCTGAGCGATCGGCCTCGGCCGGTCAATAGGTTTGCGGGACGGCTGTTGTATCGGAGGCGGCGATAATAACAATGCGAGTGGAGTTGGCGAGGGTTGGGAAGGCCGCGGATTTTGGTATCGGTCGATAGGCTTGCCCGGTTGAGCGGGCGGGCGGGGCTTTGGTCGGGCGTTTTGTTTGAAGGGTACCGGGAAGAGCACTTCTACTTCGGCGTGGCAGCTGCCGGTGAGTTGGGGATCGGCCTGACAACGAAATAGCAATGCGGGCACCGGAAGAAGTGCTCGTCGTTTGCGGGATTGGGCGCGCATACAGTTCGCGCCTCCATCAACTCGCCGCACCTCTTGCATTCAAGAGCTTGGGGCATACCGCCTCCTTCGGCCCGTGAACGGCCCCGTCAGCGGGGTCTTGGAGTAACAAACAGAACGCCTGAATCGTTCCGGCTATGCGGCAGAGACGGGGCCTTAGTGGCGACCCGCCCGGAAACCAGCGATCGGGAACGAGTATCGCAAAGCTTCGCCACCGGTAGGCAATTCCATTTCTTCGACACGGCGTAGCATAGCCTCCGCATCCTCGGAGCATCTGGCGAGCTGGCCGCTATACCAGTGGCGCAAACAGCTCGCGATAATGGCTCGGTGTCTGGCTCTGGCAACGTTGGTTCCCATATAGGGCGAACGCGAGAGCCGGACGGTATGTTCCGCACCGGGCGAGGACTTTAGCCCGAAAGCCCGCGGGTGCGGGCCGACAAGAATTGCTGGAGGGAGTGGGTTTCGATGAACCACATGCCTGCGGCCATGCGGGCGCGGAGGCGATGTTGGCGCGCGAGGCGTGCGAGATACTCGGTCGAGAGGTGTGAGGCGGCTGCGGCGTCGCGAATCGGAATGTAGATGAGACCGTCGATGATGAGCGATTCGGTCATCGTAGTTGTTGTATCGATCAGGCGGCGATCTTCTTGTTGAGGCCGAGGTGTTTCTCGATTGCGGCGATGCGCTCAAGGGCGTGATCGATCTCCCTTGCGAATCCTGCGGTGCTCGCGCCCCGCTCCTCCAGTCTCTCCAGACGGTGGTGGATCGCGGCCAGCTCGGAGGAAATGCCGCGCAAGCGATCGTCGGTCGCCGTGAACAGCCTATCGACGTGCTCGAATTGGTTCATCATTTCCGTCTTGAGGTCGCCGATGTGTTCATTGGTCGCCGAGATATCCCCCGCGACCGACGCAAAGCCGCGTTCGACGATCCGCGTGAGCTTTTGTAGATCAGGTTGCGGTCGAGGTTTTTTAGTTGCCATATGGGGCGATTATACCATTCCAGCCGGATGGCGCGCGACGCGGCTTTGGAACTTGGCCGGAAGTCACGGATTTTGGATGGATAGGTCGCGGAAATTGGAAAGCGCGGGGGTCACGGATTTTGGGTTTCGGTAGCCCGTGGAGGCGCTTGGTTGAGCGATGGGCGGGGCTTTGGTTGACCCGTTTGTTTGGAGGAGT
This sequence comes from Xanthobacteraceae bacterium, assembly GCA_049584975.1. Lineage (GTDB taxonomy): Bacteria > Pseudomonadota > Alphaproteobacteria > Rhizobiales > Xanthobacteraceae > BOG-931. The sequence continues at coordinate 10,232 of JBAUYV010000291.1, read as the reverse complement.
GCGGCGAGTTTCTGCGAGCCGCGAGGCCGCGCACTCGAACGGGTTAGCTGCTATGCCTATATGTAGCACGTTCGGACGGAGGAGCCGGCGATGATGACCCCAATTTGGGAAATTAAAGGCTACGATTCGTCAAAAGAGATTTTGGCCGATGAAGTGCCAGGCTCCATGTCAGTCGACGAGGTGAGCGCCATTCTAGAGAGACTTATGTGCCGCGACTTGAATCCGCATGAAATCGTGAGCGCATCGGTACGAAGAAACTACAAGAGATACGCTCCTTTACTTGAGGTGCACATAGATCGGATGGCCGAAAAGGGAACCATTATCACGGCCGGTGAGAACCCTCACTACGTTGCGTTGAGGCGGCGGATAAGTCCAATTCAGACTGAGGCACCATCTGCTCAATAGCCGCCCTCGGCAGCAATCCCCCGTGCGTCCACGCCGCTATGAATGCCTGTTAGCCGCAAAGGCATTGTGCTCGAACAGCTAAGCCGTGAGCTATAGTCTGTCCCGAATCATTAACCGGGAGAGGCGCGGGAATGCTGCTCAAGGAAGCCGAGAAGGGAATTCGATATCTGTGCGGTATGTGGGCAAGAGAGAAAGCTATGTCCGTCCCGGTCAGCGATCCGCCTGCGAGCTTCGAGCCCAACTTTTCGGAATTCTACGCCTGGGTCGAGACCAAGTACTCCACCTACCTGAACTTTAAATCGGCGATGAGCCCGCGGTACATGGTCGAGATGTGGTTCGACAACGAATTCGAGCGGCGGTGATCGGCGACCGCCACATTTGATGGCTCGGGCGGACTAAGCCGCGCTGCCGCTCTCCTCGCTCGCTGGCACCATTTGCTCAATTGCCGCCCTCGGTAGGAATCCTCCGCGCGTCCACGCCGCAATGACGACCGTGCGGACTTCAGCGGGTAGGGGGTCATAGCGCAATTCGCGTTGTAACCTATTGTAACGTACGTCGAACATCGCACCAACCGGGGAGGGTTCGATGAGTATGAATGTTGTAGTTGGCGGCGTCGCCTTTTTCATCGCACTTTTGGGGCCGTTGGGCATTGGCCTTCTCGTCCCAACACGGCATCTCGCAGGCTTACTTTCTGCTGCTTGGCCAATAATGATCGGCGTCATTATGGCAATTAGTTACGGACTGCCATATGAAAGTTCCGGTACGTGGCTGATAAACATTGCAATTGTCACGGCATCAGCGGCAGCCTCAGGAATTGTAGTGTTCAGCGTGAAAACGAAGATCAAAGCGCGACGTAACAAAGCAATATAACTCAGTAAACAGCGGCTACTTCCTTCCACTCTCACGTCTCCGCGGGCTTGGCCAAGTACCAGCTAGCCACGATGAGTTATTGAGTTGTCGAAGTAGCGGCGGGTGGCGGGGAGTTGTCGTTGGCTGGGGTGCTTGTGGCTTGGTTGTCGTTGGCCGGGGCCTCGATGATGACGGTCTTGTGCTCGTTGAAGTCAAACCGTTCTGGTCGTTGGCGGCGTCTTTGAGCGTGTCGGCCATATTATAGGTGAGAGGTCAAAAGCATGGTCCGATCTGAAAAGAGGAAGCGAACGTCGTATTTTTGTACCAATCGCTCCAAGAGCCTAGGTTTTTGTCCGTCGTCTAGATCATGAATTTCGAGTATGATAGCTTTCGCGTTTGGTAACGTATCTTTCAAGATGGCGTACTCGCCACCTTCGCAGTCGATCTTGATGAGGTCTGCCGGTCCATAGTGGGACAAAGGAAACGCTGCGACTTCTTGTGTGCCTTCGTGGAGTTTGCCGGCACCGAAAGATGATGTGATGGAATGTTGTGCACCGTTGTTTTTCCCAATGTGGAGAGTGACGTTGCCTTCTTTGTCTGATACGGCCTCGTTCCTCAACTGAGCATTCCTTGGGGCGTTTTCTTGGAGCAAGCGGTAATTCTGTTTTTCGGGTTCGACGGCGATAATTTCGGCCGTGGGGAAAAGCATCGCTGCCAGCGTAGAGAATGATCCGATGTGCGCACCTACATCAATGATGCGCTTGGGAACGAAGCCGATAGTTCGTAGCTGATAGCTATCCCTGAAAAGCACCTCGTCTACGATGCAAATGTCGGCATATCCTCGCACGTGGAAATCGGGTCCACGCCGCAAACGCATGATGCCTCCTTGGAAGAAGAGAAACTGATGCCAATTTTTCACACTTCGAATGAGAGAGAACCGCAATGACCAATCATGCGATAGTTTCCATTTTACATGCCGCAGTTTGTCCATATCAACGCTTCAAGTGAAATTGCTCGAATATGTCTGGGGGCGTCATGCACGTATTTTACAAGTTAGTTTAGCTCCTCCAATCGAGCCACGTGAACAACACGCGCGGCGACTTTTAGGGAATGTGTGGCGTGGTGAGATTGTGCGTCTATCGGATGTTGCCGGACTTTTTCGGTGGTCTGATGTTGCTCAATTCCCTATCGAACCGGGACCATGTTGCTGACCGTGAATTATACACGAGGTTGCCGGGTTCAGAAGCGAAGCCGACGTTGCCGCTCGATCGCGCCGCGAAAGCGACCGAAGCGCTGTCGGCTGTGCTCGCGAATTGCTTCAGTAGTGCCAAGCTGTAGATATTGTTTGTCCTCAACAAATATCCGGTCCCTCCCTGTGGCTCGGCGAAGCCACGCAGTGAATGGCTCCTGGTCCGCGAGGCCGGCTGGGTCCATCGGCTGTGGATGGTGGGGATTAGGTTGTGGATCAGTTGACCGTGAACCGGTAATTGCGCACCGTGCCCTCGGTTGTACCGTGGGGTTGGAGGGGTGGTATGCGTGTCAGCGTGTGCCGCCCTTTGGCGGCGCTGCTAATAGCGTTCGTTCCGGTTGTAGCGGCCGCGCAGGTCATTCCGCCGAGCGAGTTGCCTGGGCGGGAGCGTGAACGCTTTACACAGCCGCCTGCTCCCCAAGCTCAGCCCGTTGGGCCAGCGATTGCCCTGCCGAGCACCGTGGCGCCGAAAGGTGCCGAAAAGGTCTTCCTGCGCGTCCGTGACGTGCGCATCACCGGCTCGACGGTTTACACCGCCGAACGGCTCGCCCCGCTCTATGCCGGCCTGATCAATCAACGGATTCCCCTAACCGCGGTATATGCGCTCGCGCAGCGCATCACCGCCAAGTACGGCAATGACGGCTACGTGCTCTCGCGCGCCATCGTACCGCCCCAGCAACTCAATCCCAGTGGCGCAGTCGTCCATATCGAGGTTGTCGAGGGATACATCGACAAGGTCGAATGGCCGAAGCAGCTTTCGCGCTACCGCGATTTCTTCACCGACTATGCGGCCAAGGTCACAGCGCAGCGGCCTGCGAACATCCGCACGATCGAGCGCTATCTACTGCTCGCCGGCGATCTGCCAGGATTAAAGTTCTCGACCAGCTTACGTCCGTCGAAGCACGCAAAGGACGCCTCGACCCTCGTCGTCGAAGTTGCCGAAAAACGGATCGACGCCAAAGTGCAGATCGACAACCGGGGCACCCCAGCGCGGGGGCCCTTTGAGTACCTCGGTTCGGTAACGGTCAACAATCTGCTCGGCCAGCACGAAGCTCTGACGTTCACCTATGCGGGTGTCGTGCCGCTCAACGAACTCCACTACGCCGCAGTCAATTACAAACAAGTCCTTACCAGCGAAGGGCTCGCGTTCTTCGCGGACGGCAGCGACGCCTGGGGAGTGCCCGGAACGGTGCCACTTGAATTGCTGCAATATCGCACCCTCGGGCCGTACGGTGATGCCGGCTTGTCGTACCCTTTCATCCGTTCGCGCGAGAGTAACCTGACGTTCTCCGGACTGGTTTTTGCCAGCAACAACGAAAGTGACGTACTCGGGGCGCCGTTCAATGACGATCGGCTTCGCGGTTTCCGCACCAAGACCGACGCAGACCTCGCCGACGCATGGCAAGGCATCAATCAGTTCAACGTGACGATCAGCCAGGGCATTGAGGGCCTGGGCAGCACAGAAAACGGCAACCCCCTAGCCTCACGGCTCGTGGGTCGCGTTGATTTCAGCAAGATCGAGGGGACGGCAAGCCGCACCCAGCCCCTGTTCGATCGCTTCTCCGCCTACGTGTCTGCCTACGGCCAATATGCCGGCACGCCCCTTTTGGTGCCTGAGCAGTGCGGTTTTGGCGGACGCTATTACGGGCGCGCGTTTGATCCGTCGGAATTGCTCGGGGACTCCTGCATCGAAGCAATCGGCGAGCTTCGCTACGACGTGCCTCAGCAACCGGTGCCGCTGGCCCAAACCGCGCAGCTCTACACCTTCACCGATTACGGACAGCTCTACACGCGCGATGCTTCGCTCGGCACGCCTGCCGTTCAGGACGCAGCGTCCGTGGGCGGCGGGATTCGGCTCGGCTGGTTGAATCATGTTGACGCCGATCTTTCGGTCGCGAAAGCGATCGAAGGGCCGCGTAACGACGAGCGTTTCTTTTTCATCCTTACGGCGCATAACTGAGGGCGGGTCATGTCTCGGCGATGGCGACGCGTGCTTCTGATGTCCTCGGCTCTCGCGCCGCTCACCCTTGCTTCAGCGATGGCAGGTCCCAATGGGGCCAGCGTTGTGGGCGGCTCCGCGACCGTTCAGGGCCAAGGGACCGCAAACGTCGTGGTCAATCAAACGAGCAACAGCGCGATCATCAACTGGAATACGTTCAATATCGGAACTGGTCAGACGACGAAGATCAATATGCCGAATTCAAGCTCTGTCGAGCTTGATCGGGTCACAGGCGGCCTTGGCCCGTCGCAGATCCTCGGCTCGCTGTCTTCTAACGGGAACGTCTTCCTGGTGAACCCGGACGGCATCCTGTTCGGCGCAGGAGCAACAATAAATGTCGGCGGGCTGTTGGCGACGACCAACAACATCTCCAACGCCAACTTTATGGCCGGAAGATACAGATTCACGATCCCGGGCAATCCCTCGGCCTCAATCGTCAATCAGGGATCGATCACGGCGCAGACCGGCGGTTTCGCCGCCTTAGTGGCGCCGGGCGTGCGCAATACCGGGACCATCACGGCGAAGCTCGGAACGATCGCGCTCGCTTCCGGCAATGCTTTCACGCTCGATCTCTATGGCGACAATCTCATCACGCTGGGCCTCAAGGACTCGATCGCCTCGCAGGTGATCGATGTCTCGACTGGCAAGCCGCTCAGCTCCCTGGTGAGCAACGCCGGGACGCTCAAGGCCAATGGTGGCAAGGTGGAGCTAACGGCGGTGGCGGCGCGCAAGGTCGTCGACTCGGTCATCAACAACACGGGCAACATCGAGGCGAACACGATCGGCACCCATAAGGGCATGATCGTGCTGGGGGCCGCGACCGCGGCCAGCAAGCCAGCTGGCGCCCCAACACAGACTGTGAAGGTGTCGGGCACCCTCTCTGCCGCTGGAAAGGGCAACGGAACGACCGGCGGTACGATCGTGGTCACCGGCGAGAACGTTCAGCTTAGTGGCGCCACCATCAACGCGTCTGGTGCAGCAGGGGGCGGAGCCGTGCTTATCGGTGGCGATTGGGGCGGCGGTAATCCCAACAAAAGCCTCGTCTCTAATCCGAGCGCGTACCTTCAACCCTACGCAGTGCCGACTGCCACCACGGTCTCGATCGACGCAGCGACGACGATCAACGCGTCGGCTACGAATGCGGGCAATGGCGGCAAGGTCGTTGTTTGGTCGAACGAGGCGACGACGTTCTATGGGACCGTCTTGGCCCAGGGCGGACCGATTTCAGGCGAGGGCGGGTTCGTCGAGACCTCCGGCCATCAACTCGCTTTTAATGGCACCGTCAATACCGGCGCTCCGAACGGCGTAAGCGGTACGCTGCTGCTCGATCCGCTGAACGCAACGATAGCCGCCACCGCCGGGAGCGAAGTTATCACCACCTCGTCGATCGAGAATGCGCTTGCGACGGGTGGTGTAATCGTAACAACGGTAGGAACCACCGGCAGCGAGGCTGGCGATATCATAGTCGCGTCAAGCCTCAGCTGGGCGAACGCCAGCACGCTGACTCTGAATGCCTACCGCGATATCGACATCAACAGCGGTGTGACCATCTCGAACACAGGCGCTGGCAATTTGGTACTACGCGCTGACGCGACGGGATTGGGCTTTGGCACCGTGAATTTCAGCGCTACCGGCAAGGTCGATTTCTCCAGCAGCACCGGCGCGGTCTCGATCTACTACAATCCATCGGACAATCCGGCAGGCAGCATCGTCAATGCGACTAGCTACACGACGCCCTTCAATTATAGTTCTAACGTGATCACGAATGGCGCCGTTCCTAACCAGCTCACGGCGTACATGCTGGTAAATACCGTCTACGATTTGCAAAACATCCAGAATAATCTGTCGGGCGACTATGCGCTTGGCAAAGATGTCGACGCGAGCGCGACGGCAAGTTGGAATGGCGGCGCTGGGTTTGCTTCGATCGCGAATGGCTTCACAGGTATTTTGGACGGTCAGGGGCACGTTGTCGACGGCCTGACCATACAGGACACCAGCTCTAGTGAGTTTGGCGGGTTGTTTGAGCAGATCGGGATAGGTGGAGTTATACGGAACATTGGGTTGAAAGATCTAAATCTGACAACAAATTCTAGTATAGTCGGCGGGATTGCTGGTATAAACCAAGGCACGATTTCGAATTCGTACGTAACCGGCTCACTTTTGATGACCGGTTTCGGCGCGCTCGGGGGTCTCGTCGGATATAACGACGACGGACTGACCTACGTAGGCACCATACTAAACTCTTACTCTACAGCTTCAGTCACCGGAGGCGCATTTAACTCCTACCCCAATCCAGGTTCCACTCCGGGGGAATATGTCGGGGGACTTGTCGGACTAAATCATTACGGCTTTATCATTAATTCCTATGCGACGGGCTCGGTGAGCGGTGAAAACGCCGGCGGCCTTGTTGGTCAAAATGATGGAACAATAATTCAGTCATATGCGACCGGATTTGTGAGCGCGCCGACGGCGCTGGCTTTTTCTGCAGGAGGCCTAGTCGGAGATAATAATGGCGGCAATATTACTCAATCCTACGCGACGGGCAATGTGAGTGGCCTTAATTCCGCCGGTGGCCTCGCCGGGGTCACCGCGGGCGGCTCCTTCACGCAGACATATGCCGTCGGTGCGGTTGCGGGCGGCAACATCGGCGGACTAGTCGGCGGGGGAAGTCCTACTTTTGCGCCAGCTGTAGCGGCGTCCTATTGGAATACTGATGCGACCCCTCTGTCGGGCAGTGGTCTGGGAGTTGGTCTAACAACGTCTCAGCTAAAGGCGGGCTTACCGAGCGGTTTTGACCCTACGGTGTGGGGCAGCAATCCGAGCATCAACAACGGTTATCCGTATTTGCTGTGGACGCAAGCATCGTCTTCCGCTTCGGCAACGATTTTTACGCCGAGCTCAGGCGCGAGCACCATTGTTACTGGCTCAACAGCGCCGAGTTCGCCAACTGGCTCAGCTCAATATCCATATGGGCAAGTCAACATTAATTTCGCGCAGCTGACCGTGCTCAATCCGACGGCGGCAGGACTTTCGCTCACTGATTTGCCTGATTTGCCTACCTTTAGCCCCATACAGCAAGCGCGAATAGTGGCGTCCGCACCGAAATTATTGGAAATTGATATACAAGCTGAGCTCGGTGTTTATGGTGAAGTAGCTGATGCCTGGAATACACTTAATGACTTGTTCCACCGAAAACCAAGTAGCGTCACCAAAAACGATATAATAAAAGACGGTTGGGACATATTGAATCTCCCTACAGCACCAGTACCATTCGGCTCCGAGAGATTAGATCAAGCGGAAGATAATCTGTCGAGCATGCTATTTGAGCTATTTAACAAGTAAGACACTGTGAGGTACCAAATGTACAAACACATAGCTGTAGCAAGTTTCGCAGCGTGTATTGCGCTTTCGAAGATTGCCCAATGTCAGGAGATACCCAGGACGGAGCTAAATCTCGCTTCATACACTTGTCAGAAATTCCTCGATGATGCGACGCATCCAGACGAGCCTCAAAAGCTAATTCGGGCGCTGATGTTGGTGTCATGGGCGGCGGGTTTTGCAGCAAGCGGTGAACACTCAGGGCCGCATGCCGATGTGCCCACGTTGAAGCTTATCACCGCATCACTTAAACTAATGTGCAAACTTAAACCAAAAGAGTTCGCGATTAGCGTGTTTGTCGAAAACACGAGTAAATATATAACAAGGTGACGATGATCGTTGGGTCTTGTCTGAAAAGAGGAGATTGAAGACGGGACAATATTTTAAAAGCTCGGGACGCTCGGACGCTAATCCCTTCAAATGTGTCTAACGAAGAAAAGGTAAAGATGAAAAAGAAAAGGATAGGAAACTGACAAAGCATACCCGATGATGTTAATTCCAAGATGAAAGTGGAAGAGCTGAAAGAGAAGCAGTAAGCCAGCTAAAGCCAACGCAAAGGTCATAATGTAAAGCTTCAAATATTGATACCACGTGTACATACATTCCAATTATACACCGGACAGAAAGCCGATGGGCATGCCTTGAAGTCTGCCCGCACATGAAGTGGAAAGGCTCTGGAAGGTTGCTGGATTTCCATTTGAAACTGCAGGCGTGTTCGTGACCGTCAACAATGTGTTCAGGCAATATGAAGCCCTGACCTTCATTTATGTCACTCAAGGAACTCAACTACGCCGCCCTCAACTACGGAGAAGTCCTACCAGCGAAGGACTCGCCATCTTTGCTGACGCGAGCGACGCCTGGCGCACTCCAGGAACAGTGCCGCTTTTTGGTCGAACGATGTTGCTGATGTTAAATTATACACGAGGTTGCCGGTTCAGAGTCGCATCCGACGTTGCCGCTCGATCGCGCCGCGAAAGCGACCGAAGCGCTGTCGGCTCTGCTCGCGAATTGCTTCAGCAGTGCCAAGCTGCAGATATTGTTTGTCCTCAACAAATATTCGGTCCCTCCCTATCCCTCGGCGAAGCCACGCGGTGAATGGCTCCTGGTCGGCAAGGCCGGCGGGGTCCATCGGTCGGAATTCCGGAGCGAGTAGTTCGGCGTCTCGACTGCCTACCCGGAACACGACCAGCGTCCCCGCGTTCCCTATCACCGCGGATCGCACGGCGTGCGAGAGCTGATCCGTGTATTGGTTCGCGAGACAAAAGTGGAGCGCGAACTTTCTCGCCTCGGACAGCAAAGATGCAAAGGCGTCGGAGCTGAACGTCTGGAATTCGTCGATATGCGCGAAAAACGGAACGCGTTGCTCGGGCGGAAGCGTGCCGCGTTCCATTGCAATGAGCTGCAAGTGCGAGACGAGAAGAGAGCCTAAGAGATTCGCTGCCTGCTCCCCTATCGTCCCCTTGGCAAGGTTCGCGACGAGGATGCGCCGGTTGTTCATCGTGAATGATAGATCGAGGCGCGGGGCGACCTGACCAAGGATGAGCCGCAAGTGCGGTGAGGCGGCGATCTGTCCGACCTTATTCAAGACTGGCGCGATCGCATCGGAGCGCAGCGACTTGGTGTAGCTCGGGAACTCTTCCTCCCAGAAGCGCAGCGTTTCAGGATCGGTCACGCGGCTGACTACATGCTCGCGGAAACGATCGTCGGTGTAGAGGCGCGCAAGATCGATGAGGGTCGCGTGTTCGCGGGAAACAAGCGCCGCGACGCCGTGAAAAAGGAAGTGCTCCAGTCGTGGCCCCCAGCTGTCGGACCAGAGGTGTTTGAACGCTGCGACAATGCCGGAGGCGGCCAGCGCGCGGCGCTCGGGCGCAATCCTGGTCGCGGGATTGAAGCCGACCGGATACTCGGCCTCGCCGGCGTCGAGGTAGCACACGTCATTAATGCGTCGGCGCGGGATAGCGTCGAGAATGTCCTCGGCGAGATCGCCGTGCGGGTCGATGACCGCAACTCCCTCCCCTGCACAAATGTCGCCCATGACGAGATTGAACAAGAACGTGCTCTTACCCGAGCCAGACTTGCCGATGATCCAAACGTGGCGCTCGCGCTCCTCACGCCTAAAGACAACACCGCTGCCGTGCGAAGTTGTCGCAATTGAAAAAGGCTCTGTCTCCATATCGTCGCGCCAGCCCCCGGTGATAACGCGCTCTGCCAATGCAGCTCGCGTCTGCCGTCGTGCGCACTTCCCTACTTGTGGAGGTCGGGAGAACGCGGCACGCCGAGCGACCCATGGTGAGGTGTAGTCGGCGACCTACAAGAGACCGGCGCCACGCCGTGAGACGTGGAGACTTCAGT
>JBAUYV010000290.1:0-5348 GCA_049584975.1 Xanthobacteraceae bacterium | reverse complement strand
TTCCGGCCCTGCGCGAGGTCGCGGTCGGCCTCGGCGGCGCCGGTCGGCTGCACGCCGTGGTCGCGTTGCGCGAACCGCGGCCGGGTGACGCACGCAAATCTATGTTCGCAATCTGGGCGGCGGTGAATCTGATCAAGCGCGTCGTCGTCGTGGATGATGACGTCGACCCCTGGGATCCCATACAGGTGGAATGGGCGATGGCGACGCGGATGAAGGCTGATCGAGATCTTGTCGTCGTGCCCGGCCTACGCACCGACCGCTCCGACCCGCTGGAAGATGGCGGTGTCATCGGCAAGCTCGGCATCGACGCGACGATGCGGCCGGGCGACCGGACCGACTGGACCAAAGCGCGGCCGCCCGAGCACGCGCTCAAGCGTGCCCGGGAACTACTGACAGCAAGTCCACTCTCGCTACGATCGAACGACGGATGATTGAAACTTCACCGAAGGAGACTGCGATGTTGCACCACGTGTCAAAATTCGTCTTACGCGTGGGCCTGACCGCCGGCGCGCTAACGGCGTTCGCACTCGCCGCCGCGCCGGCAAACGCCCAGATTAAGATCGGATTCCAGGCGCCGCTGACCGGCTTTGCAGCAGCCGATGGAAAGTCGGCAATGATCGCTGCGCAGATGGCGATTGATGAGGTCAATGGAGCGGGTGGCGTCGTCGGTCAAAAACTGGAACTCGTCAGCTACGACGATCAGGCAAAACCTGATCAGGCCATCTTCACCGCCAACAAGCTGATCGGCGAAGACGGCGTCAAGCTCGTGGTCAATGCCAGCTATTCGGCCTCCGGCCGCGCTGCTGCGCCGATATTTCAGAAGGCAGGCGTGCTGATGATTGCCGCATATGGGGTTCACCCCGACATCACAACGGCCGGCGATTACATGTTTAGGCTTGTCCATCTCGGGCCGCCGCAGGGCGAAGCGACCGCTCTGTTCATCGGCAAGACGCTGCACCTGAAGCGCGTATCCACCATTGGCATGGATAACGATTACGGCCAGGCGACAATGGACGGCTTCCTCGGCGCCGCCTCAAAATACGATATCCAGGTGGTCAATAAATACAGCTACGCACTAACCGACCGCCAGTTTGGCTCTATTGTAGCCAGCGTCAAGCGCGACAATCCGGACGGCGTCTACGCCACCGGCTATTTCTTTACTGGCGGTCCGCTGCTCTCACAATTGCGCGCGGGCGGCGTTACGGCGCCGATCATTGGCTCGCAGGCTTTCGATTCCGCCAAGCTGATGGAGATTGCTGGCCCGGCGGCGGAAGGTACTTATGTCGTCGACAGTCTCGACCGTGATCGCAATGATGCGGCGCTCAAGCAGTTCTTCGCTGATTTTCAGAAGCGCGCCGGTTATCCGCCAGAGAACGTCGCGGCGATCACCTATTCAGCCGTCAAGCTGATGGCCGACGCCGTCAAACGTGCCAACAGTGCCGATCCAGCGAAGGTTCGCGACGCCCTTGCCGCGACCAAGAACTTCCCCCTGCTTACCGGCGATCTGATTGGCTTCAACAAGCTTCACGAGGTCATAATGCCGATCAACGTCAATGTGGTGAAGGGTGGCATGTTCGTATCCTTCGCCAAGCTCGACGATCTCGCGGCGTTCGCGCCCCCTGACAAATAAGGGTTCCTTCAGGTCCCTTCCCTCATCATAAGGACGAGGTGTGTACTACGTCGACCTGGCTGTCACCGGCCTGAGCTTCGGATGTATGTACGCCTTGATGGCGGTGGGCCTAACCCTCGTCTACGGGCTGTTGCGCATCCTGCACATCGCACACGCCGCTGTGTTCGCGCTGGGCGCCTACATTACCGTTATCGTCGCTAACACCTGCGGGAGCATCGTGCTCGGATTGTTCGCCGCCATGGCGTTCACGCCGCTCTTCGGAATGGCGATCTACAGGCTGCTTTATCAGCCGCTGCTCCGTTATCGGCCGGACGTACCAATGATCGCTTCGGTCGGGCTTCTGGTTATGATGCAGGACGCCTTCCGCATCCTATTCGGCGAGCAGGGCATTACTTTTCGCAACAACGTCTATCTGTTCAAGATTTTCGACATCGGAGGCGAACGCGTCAACGCCGTGCAGATCGCTATCATGATTTGCACGATCCTAGTCTTTGTCGGTCTGCACCTCTTCACCACGCGCACGCGCATCGGCGTGGGCTGGCGCGCCACCGTCTCACAGCCGAAGATCGCTACGAGCTTCGGCGTAGACGCCGAACGAGTACGCTATCTTTGCTTCGCCATCGGCTCGGCGTTAGCGGCGCTCGCGGGAGGGCTGGTCGGCCTGTTGAACAATCTTGTCGACCCAGTGATCGGCTACGTAGTGAGCTACAAGGCGCTCGCGATCATCGTGCTCGGCGGCCTCGGCAGCGTAAGCGGCACGCTGATTGCTAGCGTCGTTCTTGGCCTTGTCGAATCCTATGGCACGATCTTCATCGGGTCCTGGCTCAATCGCGACGCAATCGCCTTCGTCGCGCTGATAGCACTGCTTTTGGTACGGCCCCAGGGCCTGACCGGAGTGCGCGCGCCATGAGCGCCTATCATGTGAGTCTACTATCGGTGATTGGAATCAACGTGATCCTTGCCGTGAGCCTCAACATGATCAGCGGCTTTTGCGGACAAATCAGCCTCGGCCATGCGGCGTTCTACGGCGCTGGTGCCTATGCGGCGGCTTTGGTGATGATCGGGTCCGGCAGTCTACCGCTCGCACTTCTTGCGGGGGTTCTTGCTGGCGCTGCCCTCGGTATGGTCGTGGGTTTTACGTCGCTTCGCGTGCGCAGCGACTTTCTCGCGGTGACCACAATCGGAATCAATTTTCTGTTCACTGGCTTCGTCCGCAAGCAGGCGTGGCTCGGGGGCGAGATGGGCATCAGCGGCATTCCTGCATCGGGACTCGGAGCCGAGGGCAACATGGCGATGATCCTTCTGTTTGCCGCGGCGGTCGTCGGGCTGAGCGTCTACATCAGCCGCTCCTGGATGGGGTTTGCCTTTCGCGCGGTCGGAGAGGACGAGGACGCGGCTGCGACGCTGGGCATCAATGCGGGCGCCTACAAGCTGGCGGCGTTCGGCATCGGCACGGCGCTCGCAGGCCTCGCGGGTGGCCTCTACACTTTCTTCACTCAGTTTATTACCGCCGACGCGTTCGACTTCATTTTCTCGGTGACGCTGATGGCGATGGTCGTGATCGGCGGCATCGGTTCGACGGGCGGCGTCGTGGTCGCCGCAATCGGGCTCACGCTCTTGCCGGAGGCGATTCGCTTCGTCAACGATTACCGCTTGCTGATGTTCGGAGGGATCATGGTGCTGGTCATTCGCGCGGCACCGGGCGGACTCGCGGCACTCACCAGACGATTGGCGAGGAGCGCCGCCAAACCATGAGCCCGGCACTGGAGCTTGATGACATCGCAATCCGATTCGGCGGCGTCCAGGCGCTCGACGGCGTGACAATCTCAATTGCAGCCGGGGAGTTTGTCGGCCTGATCGGTCCTAATGGGGCCGGCAAGACCACGCTCATTCGCATTGTCGCCGGCAAGGTCAAACCCGATCGCGGGCGCGTAGTCATTGCCGGCCGCGACGTCACCGGCACCTCCACCGCGTTTCGCGTACGTCGAGGCCTGACGCTGACGCATCAAATTGTGCGGCCGTTTCGCGAAATGACGGTGCTCGACAACGTGGTACTGGCCGCAGGTTATCGCCACACGTCAAATCCGCTGCGCGCATTGCTCAGCCTTGATCGACGCGGCGAAAGCGAAAGAGCCGCCGCCATTCTTGCCCGCGTCGGTCTCGGCGGCACTGAAGGAAAGCTCGCTGGCTCGCTGCCGCTCGGCCAAATGAAGCGGCTCGAAGTCGCGCGCGCGCTTGCGGTCGACCCCGAGGTCATTCTGTTCGATGAGCCACTTGCCGGGCTCAATCAGGCCGAAGCGGCGCGACAGGCGGAGACGATCGGGGAAGTGCACTCTGACGGCGTGACCGTGGTTCTGGTCGAGCATAACCTCGAGGCAGTAATGCGTGTGTCGCGGCGACTAGTGGTGCTTAACGAAGGCCGGGTGATCGGCGATGGTGCACCAAGCGCGGTGGTCGCTGATCGGCTTGTGCGCGAAGCCTATATCGGAACGGGGGCCGCGACCTATGCTGAGCATTGAGCAGCTCAATTGCGGTTACGGCTCTGTTGTGGCGATCCACGATGTCTCTTTCGCTATGTCCGCCGGGTCCATTTTCGCATTGCTCGGCCCGAACGGGGCAGGCAAGACGTCGACGATCATGGCGATCATGGGCCACGTCGACGTGTTCGGCGGTCGTATTCTTCTCGACGGTACGGATATTACCCGACGCCGCGCTGTTCACCGCGTCGATCTTGGCATCGCGCTCGTTCCTGAAGGCCGGCGGCTGTTTTCCGACCTCACTGTCGACGAGAACCTGACTGTCGGTGGCTACGGTCGGCCGGCGGCGGATGACGCCGGCAAGCGCGAGCGGGTGTTCGACTATTTCCCACGGCTCTACGAGCGGCGGGCCCAACTCGCGGGCTCGCTGTCCGGAGGCGAACAGCAAATGCTGGCGATCGGGCGCGCCTTGATGGCAGCGCCGCAGATTCTCTTAGTCGACGAATTGTCACTCGGCCTCATGCCCAAGATGGTCGATCTGTGCCTGGACGCAATAGTCAAGTTGAAAACTGAAGGACTAAGCATCCTGCTGGTGGAACAGAACACCGCTCGCGCCCTCGACGTCGCCGATCAGGTTTGTGTGCTCTCGTCGGGCACGCAGATCTTCAAAGGCACGGCTTCCGAAGCGAGAGGGTCGGATTGGCTATTTGAGGCCTTTCTTGGCATCAACTCGCTTTGATGGTCGCGTGCTGGGTGCGCCCCAGAGCACTCGAAGCGAAGTAAATACGCCGACCGAGGCCGTCCCGGCGCAGTAGCTCGAGATTCGAGAGCGAACTGCGCCAGAAAATCGCTGAGCCAGCCGCAGTCAGAGCTGCCGGGCGAAGTGTTCCGCATTAGAGCTGCCACATGCCTCCGAAGATGATAACTACCGAAAGAACTTCCAGATCCTCGTGAAGTCATTCTGTAATGCGCGCATACGCGCGTATCCTCAAAAGTATTTTATCGTCTAGCATTACAGTTGTGATTTTTTGCTGGCATATTTGTTTGATTTCTGAATCCATGGGTCACCATGATTCGGAGATCATGGGTGATGGGTACATCGATTGAGACGACGTTCGAGTTATGGGCATCGTCGTTGCGGGAGGTGAAGAAGCGGATACGTCCATTGTTCGCGCAGGAGCGCGCAGCTTTGAACGCGGCGCTGTTCGTGGACGGGCTGCTTGGCGACGAGCGTCGTAAAA
>JBAUYV010000289.1:0-30449 GCA_049584975.1 Xanthobacteraceae bacterium | reverse complement strand
GACCATCGGAATCAACGCTGAGGCCAGTCCGCCAGCAATTGGCTCATCGGTTTTTGCCCGCGCGACGCGGTTGGAAACGACGACGACACTCACGGGATTTTCTCCGGTTGGTGCGTTCGGTTAACCCGTAGGGGGCATTTGTTCCTGCACTGCCGCAACTGCGGCACAGATGCTTTGTCCACTGCAAGCTGTTTTTTGGAACGCGCAACGATCCGACACATCCACGCGCCGACAGAGCGCAATATGGCGTCTGAGCCTGCGCGCACGCCTCAAAGATAGTTACACAACGTCACCGAAACCGACGGCCAGCACGCATCACTGAACTCAAGTCAATAGCCTCGCCCATTGCCAGATATCCAGCCCGGCTCGGATGAAGCCTGTCGCCAGATAAGCCTCCAGCATCCTGTGTGGCAAAGCCAGACTTAAGCGCTCCGGTGTTTGGATCAATCGTGGCTCTGTCAAAGTCGATCACCGAATCCACGAAATCGGCAGCGCGGATCAATTCGTTCAGCTTTCGCCGCTTGCTATCTACCTCAGCCGTTCCATACGCCCCATCAGAACCGAGGGCCGAGGTCAAAGTGCCGATAAACACCCGTATGCCAGGCTCATGCGAGCGGATTGTCGCCACTGCGACCCTCATGGCCGCCAGAATTGCTTCAGCGGAGGCGTCACCGGCTGCGAAATCATTTATGCCTTCAGTCCATATGATGGTGGACACGCCGGAGAGGCTCAATACGTCCTTATCTAGGCGCTGTACGGCGGCAGGCCCGCCCGGAAACGGCGAGATTTTAGAATATTCAGCCGGTCCCACAACCTGATTACCGCCGATACCGGCATTCACCACCGCGAGATTGGCCCCGTAGGCCCGATGCAGCCGAAGCGAAAGTATATCGGGCCACCTGTCGTCAGCATTTATTGTTGAGCCCGTTCCGTTTGTTATCGAATCCCCGAAAACGACAATCGATTGCGCCTTTTCGGAGGCGAGCATGTCCAAAGCATCGAGAAAGTACCATGACGTTAAATTCTCGGTGAAATTCAAACCCAGTTCATCCGACCCAAGGGAGCCGGAGCCCGGCCGACTTATGTACGACGTTGTGAAAGCCTCAGAATGCCAACCGATTTCTCCGGAATCACCTTGAACGTGGAAACTGATGGCCAACTTTCGACCCAAAAGCGCGGCCGGATCGAATCGCCGCACAAAGGGCAGCGTCACCGGATCGCTCCACACCGATTGCCCGGGCGGCAAAACTACCGACGAACGCCCAGAGGAAAAATGAACGGGATAATTTTCACCGTGCGAAATCGAAGCGCCCGATTCTTGGGCACCCACGAAGACGCCATCCAGTACTAGCGGCTTGCTCGAAGCCCAATTCGAGAATCGCAGTCTAGCTACGTCCGCGAAAAGGTCCGGCCGCACTATCATTCTGAATGTCTGATCGTGCGCCCTGTAGTCCGGTCCGGGTAACGCCAATTGCAGCTGCGGCTGGGGCGACGCAGTGCCGATTGGATAGGGGCCCTGAATGGAACAGGTCCACGCCGTGAGCCACTTCTTGCCTGTTGGTTCGTCGCAAATGCCAACAGGCATGTATGACACCAAAAGGAATGCAGTCAGCAGCACTGGATAGAGGAGGCGCAACCCGGCATTGTCCTTCAAACGAAGCGCTGCCCTAAAAGCAACAAGGCCAAGCGCGATTTTGGCACGGCCGTTCCAGGCGTGCAAATCGGTTCCTGATGCTGAGGCTCCAGAGCCGGCGGCTTTCGATGGACCCGTTGGGGCTACTCGCTCGCCCGATGAAGACTAGGCGTACGCATTGATGTTTTGACGCACCGCTCACCCCACGAGCCTGATCGCCGAGCAATGGCGCGGGTGAGCGGCAGGTCGGTTTTCCGGTTGACTCCGGCCACCATCCTCTCTGTATTTTGGAGGACAAAACCGGGGCTTCGAGAATGTCGATCCTGCGCGACGCGGGTCGGCCGGAGCGCCCAATGAGCGCATACTAGGAGCTTTAGTGACCGAGCAGACTCTTCGTCTCTTTGTCTCGTCTCCCGGAGACGTGTTTGACGAGCGTCAGCGCATCGGTCTGGTGGTTGATCGGCTCAATGCCGAATTCAAGGGGCGCGTGCAGATCGAGGCGGTCCGCTGGGAGACGAGCTTTTACTCGTCTCATGAGACCTTTCAGAAGCAGATCCCTGAAGCGGCGGACTGTGATGTGGTCGTCGGGATATTCAAGTCTCGGCTTGGCACGCCGCTGCCCGCCGGATTCCCGCTTACGCCTTTAGATGAACCCTATCCAAGCGGCACCGCGTACGAGGTGTTAACTGCGATCGAGGCGCGCAAATCGGGCAAGGATCAGCCGGACATCTATGTGTTCCGTTTCCCGAACGCGCCGTCGGTCGAACTTGATGCGCCAGACCGTGCCGAGATCGAGGCGCAATGGGAGAGTCTGAAGAAGTTCTTCGACACTTGGTTCAAATCCAAAGCCGGCGGATTCGTTGCGGCATTTCACAGCTATTCATCGACGGATGATTTCGCGGTTCAGGCTGAAGAGTGCCTTCGCCAGTGGCTGGCGCGACGCGGATTTGTCGTACAAGGCCCGGTATGGGATCGGGTGCTACGCGGCTCACCGTTTCCAGGCTTGTCAGCATTCGATGCCACTCATGGCAGTGTCTTCTTTGGACGCGGCGTTGCCATTGAACAGGCGGTCCGACGACTGCGACGGGCCGGCGAAGAGGGCGGCGACCGTGCCGCATTCTTGCTGGTGATCGGTGCAAGCGGCTCCGGCAAGTCGTCGCTGCTGCGCGCGGGTCTGTTGCCCCGCCTCACTTTGCCGGGAGCAATTCCCCAAATCGATCTGTGGCGCATGGCCGTTGTTACGCCGGGGACGGACCCATTCTTATCACTTGCAGAAGCTTTACTAGCCGATAACGCGCTAGGCCCCGAGCTGCGTGACGGGATCTTCTCCAGCAGGGAAATGTTGGCCAAGCAGCTGGCCGGGGATGTCGAGATCGCCGTCGCGCCGTTGCGTCACGCACTCGGTCGGGCGGCCGCTCAGCGGCAGCGTGAGGCAAAATTCGATACGCCGCGACCAGCACGGGTTGTGGTTGCGGTCGATCAAGCTGAGCGGCTATTCCTCGAAACAGGTGCCCAGACCGCCACTGCATTTGCTGATCTGTTGGCTGTGCTGGTGCGCAAAGACCTAATCTATCTGATTATGGCCTTGCGCAGCGACGCCTACACGTACTTTCAGGCTGTAGACTCTTTGGTCAGCTTGCGGCGCGCCGGTGTTACCTTCGATTTGGTTCCGCCGAGTTTGGCCGAACTGGAGGAGATCGTAACGCGGCCAGTTGCGGCCTGCCGGCCTACGTTGGTGTTCGAGGAGACGGAAGGGCGTTCCCTCGCGTCACAGCTAGTGGTCGACGCCAAAGGCGGCGACGCGCTGCCGCTGTTGCAGATGACGCTATCGCGGCTCTATGCGGCCGAGGCCCAGCGCCAAGACGGCTTTCTGCGCTTTGCCGATTATCACGGCATGGACCGGGCGGTAACCGAAACGGCTAATGAGGCACTGGATACGCTGACGGCTGACGCACGCTCGGAGTTGCCAGCACTTGTTGCAAGTCTAGTCAGTGATGTTGTGGCCGATCCAGTGAGCGGCGCTCCGGTTCCGGTCATAGTGTCGCTCGACAGAGGAAGCTTCGAGACCGGAAAGCCAGCCCGAGCCGCGCTGATCGACTCATTCGTCGGCAAGCGCTTGTTGACCACAGAGGGTGACGGCGTTTCGCGACGAGTAAGGCCTGTTCATGAGGCCTTGCTGCGGATTTGGCCTCAAGCCGTCGCGATCGTTGGAGAGGTAGGTCAGTTGATCCGTGTTCGCCATATGCTCGAGCCGGTTGTACGGGAATGGCTGGCGGCGGCCGAGAGCGCGAAGGCAGGTCATCTTGAACTCTCGCCTGCCTTGCTCGACGGTGCGCAGCGGCTGCTGGCACGGTTTGGCGACGACGTGCCGCGGGACATGCGCTCCTTCATTTCGCAAGCGGCTGCGGTCGACGCCGTAAAACGGGACCGCGAGCGGCAAGACCAGGAACGGCGTGTGCGCGACGCCCAGGCCCTGGCAGACGCGAACCGCCGTACCGCGCAGCGAACGCTTGTAGGATTGGGCGCTGCGCTTGTCCTTTTGGTGATAGCCGTGGCGGTGTCCATCTATGCCGAAAGGGAGCGGACCCGGGCGGAATTTGCCCTTGGTCGCGGCCTTTGGGGTGAACTGGATTTCAGCAGTCCAAATCTGCAGCCCGAAGAAATTGACGTACTGTGGCAGGTGGCAACATCGTCCGCGGCGATCCGCAGCGGATTCATCGCACCTCTGACCGCAGAAGAGAGCGATCCTGGTGTCGTGCTTCGGTTCGCGCGCCGGCCGGAGGCCGTGCTGCGGGCGATTGGCATAGGCCACCTGTCTCAGGCCCAGACGAACGCGGCTATGGCACAAGTGCTGGACGCACTCTCAAGTTCGAGTGATCCGGCCGAGATGCAGGGACTCGCACGGGCGGCAGCGACGTTGGCGGCACGCCCTACGGCCGCCCAACTCGCGAAGCCGCTTGCCGCCATTCTGAAGGCGCTTTCTGACCCGGCGAACTTTGCACACCTGCGGGAGCTTGGCTCGGCACTGGATGTACTGGCTGCAAGTCTGTCGCCGGAGCAAGCCCAAGATGCGCAGAAAGTCGCTCTCGCTGGACTTATGCTGACAACGAGTCCCGACCAGGTTGCCGCTCTCGCCAGCGCGTTGCGCGCATTGGCGCGGCGGCTTGACTCAACGCAGGTGGCGCCAACGCTGTCAGCAATGCTGAGTGCTCTACGCTCCACCGCAGATGCTCGCCAGATCGCGGCACTTGCCACTGTGGCGCAGGTCCTCGCCGGCAGTCTCACTCCCGCCCAAGCGCAGACGCAATTGGATCAGTTTCTGGAAAGCCTACGCGGAACGATTGACCCGGTCGCGCTGGACAGCTTTGCCCGATCAGTGCAGGCAATCATCGATAGGCTTTCGCCGGAGCAGGCGGCAGCCCAATACCCGTCCGCGCTGAAAGCGCTCGCCAACCCGACCGACTACGGTCACCTGCAGGCCGTGGGGCAAGCCGTCTTGGCGATCGCCCGCAAATTGCCGGCCGAGCAAGCAGCCCCCATGTTGGCAAGTCTGTTGACTGCCCTGTCAGCGACAACCGATCCGGATCAGACGCAGGCACTCGCCGCAGCCGTCGGTGCGCTTGCCCCCAAGGTGGTCGCCAACCAAGTGGCGCCTACTGTGAAAGTGCTGGGTGCTTCCATCATTGCGATTTCTGATGCAACCAGCATCAAGGCTCTGGCGCTGGCCTTACGGGCATTTCCTACGGTTGGGGCCACCGACGAAACTGCTGCGGCTACCGCTCATGTGCTTGATTTGATGACGAAGACGACAGACATCGACGAACTGAGCGATCTTGCGCAAGCCATCGACGCGTTGCCCGGCGCCTTGCCTTCGTCGCAGGCATCGGAGGCGATCGCTCCTGTGCTCAAGACGCTCGGTGAATCGACCGATCCGGCCGAACTTGCATCACTCGTCTCAGCAGTTCGATCTCTGTCCAACAAATTACCCCCCGACGTTGTGGATACCACTCAGAAAGCCGTCAATGGCATAATGCTGCAGGCTAGCGATCCCGATCAACTCGCCGCGCTCATGGAGGCCTTGCAGGCATTACCTTTGGCTCTCGCGCCGGATGCGGCGCATCGGGCCATGGCTATTGTGCTGAAAGCTCTCGCAGACACCACCGACCCAAGCGAGCAGGAGGCTTTGGCAACAGGTATCCAGTCCATGGCCAAGATGCTCGACAAGAACGAAGCAGCTGTCGACTTGCAGCCGGTTCTTACCAGTACGGACAACACCGACGAGGCGGCCACGTTATCTGCTGAGGAGCTGGCATCCGCTGCGCTTCTGATGCGGCTTGATGAGTCGCAATTGCGCGCATCCTTGCCCGTCGTCCTAAATGCCTTCGCCGATACCCACCGACCTGCTCAGCTGGAAGCGCAGGCAGCGATCATAACGACAATGTCAGACCGGCTTTCCGTGCAGCAGGTGTCCGATATGGCAGCACTCACCCGTTGGCGGCTCGCGCAAGCAGGGTCCCAGTCTGAGGCAGCTGCCTGGGCAGAAACACTGGTAGCTCTTGCACAACGAAACCAGGACACTGAGGGCGAGATGCTCCTTGATGCACTCAGGTATCCGACCACTGCCGGCCGGCCAACTGCAATTTTTCTATCGGAGCTGCAAGAACGCTATCCGCAAGCAATAATGCCAAACGCTAGTCTGCTCGAGACCATAAAAGCGCTCGATAAACTGCTGGGCACGCACGTTGCAGTCCAGTCGCCGATCCGGCCGGCGGCTCCGGCTGCTCGGCTAACGAGCCGATGAGTCTTTGACGGGGGCCCCTACCTGCTTCAACTGTGGCAGCAAAAATTTGAAGTTTGCCCACCAAGACCACGGAATTCCGTATGGGTTGCTGTCCGTCGGCATATTGGTCCAATAGTGGGTGCTGTATGGAAGAATCTGAGTGGTGCCGAACATCTGAATGGACGGCAACTGTGTTACGAATTCCTGTAGCACCTTAATGCCGAGCGCCGCGGCCTCGTTGCTGTCAGGCGGAACTTCAGTCAGACGGTCGAGAAAATCATCCAACGCGGCGTCTACAAAGCGATCTCGATTGTAGGAGGATTCACCGCCCAGCGGAACGACGTAGCGAGAATGCCAATCGCCTAGTTCCTCGAGGAGGTCCGGACCCATTGCACACGAACCGGCCCAATACGCACCGGCCGAGAATAAGCCGCGAGTAGCCGATTCGAAGAACGCCTCCGGCGGCATTTCCACCACGCGCGCGTCGATACCAAATTCCTGCCACTGCTTGGCGACGGCGTGGGCGATCGAATTTGGTTCGACCTCGAATCCAGCAGGCGCATTTATCGCGATGGACCAGACACTCCGATCCGGCATCAGCCATTGGCGACCTGACTTGATGAATCCGGCGTGGAGGAGCAGCTTCGAAGCTTCTTTGCGGTCAAAACGCCACCATCCAATCCCAAAGGCCGCCTCGCTTCCTGCGCGATCAGCCGGCACTCCTTGGGTGCCGGTGCGGCGCAGTGCCGAGCTCACCCGCTTGGCATAGGAGTCGTCAAACGGACGATAGCCGTCCGCAAGCGCAAACGAATGCAACCACGGCAACATCGGGCGGTAGTAACGCTGGGTGAGGATGGCTGTCGGTGGGACCGCCAGTACACCGGCACGCAGCATCCCAGAAAATGCTGAAATGCTCACCTCTTGCAGATTAAGCGCGAGCGCCAACGCCCACCTTACATCGGCCCGGTCAAAAGGCGGCTTGGCGGTGTTAAAATGGATGCCTTTGGAACAGGGATCGTCCATGTTTGCCCAGGGAAAGTTCTTCGACCACGTCCCAAGCTTTGAGCCGGGCGCTAATATAGTGTCGAGACTCGCGGGGCTCATGGAGGTCGCCAAGTCCATTTCGCCTTTCAGCAGTGACGCGATAACGGCGTCCTGCGATTGATGTGTTCGAAAGACGACGAATTCGGGAGCGGGTTTGCCAACAATTTTGCCGACGTCGGAGAGCTGCCAATCGTCTCGACGGCGCCAGACAACGCCCGCTTTGCCTACGCTGTCGAGTCTATATGGTCCAATGCCAACTGGCGGGTAATTCGAATAGGTGACCGGATTAACCTTGCTCCAGATGTGTTCGGGAACGATGCGAAAGTGGCTCGTCGCAATGTTCACGCCAAGTTGTTGCGCCAATCGCTGAGTCGGTTCGTTGGTCTCAATTTCGATGGTGTTGTCGTCGAGTACCTTGACTCGCTTCACTATTTTTCGCAAATAGTTACTAATGCCGAGCTGCTCGTAGTGCATCAACATATTGATTGAAAATACGACATCGTCGGCAGTGAAGGGCACGCCGTCGCTCCAGGCGAGTCCCGTTCGAACTTTGAATCGAAACACCGTGTTTGACGTTGAAACGGCTTCGGGCATCGTCGCCGCCAAATCGGGGAACTGCTTGTGCGATACCGAGTCGATTTCCCAAAGCGGGCTGTAAACAAGCTGATCCAGCCCTTGAATGACCGTTACGCCCTCGTGGAAAGGATTCATCTGCGTCGGTCTGCTCGGCTGCGACCATAGTTCGTCGACGATAAACGTATTCTTGCGCGGTGGTGTGGCGGGAGCCTCGGCGCCGCGAGCTATCGAAATGATGGCAAGACTCGCAACGAGCGTCCCGGCCAGACATCCTTTTAATGTTGCGATTATTCTCGGCATCCTAGAAACTCAACGCTTGAGAGTTCTGAGAGGGAAAGGCGGTCTCGATGTTATCCGAGACTTCTGACGATACAACAGCTACGTACCGCCCTTCCCTGGCACCAGCTGGATTCCTTGCTACCCTTGCCTATTCTAGGAAGCAGACCGGCCACGCCGCACACAACGGGCAAGTAAACTGGCCAGTGCTCGCCGGCGTCCGCTTTGCGCTCGCTCTCATTGTTGCGTCGACCCATTTCGCTATGGTGGGGGGAGAACAAGATCCATTCTTCGCGCTGAACGCGTTCGGCGGCGTGGCCGCCGTATTGGGATTTCTGGTGATCTCTGGCTTTTCCATAGCTCACAGCTACGCTGTCCAACCTCGGCAATTTTTCGTTCGTCGATTTGCGCGCATCTATCCACTTTACCTCACTTGCATCCTAGCGTGGTGGTTGTTCTTTCAGGTAGCCGGGCTGTCCATCGTGACCTTGCCAACGGGCGTCGAAATCGATGCCCCGACGACATGGCAAACGTTGCAGAACGCCGTAATGCTCCAAGGGGTGTCTACGATCGCGGCGTTCAGTCCGGCCTGGAGCCTAAGTGTGGAGTGCTGGTTTTACGCGGCGACGCCGTTGCTGTTCCTATGCCGGCCAAACGTGTTGCGCTTCCTCGCCCTGGCGTCATGCGCCTTCTGGTTCTTTATCGAGCCGCTTTCCCTGACCACCCTGTCTACTCTGCGGTTCGGTCTTGCTGCCGTCACGGTCGGTTGGGCGTGGCTCCTTGGGTTCATAGTCTACAGCAACCGTTTGCGTTGGTTGGACTTGATTTTCTTAATAGCCGCCGGCGTGGTCTTGCTGAGCCGCTACACGGGCGGTTATCAACCGCTGTCGATTGTGACCTATCTCGGCGTCTGCGCCGCCTTGATCTTCGGTCCACGGCTTCGACTCTCTTCCCGCACAAACGCGATCCTCAACTATCTAGGCGACTTGAGCTACCCGCTTTATTTATCACACGTCCCGGTCCTCTTCTTTACCGTCGGCTATCTCCATCTCGTTCATTCCTTGATCGCGGCGATTGTCGTGTTGCTGGTTTCCGTCGCACTTCTCCATTTCGTCGACCGCCCGCTTCACGCGCGACTACTCAGTCTCAAACCAAGGATCGACAGAGTCCGGACCGCATGGTGGGCGTTGATCGGTTTGGGTTTCTGCGGTGTGGCTACTCTTGCGTATTTTACCGGTGTGAGGGAGTTATGGCTGGTCGCAATTGTCATAGCCGTCTGCACGACGTTTGGTGCGTTCGCCAAGCCGAAGTGGGCTCGAATTCCCGCCTTATCGGCCAGCATCGCGGGCTATGTTTTGACGCTTGGCTGCGCGCTGTTTCCCCAGTGGACGGCATACGCGCTGGGTGCCCCTCTCCCCACCTCGGTCAACCTGCACGATCCTTCGAGCAGCCGGTTTGTCCATAATTTTCAAGATGATTGGGTCGTCGGCCATCAAGCCGAGATCTATCTTTCAGTGCCGGACGGTAACTCGGTCGTCAATCTAAACATCGTTTCGTCCGTTCCGGCCTTCCTTGCCCAGCAGGTGGTCCACGTCAGCGCCGGCGCGTGTGCGCTCGGCACCTATCTTCCTCAAGCCAGCTCGGTCGCAACGCGCCTCATGGTGCCAAGCGATTGCGCAAACGGCTCACGCATCAGCGTCGTCCTGCGCATGGAACAGGCGCTTTTACCTCCCGGAACGAGCGATGTTAGACATCTCTCGCTGCGAGTCGACAATGTCAGCCTCTTGCGCGGCCCATAACATGACGGACGCCGTCCCTGGCTGGGATGGGTTGCCGATACCGGTAGACTGGAGAATCGTACGCGTGGGTGGAGCAATGGTGGTGCTGGTCCACGGCATCTTCTCGTCGCGCAACGAGGACGGCCGGTTCGTACGTCTAGCTGCGCATCTGGCCAAGCATGGATTCAATTCCGCTCGCTTCGACCAAAGATGCCACGGCGATAGTCCGGAACCTAAGCTGCGCATATCCGCCGACAATCACGTCCTCGACCTGATTGCGGTGTTGCATGCAGCAGGTGCGCGGGCGTCCGCGGTTTGTCTCGTTGCGTCGAGCTATGGCGCTGCCGTTGCCCTGCTGGCAGCATCATTAGACAGTTTTCCTAAGCCCGGCCGGGTGGTCCTGCTCAACCCCGTGGTTGCTTTTGACTACGTTTTCCTGGAGCCCAGGACGGCAGGGATGGTTGACAGATTTACGCCGGAAATCCGCCGACAGTTATCGTGTATGCAGCCAGTTGAGATGCTCAACGGCGTCGTCATCACACCACAGTTCTGGTTGCAGCTTCAACGCATGGATCCAGCTCGCGGCTTGCGCGTACTCGCCAAGTCGAGTCTGGTCGTGCATGGAGATGCGGATACCCTAGTTGATTATCACGAAACTCGCCGCAGGTGCCTCGCCGCAGGCGTGGCAGGTTTCCACACGATCGCCGGGGCCGACCACGCCTTTGACGAGCCGGCTGCGGAGGCTGAGAGCTTTCGCGTTATAACCGAATGGCTGGAATTGTCCGGAGCCTGAGCTCAATGGCAGAATAAGCAGCTCATCACTGCCCAATGGAATCTGGCTGGACCCAAACTCATAGCACGGCACCGAGCAGCAAATGGTGGAATTGGAGAAGGTGACGGTCGATGATTTTCGATCCGCCCGCGCACCGATGGATTGCCTGGCATTTTCGCTGGCCGGATTCCGTGGCTGCCTCGACCCCTACGTAAGCGTGTTCCTGCTCACGCAGGGGGGCTGGACCCAGGATAGGATTGGGTTAGCCCTGACGATCAGCGGCATCATCGGCATCACGCTCCACGTCCCGCTAGGCGCCTTCATCGATGCGACGCGAGCCAAACGCGGCCTCATCATTACCGGGGCGGTCGCACTGGCCGTCAGCACGGTGGGCATCGGTCTCGTTCAGACGTTCGCCGTCGTGCTGACGGCGTATACCGTCATGGCGATCATGGGAGGGGTGTTCGGGCCAGCAATGGCCGCCATTGCATTGGGTATCGTAGGCTGGCGACTGCTGGCGTGGCGGCTTGGCCGCAATGCCGCGTTTGATCGTGCCGGTTATCTGTTTTCCTCAATCGTCGCGGGTACAGTGGGGTACGTATTCGAGCAACGCGCCGTGCTCTGGGTGACTCCTCTGTTCGCAGCGATGGCGGCTTCATCGGTGCTAGCAATTCCGGTACGCGCGATCGACCGGAAGCGTTCGCGGGGGCTGGATGCCAACGATCTCGCAAGTGGAAGGCCTGTGCGCTGGAGCTCGCTTCTGCAGCATCGTCAGCTGATCACAACTGCCGTGGTTTCTGCTCTGTTCCACTTTGCCAATGCGCCGATGCTGATGATGCTCGGGCAGAAACTAGCGCTGGCAAACCCCGGCCTGGAAACGATGCTGACCACAATAGCGATTGTAACCGCCCAGCTGACTGCTATTCCGGCCGCGCTACTGATTGGCGCACGCGCCGAGCAATGGGGTCGCAAACCATTTCTCCTTTGCGCTCTTTGCGCCTTACCGCTGCGCGCGGTCTTGCTGACGGTTTCGGATCACCCTGCGTTGCTGCTGGCGACACAAATCCTCGATGGCCTTGGGGTTGGCGTCTTCGACGCGATTCTGCCGTTGATTCTGGCCGACATCATGCGCGGCACGGGTCGCTATAACGCTGGCCAGGGATTTGTTGGTATGGTGCAAGGCGTTTTCGGTTCGCTCAGCTTTACCGTCGCCGGGACGATCATCGTCAGCAGCGGATATAATGTGGCGTTCCTTTCCCTCGGGGTCATTGCCACCGCGTCGATGCTGATCGCGTGCGTTGCAGTGCCGGAAACGCGGAAACGACTAAACTCAGCCATATGAGGCGTATTTGGTTTCGACTTGAAGCGATGGTGCCGATGCGTCTACCGAAACGAAAAGTCTAAACAACGATTTGGCCTTGTTGCTAACGACGGCAGGGCGACCTATGGTATCTTGGCTTCCCTCTCCGAGACCGGGTGGAATTTGGCCGTAATCCATTTTCCGTCGCCGACCCACAATCTTCCAGACCCGCCATATGAGAATTGCTCAAATCGCACCTCTGTATGAACGGGTGCCGCCAAGACTTTACGGTGGCACAGAACGGGTCGTTTCCTACTTAACCGAGGAATTAGTTCGCCTTGGCCACAAGGTGACTCTCTTTGCGAGCGGCGATTCGCTGACTACGGCCGAGTCGGTACCGTGCTGCGATTCCGCTTTGCGCCTTAATCCTGCCGTCGCGGACTCCCTGCCGCACCACTTGCTCATGCTCGAGAAGGTGCGCCAACGCGCGGATGAGTTTGACATTTTGCATTTTCACGTTGACTTGATTCATTTCTCCATGATCAGGACTCTGCCGCGGAAGACGGTCACAACATTGCATGGCCGCCTAGATCTTTCGGACATTGCGCCGTTGTACTCCGCCTTTTCCGACGTCCCGCTCGTCTCGGTCTCCGACGCGCAAAGAACGCCATTGCCTGATGTGAATTGGATCTCAACGGTTCACCATGCGCTCCCGCCCGACCTCTTAGCCTTCCAATCAGTCGCACGCGGTGGCTATCTCGCATTTCTTGGACGAATTTCACCCGAAAAGCAGCCCGACATCGCTATTGAGATTGCGACACGCGCCGGCGTTCCTCTTAAGATGGCCGCCAAGATTGATAAAGCCGATGAGGCGTATTGGAAAGAGACTATTGAGCCGCTTGTGCGGGCGCGTCCCAATGTTCAATTCATCGAAGAAATCGACGAAGCTGCAAAGGCAAAATTCATCGGCGAAGCGTCCCGCATTGTTGTTTCCAATAGATTGGCCGGAGCCGTTCGGTCTTGTAATGATCGAAGCGTTTGCGTGCGGAACACCTGTTATCGCCTTTCGGAGTGGGTCGGTGCTTGAGGTTGTGAACCACGGTATTTCCGGCCTCATCGTCGATAATGTCGCGTAAGCGGTCGACAGCATTCCGAAAATTCGCACGTTGGATCGTGCAGAGGTACGCCGATATTTCGAAAAGCACTTTACGGTATCACGAATGGCATCAGACTATCTGAGCGTCTATTCAGCGATTTGCGGCGATTCAGGAGATTTCCAGTAAGCCCGTCACGTCAAATCGGCACCTGGTTTTGCCGTGATGCACAATGGATACCGCGGCGCTTCTGCAGTGGCGGCGTAGATCAACTTGGCTGACCAACAGTCCACGGGCGTATCTTCTCGCAGCACAATCAAAACGTTAGAATGTATCTTTCCGATCGCAGGCAAACCGGCACGGTTACCCATGCGGCTACTTCGGTCAGCGATTGTTAGCGGCGCACTGCTCGCTTCAAGCGTCTTTACCGCGGTGGCGAGGGCGGATGCTGCCCACCTTTGTGTCGTACCGGTGCCGCTCGCCCCCAACAATGTCTACAGACCTGGTCATCTGCCAACGATCATGCAAGCACGTACTTTCCCAGGATCGCCTTGGCCGATTTTCCGCACCTGGGGAGCGTCCTCCCTGCTTCTTGTTTTGAATGAACAGGACCAGTCGGAAATTCCACATGGATTTCCGATGGATTTGTATGACTATGTAAGCCCGGTTTCCAAATACCGCCGCGCAACTACAGCACTCGTTTTAGTGAGATCGACCATCCGGACCGCCTTCTGATCCAGACGAACGAGGAATTGTGGACGGCGCCGCTGCGCCGAGAAGGTGACACTACAATACCGGACCAAGCGGACAGGATTATCGGCTATGTGTTCGACGGCAGCGTCCTTCAATACTACTCAGCCGTCCACCAATATCTTGTCTACGCCAAGCTCAACAGATGGTTCAGCCCGGGCCCGGCGCTTCTTCGGCTTCAGGACGAACTGACCCTTATCGAAGGCAGCGTTGGGCTTGATCATCCTTTCATCCGAAATATTCCGACGCGCGGTATTGTCAGCATCGAAACATTTAGCAGCGGGATTTACACCTGCGACGGGACCAGCGCTCTAAAGCCTGTTGCCGGCTCGACGAAAGCGGCGATCGGTGAATACCCGAAAGTTTATGATCTCGTCGGCCAACACAGGGGCATTGTGTTAGCGACTAGGGGCCTCTATGAATTGACTGCCGAGGGTCACCTCAATCGCTTGCCTCTACCCTCAGAACTCGAAGGCGCAAAATTCAACCAACTCCTCGAGATCCCGGAATCGCATCTCGCTGTTATTTTCACCAACCGCGGCGCGTTCGAACTGGACCCCGCAAACAGATTGCTGCGCATCCGCGGAGCGGATGGAATCGGTTTCGGATCACAGACGTAGATACCCTGACGCTCATACCGGTGCGCGAGACCTTATTCGCATCCACCTATCACAGCGGATCGTTGATGATTTTGGACTCAGACAGGGCCGGCGAAGCTGCGCGCGCTGTCGCACGATGAAAAGCCCAACTTCGGCGCGGGCTATGGACGTCGCCTTCTGTCCAGGTTTCTTTTTAACTCCGGCAATGGTGGTGCTATCGGCACGACAAGGCACGAAATCCCGATTGGTTGGACTGCGGCGTACCCGAGCGATGGACTGCCGTTGGGTCGCAGCCCGAGACGATCGGTAGATCAGGGCGCGCGGTCTAGGAACAGCAACCTCACGGAACCCGGCTTTGTGCTGTAACGATGCCGGGACTCCGAGGGCGACGCGGATTCGTTTGCCGTCATTTCGGCCGTGACCAGATAGATGCGACCACTCTTAGGGTCAATCGCCACCGTGCGTGCACCCAGTTGGGTCGAAATTGCATGCAACGCTGCGAAGTCAACTGGCAAAACCAAGATGTTGCGAATGTCGCGGAGGGTGGAGAGCAGTCCTTTTCAAGCTTGGCCCCTCTCGAATAGCGAAAGCGGCATTTCGGCTGCGATCAGTCTGACAGTCGGAAATTGGCTAGGTTGTTATGCGCGGTGGCGCTCGGCCGAGTTCTCGCCAAGATGATCCATGTTCCAGGAGCTCAGAAACTCTTCAAACCGCGCTTTCGGCAGCGGTTTAGCGAAAAGGAAGCCTTGGACTTGATCACACCCCTCTTCTTGGAGAAATGCTGCCTGCTCGGGCGTCTCAACACCCTCCGCGACGACTTCCAAGCCGAGATTGTGTGCCATGACTATAATTGAACGGACAATCGCAGCATCCTGCCTGCTCTCCGGAATTTTTCGCACGAAGCCCTGATCGATCTTGATGCGGGACAACGGATATCGCGTCAGGTAGTTCAACGATGCATAGCCGGTGCCAAAGTCGTCGAAGGCGAGATGGACGCCCATCGCGCGAAGGGCGGTAAGCCGTGTAAGCACCTTCCCGTCATCGTTGAGACCGATGTTCTCGGTGATCTCCAGCTCAAGACTATCGGCCGGCAAGCCGGTTTGCGACAAAACCTCTTCAATATCGGTCAGCAAGCTATCGTGGTGAAACTGTGCGGGAAATAAATTGACGCCGATTCGGTATCAGCCCGCGCGTCCGCCATGCCGCGGAGTTGCTGCATGCGGCGTGCAAAATCCAGCTTCCGACCTCGCGAACGGCCGGGCTTTCCACCAGCGCGTCGATGAACGCCTCCGGACCGAGGAGACCCCGCTCTGGATGGCGCCAGCGCACCAGCGCTTCGGCTCCGAGTATCGCGGAATCATGCAGCCTCACCTGCGGCTGATAAAAGAGCTCGAACTCGCCCTCGGCAACGGCGCGCCGCAGCTCTGAATCGAGAATGCGCCGCGCCTCGGCCCGCGCTCGATACGCAGGCAGGAAGAGACGATACGTGCGCCCCCCTTGGCCCTTCGCCTCATACAGTGCCAGATCGGCATTGGCGATGAGTTCATCGACATTCGAACCGTCGGCCGGCGCGAACGCGATTCCGGCGCTCGCACTGATAAACAGCGTCTGTCCGCCGATCTCGAACGGCTCGGCGAGCCGCGCCAACATCGCGTCAAGAAGCTCGCCGACGCTCAGCGGATCGCCGCACGCGGCAAAGACCGCAACAAACTCGTCGCCACCGAGCCTGTAGACCCGCGCTAGATCGGACGCGATTGCAGTCAAGCGCTGCGCGACTGCCTTTAGGAGTTCATCGCCCGTCGAGTGTCCAAGTGTATCGTTTATATCCTTAAAGCCGTCGAGATCGAGCAGGGCGATCGAGGCGGCTTCACCTCCATAGCATGCGTCCGGATTAATCAAAGCCGCCAGGTTGTTCTGCAGACTGACACGGTTGGGCAGTCCGGTAAGTTGGTCGTAATGGGCGAGGTATAGCAACCTCTCTTCGGCAGCCTTGGCTTCCGTCATGTCGCGGCCGATGAAGAAATGTCGTTGTTCCGGCTCGGACCACACGCCGGTCCAGGCTAGCATAACATCCCGGCCGTCCTTGTGGAGATAGCGCGTGTTGAAGTTGCGCGTTTCCCGCCCGCGACGCGCCGATCGCATCTCATTGCGTGTCCGATCGAGATCGTCGCGATGGATAAATTCGACCGCGCTGTGGCCGATCATTTCCTCGGGCTGGTAGCCGAGATTTGCAGCAGAGCTCGGGCTGACCCTGACAAAGTTGCCATAACGATCCGTGACCAGGATAAGATCAAGGGACGTATCAAAAATACGGCGGCGCTCTTCGATCTCGTGCAACCGCTCCTGATGCTCAACGCTCAACGATTGCGCCAATCGCATATACATGGCGCCGAATTCGAGGAGCAGCACGGTCAACACAAACATCGACGATAGCAGGCCGAAAGTGCGACCCACGTAGAATCCAAGATCGAAGCGTCCGTGATTGAAGACGGCGCTGAGACCTATGTCGAAAATCCAGGTGCACAGCACGACCACGAGCCAAACATCGAGCGTAGTGGGGTTTGGCCGTCTCCACAGTAAGGCCAGCGTAGCGCCACTTAGCCCCCAGACAGCCCCAATCACGAAAATCATGGCGGGGCTGTAGTTATTGTTTTGCATTAACTGGGGCAGGCTGTTCTGTTCGATTGTAGTGACGAGCGCTACTACGTACGCGACCGCAAGCACGGCGGTCCCGCTGGCCAGGACGGCAAGGGGTGTCGATGATTTTCGCTGTGGCGCTGCGTCGTTGTTATGATTCCTGAGCAACACGTAGGCTATCACCGCAATAGGGAAGCCCGCGTGCCAGGCCATATAGAGCCATGCGGTTGTTTGTGGTCCGGCGCCAAGCAACCCGGTTACGGAGAATAAGCCAGGAAAGGTGAGGAGATGTACGATCGCAATGACCGCCGTGAACAAATATCCGCTGGCTAGCACCAAAACGGGCCGCGAATGCGCCATGTTGAACTGGCTGAAAAGGATAACGGCTGTGATCAAGTCATTGATTACGAGCGCGGATTGATAGACCGGTATGAACGGCCAGATTTCCGGCAGCGGAATGCGAGCAAAGGGAATTGCGGCGATGAAAATGAGCAACGAAATGAGCACAACCGCGACTGCAAGCTGACGAGTTCGACGGCCTGCTGCCACGTTCGACGGAAGTAACAGTCGGTTGGCCGCGGCTTCGTAGCCCATTTTGCGTTCCGACGAGCCGACATCCCGCGCTGCGCGCGCTTAAGTTATACTCATCTCTAAGTTTTGCGTTGATGTGCGTAGTGGCAACTCGGAATTATGGATAGCAAATTGTTAACTGCAGGGCATCGAACCGCTCATTTGGAGACGCGTTGCCGTCAGCGCGGCGATGAGCCTGATAGACGTGCATCGCGTCATCCAAGCAGCGATGGGGTGGCTCGACGGTCATCTATGGGATTTTGAACTGAACGAACGGAGGTACGGCATGCACTTGCCCGACGAGCCTGGCTGGAATGAACAGTCGAAAACGCGAAGAACATCATCCTAGGAACGCTCTTGCACACCGGCGAGCGGCACATGCAGTACGTCTACGACATGGGCGACTTCTGGGAGCATTCGATCATCGTTGAGAGGGTGACGACTCCCCTTCTCGAAGTGATTTATCCGCAATTTCTTGGCGGCGAGCGGCGATGTCCGCCTGAGGATTGCGGGGGCCCTTTTGGCTATTCCAAATTCCTGCGAAAAATTTCGAGCAAACGGAGCAAGACGCGTAAGGATGCGCGCGGCTGGTACGGTGGGCCGTACGATCCGGATGACATCGGTGAAGAGAAAATCATTACTGCGCTACGCGACGCCGCGAGTGACCGCGCCAAGCGCTGAAGTTCGCGCCGCACGGATTGCCAGAAGTTATGGATTTTGGAAAGAAGCGATTGATATTTAGAGGCGATGAAGGTCGCGGATTTTGGGGCCAGTCGACGGGGGTTGGGCGCGTGGTTGAGCGATGGGCGGTGCTTTGTTTGGCCGGGTTTGTTTGGAGGGTGTCGGGAAGGAAACTTCTACGTCGGCGTCGAGTCGGGTCGAGGAAGTCTCGACCGCTGGAGCGCACTCGGTGGACCTTCTCAAGTGTAAACTTTGGAGCTAAATTTAGCTGGTTGCGTGCAGCGGCTTAGCGATGACAGCCGACCGACCAAGTCCGATCCCTCGTTTCTTGGCTGACGATCCAGACCACTGGCGCCGGCGCGCGGAGCAAATACGCCTGCTTGCCGAAGGCGTGCAGGACCGCGTGTCGAAAGCGATCTTGCGGCGCATTGCCGCCGAGTACGAGAAGCTCGCCGAGCGTGTCGAAGGTCGGAAGGGCGCCAGCAGCGCTCCCCGACAGATAGTGCCTCCAGGTGAGAGTCCTTTGGAGGCTCGGTCGGGGGCGCCACGGCACCGTTGATATTGACCCGGACTGTGATCCGCGCGGCGATCAGGGACGCCGCGCGATTTTGTGTTACCACAGTTTATCCAGCGGCGGGAACGCTGAGCGGATGCTCGGCGACTAGGGGAAGCTCCGACGTTCGGAATTTCCCGCCTTGCCGAAAGGTGACCGCCGTCAGCTGAGGCGCGGCCTATTCCGCTCGTTCATTCAGTTGCACTAAGAGCGCAAGCATTTCGTGCGGCAAATCTTGTGGAACTTTATAGCGCATGCCCAGCTCTTGCCCAATAATCGTGCGCAAGGCACGACGCGCCGTTGCTTCCGACAACGGGACGTTATCCGATTCATAGCTTGATCGAGGACGGTAATCCGCCACGGGCGCCATCGCTTCCAGCCCCCTCATGAGAGGCTAAGGCAAGGAACCGACAATTTGTTCCGACGCGGACGCAGCCTATTTCAGGGCGCTTGAGACCGACCCGAACGTGGTTTTGAGATTGCTTCCCAAGCCCTTCAGGACAGGAATAATCACGACCGCAATTCCCGCTGCGATCAGGCCATACTCGATGGCGGTCGCCCCGGATTCGTCCTTGAGGAAAGCAGCCAGTTTGTGACGCATGTTGCCAGCCCTTATGCGCGATGCCCCTCGCGTCCAATTGTGCCGAGCGGCCCTTAACGCCATCCGAACAACATCAGTAAAAGTCCTGAGTCGGCGTGGGCAATAGGCCGCAGGCGGTTAAGCCACGGCCTCCACAGGCCAGTAAGCACAATAGATACAAATTGATCTTTTTTGTTTGAAAAGTTGAGACCAATCCGACAACTAGCGTTTGATGTTTCAACATGGACCTTTTACCCCAGACGCTTGTTTGAGGTCATCAATGAGCAAGCAGAGATCGGGAGTTCGGAATGTTGACCCTTGGCGAGCGGTGAAAGACCGAACGAGTCCTCTCACCCTGGCGTTTATTGCCGCTCTAGTCTTGGCCGCGATTGTGGTGTGGGCGATCTTGCTCTTGTGAGCGCCATTATGACTATACGCTTCGGCGTGGCGGGACCGCAGAGTCTTCGAGCTTCAGGAGTGCCTCCGCGAGGTCCGCCCAAGCTTGCGCCATATTCAGCAGCAATAATTTCTCGGCCGCACCGTTGGTTCGCTGAGCGATCGCAACGCACATCGCAGCATTCTCTCGATACCAAGCCGCCGATGCGGCAAGCGTCATTCCAAATCCGATTACTTTCTTGCGCAGCGGTTACGACGCCATGCGGGCATACAGTGAAAGCTTGCTAGGGGTGTCGGGAACTGGGCGAGGGTGGAAAGTTGCCTGGTTCCACGGTGCGCGATGCGTCGAACGTTTCCGAGTGCTCTACGCGCCGCAAAATGGTGACTGCGTCGAAGCGGCACTCCCGGGAGCTGGAACCGATGCCACGCGCGCAAACGCTCTGCGACAATGGCTGCGAGGTTCCTTCTAGCGATCTCTTTGCGCGCGGCTCCCACGTTGCGGCAACGCGGGAACCAATTGCGCGTTCCGATGGAACTTGAGGGCATAACAGCCGAAGTGGCACCATTGTGCCGATGCGAATCGCGATTCTCAGCCATAAGGACGTGTCGAGCCGATACGCGGCCACGCTCATAAACCGCGGGCACGAGGTGATAATTTCCGGCGGCGGAGCCGTTCACCTGGCGGGTATGCTTCCCTATTTGGAGTGCGACGGATGCCTGCTTCTTGGGGACGAGGCAGATCTCATCGAGATTAAGGATTTCATGGAACTCGCCGGACGGAAGGTGTGGCGGGAGCTTTCGGACATACCGAAGGAATGAAGGTGCGCCGATGCGGGCGCGGAAATTGGAAGGTGCGCGAGTCACGGATTTCGGGTGCAGCTATTCGCTTTCGGCGGGTACTGCGAAGCGCAGTATTGTTGGGGCCAGCTTCGCGTGGTCTCCGATTGATAATTCTGAGCGGCACTCGCGCATCAAGCGGTAGTTTTCGCGGTGAAGTTGATGAACTGTTTGATCCGAGAGCAGCGGTGCATCCACAAAGTGAAACACCGAAGAGAATATCGAGGGGGCAAGTGATGAACAGGAGGCTACTAACGTTCGCGTTGGCGTCAGTTGCGTTGTTGTCGAGTGCAGCGTTGGCGGTCGCCCAGCAATCCGGCACCGCGGCCGAAGCCAGGGCCATGCTCAATCGCGCAGTCGCCGCGCTCAAGGCTAACGAGGGTGCGGCGCTTGCAGCATTCAATATCAAGAGCAACAAGGACTACCACGACTGAGACCTCTACATCTTTTGCTTCCACATGAACGACGGAATATTCACCGCGCACGTGAATCCGGCCATGATGGTGAAAGACGTTCGCACCATAAAACTTGGGGGCAACCCTCTCGGACAGAGAACCTTCGACGTAATTAAGAATGCGCCGGAAGGAACTGTCAGCACAGTGGATTATATGTTCCCGAAGCCCGGAACCACCAATCCGATTCCCAAGGAATCCTACGTGACGCGCATCGGCAACGAGGGCTGTGGCGTCGGCTATTACAAATAGACAAGGCGGCTGACTGCCTTCGCAACGAGCGCCAGGTCACAGATTTCGAATGGATAGGGCGCGGAAATTGGAAGACCCGCAGGTCACGGATATTGGCTTCTGCGGGCCGTGGAGGCGCTCGGTTGAGCGGTGCGCGGAGCTTCGGTTGGGCCGGTTTGTTTGGTGAGTGCGACCGTTACTGATGATCGGTGCCTTGAAAGCCGACGAATTCGTTTGTGGATAGAGCGTCTTTTCGACTGAATCTGGACGCAAATTCCTCGCGAATCGAACGAAGGAATGGAGGCAAGATGTGCCTTACGTGTGGCACCCGCCTGTGTACGAATTGGCGCCGTCATGGGGATAGTCAGGAGCTTTTATGCGCGCACGGAGTCAAAGTGGAACAGCGGAAGCACTGGTCTGTTGCATTTACGGACTCAATAGTAGCGGCGATGTGGTACGGATATGGGCGTACCAAAAAGGGAGTAGTGTAAAACTATCGTCGGGTGATGGCAGACCTCACTTTGTCCATGGATCGAACGAAAGCAACGTCGAGGGTTGGGTTCGCGAAGCCGCCTTAGTGTGGCCTTTGACGGACACGTTTGACATTCCAGTGCATTTGCGGAACACCGATCATGAAAAAGCCGAAGTGGACCGAATCATGGCAAAGGGTCAGAAGTGGAAAGAACAGTCGGCTGCGAACGCTCAGGGGATATTTGACGGAGTTGGCCATGACAAACCTGAGTGATTATGTAGTCACCGCGCATCTGAGAGAGGCGGGAAAGTGAGAAGCGGAAATCCGCGGGAAAGACGGCAAAGAAATGCGCGTCGAGGGCACTGCCAAGCTCGTCTTCACCACTACGCTTGCACAATCATCCGGTGCGGCGCTGGAGCTGGCTTATCAAGCCATCGATAGCAATGAGATTTCCGTAGCGGGCTGGATTTAAGTGGACGTTGTGCTCCTCAATCCTTTGCGGATGACGCCGAAACGGTTCCGCATTTATCATCTGGACATAGGTGGCAAACCCGGCATCTTCCAGGGAGCATTCGCGACGACCGCTGAGGCTATCGCATTTTCTTGTAAGCCGGAGGAGGAGTATCGGATACTCGTAGATCACAAAAAGTCATATTCGGTAGCCGAATTCAAAGCATTCGCTGCCGAGAACAAGTTCGACAATGGTGGTCGTCCCTAGACGACCTACCACATCTTCTCTAGTTTTTTCGCTTGCTTCGTGGCCAACGCCGCCCGGTGGTTTTGATTACCAACGTTCTTGTCCAGAAATGAATCCATTTGTCCGCAAGGAATGCTGCCAGTTTCCGATGCATAACACCTAAGCCCTATTGCCAGCCCTACGCGTAAATCCTGATTTCGGTGCATTATTTTTTTGAAATCCGGCCGCTACAACTTAAGGGATCGAGCAGACGAGTTGTCGCAGGGGACGAAGAGGGCGGTTGTCTACCGGGGTGATGCTTCTGCGCGACTGTGATAGGGTCGCCAAATGTATTTGGCGCTCCGATATGCCGCGCAGTTTCTT
Source organism: Xanthobacteraceae bacterium (assembly GCA_049584975.1). Classification (GTDB taxonomy): domain Bacteria; phylum Pseudomonadota; class Alphaproteobacteria; order Rhizobiales; family Xanthobacteraceae; genus BOG-931. The sequence goes on along the minus strand of JBAUYV010000289.1, from coordinate 7,378 downwards.
GGCGCCACCGCTACGGCACTCATTCTCTATGCACTCGTGCACGATGGGTTTGGAATTCCTCGGCGATCTATTGTTGTCGATGCCTTCGGTTCGGCGTGTGTGCTTAGCGTGGCATGCGCACTCGGGGCTCTGGCGAGGGGGCGTCGGTAGAACGCGCCGAATGGAATAGTGCTGCGCATGTGGGGTCGGAGTGTCTCTGGTTAGAGATCAGGCAAAACGCACCGGTCCAAGCCGATAATTTGAGCTTGTCGAGCTCCGGCTAGCGCTCTTAAATACCAATGTGGGCCTATTCCCGGTGGGTTCCGCAAACCTCCAGAAGGGCTCCGTTTCGGCGGGGCCTTTCCTTTTTCCAGCGATGACTGACGGCGCGCAAGATAAGTGGCGGGGCGCGAGGTCCCAAGCTGAACGGGAAGTTTCAACCGCGCGAGTCGAGAGACAGACCGATGCTGAACGCCTTTTGGCGCGTCGCGCCCTCAGACCGCTTCAGGCTCTTCGCGATGTTCGCTGCCCGACTTTTCTTTTTCGCCATCGACTTCAACGTATGAACATCTCCAGCGGTCCACGCGCGCCTCTTTTTTCCATTTTTCATTTGAGTCTCCTTGGGTGCGCTCATGTTGTAGCTCTAACCCGATCGAATGGAAAGCCCGGCACGGCGGGCTGAGTCTCAGGCGTCTGCAATGCCAGAAGTGTAATCGGAAACTTGCCCGCGACTGGTCGCCACTCGGGTCCGGGAACGAGAGGTACAACTGCGCGTTGGAGAGATGAAAATGCCTCCATTTTGAGGTATTCAATGAGTGATCGACTGCGGATGATCCTTATTACAATCATCACAGCGCTGATCTGCGGGATGATGGTCTACGCCTCCTTTGTCCATGTGACGCTTTAGGTCGGCCCGGTCCTGGTTTAGTTTCCGAACGCTCCGGGACTCCAAAGGCGTACGCCGAGTGGGAAGGAAATGCGGGCGCTTGACGTATAAGGAAAGTGTTGTGCTGCGCGTTGAGGCGTCTTTCGTGTGGGCGCGCGGGAGCTGCGGTGCTAGATTGGTTGCCTAAGCCGCAGGATGCGCTCATGCCTCCAGGCGATATCGCCGCTCGTTCTGACTCTTTCGCTGTTCCTCGTAACGGCCGTCGCTACGCATTTGGTCATGTCATTTGGGCAGACGTTGATACACTACAGGGTGGCTCATCATCCGATCGGCGGCGCGATTTTCCGCAATCACATCAACTTCCACCACACCCACTATTCCGATGATCATCTAGTCTCACGGACGTACCTCGGCGATGAAGGCAACACTACACCGTATTTCTTAATCCCTGTTTTGGTAGTCGGAGCGTGTGCTTATTTTCTATTGCCGCTCAGCCTTTTTGTAGTGATGGTAGTCGCCGGCACGGGATCGTTCTACGCGCAAATCTTTTTCGATAAGGAATACCACTCCGAGAGATCGCGGCTTCGGCATTTTGCATGGTTCAGGCGCAAGCAAGAGCTGCACTTTGTTCATCACCGGCACGCGGACAGTAATTTTGCGGTAATCCATTTTTTCTGGGATAGGAATTCTCGGTACCTATGGAAGGCCAGATGCCGGATAACGACGGAAGCCCCGGTGTATAGGCGGGCCGGGGCCTCGCCGTTATGTCGGTACCTGCCTAGGCAAGCCACCGTGTTGACACTCGCCGCGAACGTTCAGCCTGCGTAAGCCACCCGCCGCTGGCTCTCAGACTCAAGCGCTGTCTTTGGCGCGGCCGGCAACTGAAGCACCGTTGCCCGCTGACCCTCGCACAAGCATGTTAAGAGTAGGGCCTGGCCGTCCGGAAATTCCAGCGCATCGTGATGGGCCAGCGCCTTTTCCTTGTTGATTTGCCGGAAGATCGCCGTCTTGTGACCGATAGTCCTCGTGGCCCGACCCGGCATTCCGGTTGCTATGCACGTGATCTCCTCGGCAAACGACAACTCCGTTCCTGGGAGAACGCAGACCGCCACGCTCGCATCTTCCGACGCCGCGAACCCTCGCGTGCCCGTGTCAAAGTTGCGCGTCGTAAGTTTGTCGCCAACCCTCGCGGGTCGCGACATCACGTTGAGAAGACTGTAATCACACATCTGGGAACTCTCCTATTGGGAAGGCCCCTCAGCCAAAACAATTCTATGCCATTCGCTGCTCCGACACATCATGTAAATGCTCCCTGACGTTCGGCTAAAAGCCGCTGGCAAATCGCGGAACGGACGTAATAGGGTCCAGAAAAGGTCGCGAACTTGGGAAGTGTCGCTCCGCGGAGAAGAAATTAGCAGAGCTCGACTTTCAAGAAATACTTGGCGTGGCGAGATTGTGCGTTTTCCGGATGTTGCCGGAGTTTTTCGGTCACGGGATGTTGCCGAATTTCGTACCCAGACGATGTCGCTAATGCTGAAATATATAGGAGGTTGCCGCGTTCAGTTCCGGGAACTTCGAGAACCGAGACTGGACCCAGAATTGGTTTTACCGAGCAGCTAGTCGGGTTCAGCGAGGCGAGCGACAAGCGAGACAGCGGAATGTAGGAAGCCCCGGCTAGGCGTCGGGGTCCGGTGCCTCCCGCTTGGCCGAGCCGCGCATCAAAAGCTCAGCTTAGCCGTTAAAGACGCGGGGCTCGCTTCTTGTTCCTTGTGGTGCTTCCGTAGCCGTCGTCAGCGTAAATACGGTCCAAATAAATAGTACAGGACTTAGAATGCGAAGATTTTTTCGCTGCGATCTTTACAGTTTCATTTCAAAAACCGCAAGCGGGGTTCCGTGGCAGGTTCCACGCATCGAAAAGCGAGTCGGCTTTCAGCTTTGCACTCTGCGAGCATGCGTGGAGGTTATCTTGTACCTCGTCACGGAACCAATCGAACGCATTTCGCATTGTCTGCCGAGTGCCCAACTCCTAGCAAAGGTTCCAACGACATACCGAGACGGGAGGGTTCGATGGCGCATGCTCATGAAAAGCGCAGACTGAAATGGACGCCGGACTGGCCGGTAACGTTGGCTGGCTCGCCTGCGGCGAATGACAACGTGCCGGCACGCAAGCAAAGCGGAAGATCGGTGCGGATCGTGGATTGGTGCGCAGTCGCGCTGGTGCTTGTCCTGGCCGCGCTCCACTCGGCATTTCGATTCTGAAGTTCGGATATCGATTTGGGAGGTTCCACACTCAACGCGGCGGCCGCCGCGTTGAGAACATTGCGAGCGCTTGCGTTTTAAGGCGTGGTGAAAGTGTGAGTTTATCAGATGTTGTCATGGTTGTTTTGGTCGCGCCATGTTGCTGATGTTGCATATGCGCGATACTGCGGCGTTTAGGATCGCATCTAACGTTGTCGAGCGTGACACGCAGCACCGATTTTATCGACGCCTCAAAGTGCGCCTCGAGCGCTCGGTGGCGACTGCGGCACAGGAAACAAATAGACGGCCGCGCTTGTTCCATCATATTGATGGAACTTCGAAACATTTCAATTAATCGTTCCAGACATTTTTCCACAGTATGCACAGGCTCACTACGAGCATGCGATGACATCATTTGGATGACATAAAGGCAGCTTATGTGTTTCAACCCAGCCAGCGTGGGTAGTCCGTACCTGTTTGTAGCAGTGGGAGGTGTTCGCTATGTCACAGCAAGTTGCTATGCGGATGCGCTTTCTTCACGAACGGTACTTCGGCCGGCCCTCATGTCCCAAATGCGGCGAGCTGATGACAGCGCCGGAACATTCAGAGTGCGGCAGCGAGGCCATTCGTCACTTTTGGAGCTGTGACGGATGCGATCATAGATTTGAATCGTTGATCACGTTCGGCGTCATGGGTGCAGGCTGACATCTTTCGCGCTGCCCCTTAGCGCGGGCTCCACTTGGTTTCTTCAAGTCATTCGCCGTTGGTAATTCCGAGGCTCTAGTGCCTAATTGAAGCGGCTGGTTCCTAAGTTCCTGGGACGTTCCGGAGTCGTTCACGCTACACCTGTCGGGTTGCATGGAAAAAATGGTGTCTTCGTCCGCTTGCGTACTGGACACGACTGCTCGCCTCCGATTGGTGCATTAAAGAATTTCACCTGGCGCACCGATTAAACAAGCGGTTGTTCGGCCTTCTCATTGAAGACCTCGCGGTCGCCGATCTGCCTGCGCACCTCACTGGCACTTGGCAAATTGTGCAACTGGTCGCCGGTCGCGACCATGTCCTGCTGCGCGCTGTCCTGCCGGTCACGCACGAGGAAGTGCATGTCACTTTCTCGGCGGAGGGATTACAGCGTCTCAAGCATGGGCTTGAGCAGGCAGGCCTCGATCCGAAACACTTCGCTTGGCCACCAGCGAACGATCCGAACCGACCGCCCTATCGCGGCCTTCGCCCGCTTGAAGCCGAGGACGCCGGTATCTTCTTTGGGCGCGACGCACCAGTCATTGAGGCGCTCGACCAACTGCGCGGCCTGTGCGAGACCACCCCACCGCGTCTGCTCGTCATTCTCGGCGCGTCGGGTTCCGGCAAGTCATCGTTCTAGCGCGCGGGCCTTCTTCCGAGACTTCAGCGCGACGACCGGCACTTCCTGCCGCTGCCGATCATCAGGCCAGAGCGAGCGGCGACCAACGGCGAGACTGGTCTACTTACTGCGCTTGAAGAAGCGTTCAAGTCGGTCGGCATTGCGACGACGCGTGCCAAGCTGCGAGCGGCCATTGAAGGCGGTGCGTCAGCGGTCTGCCCACTGTTGAAGGCGCTTGCCGATAAGGCGACGCCAATCGCCCTCGACGCCGATGCCGAACCAACAACGCCAACACTGATCCTGTCGGTTGATCAAGGCGAGGAATTGTTTCTTGCCGAAGGCCAGGACGAGGCTCAGGCCTTCCTTGTGTTGCTGCATGACCTGCTCATCCAAGATACGCCTGCCATCATCGCCGTTTTCACAATCAGGTCCGACAACTACGAACGGCTCCAGCTCGTCAAAGAACTGGAAGGCCTGCGCCAGCATACGTTCAGCCTGCCGCCCATGCCGAGAGGGTCCTATGCCGAAGTGATAAAAGGTCCGGCACAGCGCTTGGCGAGGACAGAACGGCCGCTTGAAGTCGAAGACACGTTGGCCAACACGCTGCTCACCGACATCGAGGCGGGCAGTGCCAAGGACGCATTGCCGCTGCTCGCCTTCACGCTGGAGCGTCTCTACGTCGAGCATGGCGGCGACGGCGACCTCACCGTTGCCGAGTATCGGAGCCTTGGCGGCATCACAGGTTCCATCGAGGCGGCGGTTGAGCGCGCCCTCAAGGCCGCCGATGCCGATCCAGCGATCCCGAAGGATCCTGCCGCACGGCTGGCTCTGTTGCGACACGGCCTCATACCCTGGCTGGCCGGTATTGATCCAGACACCGGCGCACCGCGTCGCCGCGTCGCCCGGTTGTCGGAAATCCCCGTCGAGGCCCGACCGTTGATCCAGCACCTTATCGAGCAGCGTCTGCTTGCGACCGATGTTTCCAAGGACACAGGCGAAAAGACCATCGAGCCCGCACACGAGGCGCTGCTGCGCCAATGGGGCCTTTTGCAGGGTTGGCTGACAGAGGATGCCGGGCTGCTCGCGGTGCTGGAGGGCGTCAAACGGGCGAGCCGCGATTGGGCGGCAAACAACCGAGACCGCGCGTGGCTCACGCACGTGATGGATCGGTTGGTCGCTGCGGAGCGGCTAAGCGCGCGGCCTGATCTCTCCGCCAACCTGGAGCCGACCGATCGGGCGTACCTCGCCTCATGCCGGCAAGCGGAGGCAGATGCAAAGGGCAGAAAACGGCGAGTACAGGCGCTGGTCGGCGTGTTCATTGCGGCGATCATCGCCGGGCTAGCCGCTTGGTGGAAGCAAGACTGGGTGAAGGAACGCCTTTATGAGCTGGAGAATGTGCACGTCCTTGCGGCCGCAAAGGAGCGCGTGCTCAAGCCGGAGGATTCATTCAAGGAGTGTACCGATTGCCCGGAGATGGTCGTGGTTCCGGCCGGATCATTCATGATGGGATCGCCGGCAGGCCAAGGCGACGACGACGAGCACCCGCAGCACAACGTGACAATCGCAAAACCTTTCGCTGTATCCAAGTTCGAATTGACTTTCGAGCAGTGGGACGCTTGCGTCGCCGACGACGGCTGCAACCGCTATATTCCTCCGGATCACGCGTGGGGGCGCGGGCGCCAGCCGGCTATCTACGTCAGTTGGGACGATGCCCAGGAATATGTCGCGTGGCTCACCAAGTTGACCGGAAGACAGTACCGCCTCCTCACCGAAGCGGAATATGAATATGGGGCGCGCGCCGGGAAGCAAACGGCCTACCCCTGGGGCGACCAACTTGGCACAAACAATGCCAATTGCGCTGGCTGCGGAAGCAAATGGGATGGCAAGCAACCGGCGCCGGTTGGGTCATTCCATCCTAACGGATTTGGTCTTTATGACATGGTTGGCAACGTCAGCGAGTGGGTCGAGGACTGCTATTTGGGTGACTACTCTGGAGCGCCAGTAGAAGGTCATGCTGACTACCATCCACCGCCGACGGACGGCTCGGCGTGGGACGACTGCGGGCCCCGTCCTAGCCGGGACATCCGCGGCGGTTCCTGGAACACCAGTTACAGAAACCTCCGCTCCGCTCATCGCTTTGCGACCGTTCCCGACTACCGAGTCAGCGACTTAGGCTTTCGGGTCGCGCGGACGGTTGATCATTGACTCTTGTTTGTTTGCCCCTTGCTCCTCTTGTCGTTTTGTTTCTTGGAGGTTTAGGGGAGAAGCAGCCACTGTCTGTGCGTCCACTTGGATCAGCCCCTTAACAGTGACGGTGGCACGCTGACGATGCACGACCGCTTGTAGCGTTTCAGCGTGTCTTGCTTGTGGGCACAGTGCCCTAGCCTACAATCGTCACACCGTGCCACCGTCAGAAGGCGCCCGGCAGTTTCGGGGGTAAAGCGCCCGCGCCCGACTTTGCCGATGCTCCGTGTCTCTTATTGAGGGCACTGCCGACGCGACTGCGACGAAGCGGCGCGGCGGTTCGTGGACCCAAACCGGTCATCGGCCAACGTCTCATATTGCAGTAGCGAAGTGCCTTTTGCCCCCTTCCGGGATGCTCAATTGGGCCGTTACGATGGCGTCGTTGAAGGTCATCGCCTTTCATTGATTAAAAAAGCGGAGGACACCTCATGATCGACCTCTATCATCACGGCTCGTCCGTCTGCGCCGCCAAGGTACGCTTTGCGCTCGGCGAGAAAAATCTCGCATGGGAGGGTCACTATCTCGACATCCTGAAAGGCGACCAGTTCGCGCCCGAATACCAGAGGCTAAATTCCAAGGCGGTGGTGCCGACGCTCGTTCATGACGGCAATGTGATCGTCGAGTCGACTGTCATTAATGAATATCTCGACGAGACATTTTCAAACGTGCCG
>JBAUYV010000288.1:0-1814 GCA_049584975.1 Xanthobacteraceae bacterium | reverse complement strand
TCACCGCCGCCCACGGCCTGCAGCCGGGCTTGGCCGTCGTCCTCGTCGGCGACAATCCGGCGAGCAAGAGCTACGTGGGGAGTAAGACGCGAGCGGTGGTCGAAGTCGGCATGCGGCCGTTCGATTTTCATCTTCCCGCCGAGACGAGCGAGGCCGAGTTGCTGGCGCTTGTCCAGAAACTCAACGACGATGCCGATGTGAGCGGCATCCTGGTGCAGCTGCCGCTGCCGCCGCAGATCAACACCGCACGCGTGATCGCCAGCATCGACCCTGACAAGGACGTCGACGGGTTTCACCCGCTCAACGCCGGCCGGCTGATGTCCGGTTTACCGGCGCTGGTACCGTGCACGCCGATCGCCTGCCTCAAGCTGATCAAGACCGTCCACAAGTCGCTGGTCGGCGTCGACGCCCTGATGATCGGCCGTTCGCACATCGTGGGCAATCCGCTCTCGCAGGTTCTGCTCAACGAGAACGCCACGGTGACCGTCGCGCATACTCACGCGCAGCATTTGCCGGATTTGTGCAAGCGCGCCGAGCTGATGTGCGTCGCCATCGGCCACGCCGAGTTCATTCGCGGCGACTGGATCAAGCCCGGCGCCACCGTCATCGACGTCGGGATCAATCGCGTCACCGTAGGCGGCAAATCCCGCATCGTGGGCGACGTGAAATTTTCCGAGGCTGTCGCGGTTGCCGGCGCCATCACGCCGGTGCCCGGCGGCGTCGGGCCGATGACGATCGTGTGCCTGCTTGTGAATACGCTTCGCGCGGCCTGCATGCAGGCCGGTCTGCCGCCGCCCGCAGTGTAATTACCGCGGGATCGTAACAAACCCCAAGCGTGTGACGATCCTGAGCCTGCAGCGCATCATTGCGCTTCGCTCCATGCTGCACTGCGGCTGGGAAACGCGGCATCCGTATGGATGGCCGGGACAAGCCCGGCCATGACGATGTGATGAAATGCGACAGCCAAACTACAGAAACGTCACCACGTTCGGTGCGAACAGGCCGAGGCAAAGCAGCAAAAGCCCAATGGCGCCGAGCCCGCCGGCGAACCAGGCGAGACTGAAGACGCCGGTGATCAACGTCGCCGAGGCGAGGACGATGCCGACCTGAAACGCCGCGGACGCAATCTCGTAGTGATGGTATTTCGCCAGCGCGAGGTCGCGATCCTCCTCCTGGGCTTTGGCGCGCACCGCGAGCTCCTTACGGCCCTCGCCGGTTTTCGGATCGGACTCGTAGCGCTCGGCGGTCTTGCGCCAGGTGTCGACCTGCTTGTCGACGGCGGCCTTGGCGGCCGGATCGGTCAGGCCGGCGCTGAGCAGCGTTGTCTCATCGGCCGCCGCCAGCACTGTGGTCCTGCGGATATCCTTGGCCTGGAAGAATGCCCAGGTGTCCGCCGACTTCACGTTGGCGTCCATGGCTTCGGTCTGCGAGCTCTTGCCGAGAGTCTCCGAGAACGAAAGAAACAGTGCCAGCACGGCGATCAGCATGGCGATCTTTCTGTTCTCGCCGGCGGCGTGCTGCATGTGCTCGGCGTGTTCCAGTTGCTCGTGCGCTTCAGGCATGGTGTCGGCCCCTCGATGGTAGCTCGCTTGCCGTCATTGCGAGGAGCGAAGCGACGAAGCAATCCAGGGGCATCTTCGTCTGGATTGCTTCGCTTCGCTCGCAAAGACGCTCAGGGAACGTAACACGAATTTGGCTTAAGCGCGCGGATGGGCGGCGCGGTAGGCTTCGATCAGGCGGTCGGCGTCGACTTCGGTGTAGATTTGCGTGGTCGACAGCGAGGCGTGGCCGAGCAGCTCCTGGATGGAGCGCAG
>JBAUYV010000287.1:0-4225 GCA_049584975.1 Xanthobacteraceae bacterium | reverse complement strand
CCGCCCCAAGCAGGCGTTCCGCGGCGCGGCGAGCGTATCGCTGGCGAACTCCCAGAAAAGATCCCATGACATTGCCACGCAACCAAATTCCCTCGGACAAAGCTTGCTGCGTGAATTGCCGGTATATGGGCTGGCATGTCGGAATCGGGCAAGGCATCCGTTGCTGGAACCCTGAAAACCGTGCCAATCCGCATCCGGGCCTAAAGATCGTCGGCCCTGCGCCGTTGATTCCTAGCCGCGAGTTCGTTTGCGAGAAGTTTGAATGGCGGCGACCAACTGGCGAAACGCACCCCTCATAGCCCGGCTTTTCGGCCTCGGTGCGAAAATCAAGAATTAGGACGAAGCGCCTTTCGGCGGAAAATCCGCAACTTTTGAGAGACGGAAAGCGGCGCGGCGTGAAGGCGACAAAACCCGCGAGGCCGCGCCGCGCGGGTTCAAGCGAATAAGCGGCGAAGGTGGCTCGCTACTCCGCGTCCAGTTGTTTGGTTATCCTATCGAGGAACGCCTTGTTTTTGATTTTCTCAATCTGCGGGTCAGGCGCTTGGATATATTCTGCTCCTGAGAAATTATCGCCACGCCTTCGGTTTAACGGGGGTTCCAAGCTTTCGATTAGCACCGCCTCCATTGTTTCGATCACTACGTCTTGCCCCCACGGTACTTCACCATCTGAGAGCTGACCATTGTCAAGAACACCTCGTAAGCCAAACCATGAAAATCGATCCCAACGACCGCCGAGACGATCTGTCGTGTGAGATTACCGTGCGCAAATGCGGCGGCCTCTCTGTCGCGCTATTACCACTTGACTTCAACCGTAAACTGCGACGGGCCCGTGGACTTTAACGTCCCGGTGAATGGCTTGCCGGCCAGCGACGCCGCACTGCCGGTCCCCAGCTGATTTTGGCCCTTTAGAGAGGCAGTAAAGCCGGTCACGTTGCCGTCGGCCATCGTCAGCGCAAGTTTCCCCTCTGTGCCCCGATACACCAGAGTGGAGCCCGGCTTGCGGATGACGCCGCTCTCCGAGAGCTCCACGGCGTTGGTTCCGTCCCATTCCCAAATAATCGTGCCGGTCGAGACGCCGCCGCTCATCGGGCCCGAATCGACGCGACAACTATACTGGCCAACCGTGATCCCATGGCCTTTGCGATCTCCGAGAGGCTCCGGCGGCCCGCTGTCCCAGCCGACGTCCTGACAGGTGAGTGTGGCGGTATTCTCTTGTGCGACGGCGCTCGGCGCTGTCGCCGACAGCGCGATGAGTGCGGTCGCAATGCCGCAGATGGATGGTAAAGAGCGCATGCTGAAATATCCTCAGTTGGGTGGGTCCAGGGGCATTCAGCGTCCCGCCTGTCGTGGGAGATTTTCGCGTATTGCGCGGCAACCCGGGTGGGCGGGCTGCGCCGACGTTTCTGTCCCAAAATTTGCTTGGGCGATTCCCTCCCCGCGCCGTCATGCCCCCGCAGAGTGCGGCGCTCGAAAGTTGTTTATACCCTTTTTCCGGCGACGTCTCGCTGATTTGAAGAAACTGCATCTCAGCTTTCATGGCCGGATCACCGACTTTCAAATGTATCGAAGCCAAGTCGCCGCCGTTTGGGTTGCCATCTCTCAAAAAGGAAGGTTTTTGAAAGGGTGACGAGGCGGCGAGCGGATCGCCGCCGAACTCTCCGAAAACGCCTCTCAAAACTCATTCTTGATTCCTGCCTCTCAAAAGGTCGCGGAACGCGAGTTTCGAGCGGTGCCAGAAGTCAAGACTTTCGGAGATTTCGCTTGCCCCTACTTTTTCAAGTGGTTAGAGTTTCCGTAAGATATGACCGAAACTCACCCGCCAAACCGACGCCTTGGCTATGCCCGCGTCAGCACCTACGGCCAGACGCTCGACGCGCAGCTTGAGCAGTTGCGTGCCGAAGGATGCGCCAAGATTTTCCGTGAGAAGGTGACGGGCACGCGAGCCGACCGGCGCGAACTGTTGAAGCTCTTGAAAGCCCTCGGCCCTGGCGACGTGGTGACGGTGACGCGGATTGACCGGCTGGCGCGCTCGGCCTTCGACCTGTTCGCCATCGTCAAGCAGATCGTGGACGCAGGCGCGCAATTTCGCTCAATGGCGGAACCGTGGGCTGACACCGCCACCAGCACCGGGCGCTTGATGATTGCCGTTCTAGGCGGACTAGCGGACGTAGAGCGCGATCTTATCCGCACACGCACAGCAGAAGGCCGGGGCCGTGCGAAGGCGCGTGGGCAGCACATGGGCCGACCGCCGAAACTCACGCCGCAGCAGCAGCAAGAAGCACGGCGGCGGCGAGCCGAGGGCGCGACGCTCAAGGAACTGGCGAAAAGCTACAACGTCGGACCGGCGACGATTTCGAGACTAGCAACGTAAATGTTCGAGCCGCCCGCCAAGAGAGACATTGACTATGCCTTATCGATGTTGATGCACGAGGCACGTCGCCGGGTTGCTGATGAGAAGAACCGCATCACGTCCGAAGCCATCAAAGCGGGAGCGCTTCAGAGCAACCGTGTGGTTATTACCGTAGCAGATGCTGCGGACAAGATTCACGCGGCGATTATCAATGAGGCCAAGCAGACCCTGATCGGTTTCATCCAGCACATGAGAAAGCCCGCAAAAGAGATAACCGCTTGGGCACGACCCCATCTTGAAAATTTGAGCAATGTTGTCCTTGGAGGAATTCCACCGAACGGTTTCCCACAAGACCATCAACGTATCATCGCTCAGTATCAGGCAGTCTTTCGCCAGAGAGTTGACGGCGCTCTGCGTGAAATCGAGATCGGGTATCTAAGGGGCACGGGCTTTATACCACTAGAGAACGCAAATGCGGCCGTTCCGCAGCAGGCGGAATCAATGCCTCCAAAATTGAGTGATGCAATTATCGCCAAGCCTGCTTTCATGGGAATGGGCATCGATCTTTCTAAGTTCTGGCAATGGCTATCGCAGCGTATTCGCCGCGCATCAGAACATGGTCGCTGAGACGAGCAAATGCGACAAACCAAACTTATCGTCATGGTTGTATTAGCATCTGTACTGACTGGATGTCACGAATCTGTACAACCAAGCTATCAGGTCGCTCCTCAACCACAGCCACCATCAGTTGACGTGGGACAAGCGAGCTTGCGTCTTGCAGTAGGTCAAACTGAGGCCGAAGCCATTGCTGCAATTGGTCAGCCACCAAGTTCTGCGGAAACATCAACTTGTGGAACTGACATCGGGAGACCATGGAGCTGTAAAACGCTCACGTTTAGCCCTGAGCCGGGACCGGGCAGACAACTACATGTACTGCTAAATATAGGGGTCACCCCAGCGAGAGTAAGCAGCTGGTATCTGCTCTAATGGGGGAGGGCATTATTGAGCAGGCAGATTTTATATGCCGCCGTGCACGTCAGTATATAATTTTAAAATCTCCCGTGCGATCTCTCTCGCGCGTCTCGGCGACAAATGTGAGCGAGGCCGGTAGTAATCACCGATAGCTGTCGGCGTCGATCCCTTTAGCTCCTCCATTATGTCTTCTATCGTGGCTAATAAGTCGTCAGTTACACTGCCGCTGTGGATCAGTTGGGACAGTGGAGGAATTGTATGGGTTAGTCGTCGCCGAAGCGGTCCCTCATCTACTAGGCAGTTAAGTGCCTCCAAAAGTTTTTGCCTTGCATAGCCGTCACTAGCCGTCACCCATACGTCGTACCGGCAGCAACAATGATCTGAGGCCGCCAATCCATGGCCCAGAAAGCCGCGCTGCCTCTGTGTGAATTTCCGCTAGCCCGAATCAGCAAATCAGTTCAAGATTCGCGGTCATGCGCCGCAATCCCGCAGCGCGATTCGATGAGGTTTGACAGCCCTAGAAACACAAAACCCGCCTAGAAGGGCGGGGTCGGTGTCCCGACAAGCGGGGAATATCAGTACGTGGCAGTTCTGATACTCCCTGAAAATCTGAATCGTTGCAAGCCTTTTTTTGGCGACGGCGGAGCCTTGTCTAACTCGTCTCTGGCCTTCGGGCGGGTTGTTTAAACCCGAACGGAGAAGCCATGTCTTTAGCAACCCCCCTGCCCTGCCACCTTCGCCCCCGCCGCGAAAAGGTCTTTGGCGACGGACGCCCCCGCCCGCTCGACCGCAACGCCAAGGCGCGCGTTATGACCCTTGCCCGTGCGCTCATGAGACGCACCGAGAAGGGCAAGGCTTACGGCGAGATCACGGCCAAAGCCCTTGCCGTCCTTGAAGCCCTGC
>JBAUYV010000286.1:0-5229 GCA_049584975.1 Xanthobacteraceae bacterium | reverse complement strand
CTCATGCTCAAGCTGTTTATACACAAGAACCCGATGGGACGATCATCGCGCAACGGCCGGTGGTCGCTGCGCCGACCACCGTAGTGACGCAACCCACTCAGACGGTCAGAACCGTCACGACGGTTCGCACTGAGCGCCCGATCGCCCGCCATCGCGTAGAGGTGACGCGGCAAACCACCGTGCGCTACAGCGTTGTCCCGCCGGCGCGGAGGGTGGTCGCGCCGACGGTCGCGACTGTCAACCCGGCACCGCCGCTCTACGATGTCGTCGCACCAGCGTCGGCCCCCGTTGTGACCGATCCTTATGATGACCAGCCGATCTATGACACGGTCGTACAGGCGCCGGCGCCAACGGCCGATGAAGACGAGTCGATTTACGCGCTTTTCGCTTGGCTTCCAGGGACGCTGACGGTCGCCCTCGATCAGCATGTGCACGCCCTGAACCACAAAACGCTGATCATCATCCTGCATGGCGATAATGCCCTTCATACGCAGGATATCCATGCCGAATCGCTGTGTGACCTCCTGTATCCAAGGCACGAACCGTTCCGGCTTCATGGGGCGATTGGTGGTGAGCGATAAGCTTGCGATCTGCTCATCGTGCTCGTGCTCATGGGCTTCGTTCAGGAACTCGGGTTCGAACTCAAGGACGCGGTCGAGGTTGAAGGCGTTCTTTCCCAGAACCTTGTCCAAATCGACATTGCAGCGCTGGGTACGATGGACAATAGCATAGGGATTGATGCCGGCGATGCGCACTTCAACGTCTGTCAACTCCTGGGCGCTGACGAGATCGGTCTGGTTGAGCAGCACGACATCGGCGAAGGCTAGTTGCTCTTGGGCTTCAGGGGCACGGTCAATCTCACCCAGGAGGTGCTTCGCGTCGGCGACCGTAACAATGGCATCGAGCTTGGTCCGACGGCGCACTTCGTCGTCGACGAAAAAAGTTTGCGCAACCGGCGCGGGGTCAGCAAGGCCCGTCGTCTCCACCAATATGCCGTCGAAGTTGCGGCTTCGCCGCATCAAGCCGGCGAGAATGCGGATCAGGTCGCCGCGCGCCGTGCAACAGATGCAACCATTGTTCATTTCAAATATTTCTTCGTCGGCATTCACGACGAGATCGTTGTCGATGCCAACCTCGCCGAATTCGTTGACGATCACGGCGTATTGCTTGCCGTGCGACTCGCTGAGAATGCGGTTCAATAGCGTCGTCTTTCCGGAGCCGAGATACCCCGTGAGAACCGTGACGGGGGTTTGCTTTGGGGCGTTTGGCATGACGTATCTCCTTTGACAGACAGGAACGCGAGTTAGCGAACGCAGATCACGCGCACGGAGGAAAGGAGCGGCTCAAGGGCGCCGGAGATGTCCGCCTCGGTGACCGTCTCGATTGACTTTGAAATCTTGATTGCCACGGTCGCTTGGTTCGGCTGCATTAGAAGAATGACCGTCTCCGCGCTGGCGCATTCCGGATCGCCGCATTGGTGGCCGTTGACGCTGACGACCGTCTCGTCGTCTGGGTTGAGGACGGCGCGGACCCATTCCACGACATCAAAAGCAGCATTCCGCCGCCGATCCGATCTTGTGCATCCCTGTAGTGAAGCGCCATCGCACCTCGCCGTGTGCTCGGGGCTGTCAAGCGTCTGTGGCGGAACCGCCGGGGCATCTGCAGACGTTAACGCCGAGAAATGCAACGTTATAACATTACATTTCTATGGCGCAAGGAGGCCGTGATCGATGCATGTTCAATGCATTCAGTCAGCGGTGCGGACGCTGTGCGCATGGCCGCTGCAGGGGCCAATGCAACCATCAAGCCAGCGCACCGGCCCGTGGTCGTCGCAATGGTCGCCGTGCGCATGATGCAGGCGGCCGTCCACCAGGTAATCGACATGGCAGAATCGCTTCACGCCAGCAACCGGGGCCGTTGAGTAACATTTGCGCACATGAGCCTTGCGAGCTATATAGGGTACCCCCCTATATCACGACGGAGGTTCCGTGGTGCATACCGTTCGGGAGAAATCAAAGCTATTGGCCCGCGTTCGTCGCATTCGCGGGCAGGTGGAAGCCGTGGAACGGGCTCTTGAGTCAGAGATTGGCTGCGCAGACGTGCTTCAACTCATCGCCTCGATCCGCGGCGCCGTAAACGGCCTCATGGCGGAAGTGATCGAAGATCACATCAGATGCCATGTCATTGCGCCATCGCTTTCTGCGAGGGTGCGCGACGAAAATGCCGATGAGTTGATCGAAGTCGTCCGCTCTTACCTAAGGTAGCGTCAAGCATGACCGTCCTCCATGAAGCCGAAACACACAGCGGTTCCCTTGCCGATCAAGCGCAGGAGCGCACGACGCTGCCGGTGGCAGAAGCGCACGACCACGATCACGAGCATGGTCTCGAATGGCAGGAACTGGCTCACATCGCAATTGTTGCGATAGCAGCAGCTGCCGTGTGGTTTAAAGTCTGGGAGCCAATTCGCGGCATCAGCGTGCTCGGCATTATCGGCCTCTTGGCAGGTGGCTGGCCGATCTTCAAGGAGGCCTTTGAGAACCTGCTTTCGCGTCGCATGACGATGGAATTGTCGATGACGATTGCCATCGTTGCCGCAGCCGCCATCGGGGAATTTTTTACCGCACTGATCATCGCTCTCTTCGTGCTCGTCGCCGAGGTGCTTGAGGGCATGACGGTGTCGCGCGGCCGACATGCCATCCGTGATTTGCTTGAGTTTTTGCCGCGGTCAGTATCCGTCCGCAGACCGGACGGCGTGAGGGAGATTTCGGCCGCCGAGTTGCGGGTCGGCGATGCCGTACTGGTCAATCCGGGTGGGCGCGTCCCGGTCGATGGCACGGTATTGAGCGGCCATTCCTACGTCGACCAATCGCGCATCACCGGCGAATCAATGCCGGTCGAGAAAATAGCCGGCGCCGCGGCCTATGCCGGTTCGATTAATCAATCAGGTGCGATTGAAGTGCGGGCCGAACGGATCGGACGCGATACGAGCTATGGCAAGATCATCGAGGCGGTCGAGCAAGCTGAGCGATCACGGGCACCCGTGCAGCGTCTGGCCGACCAAATGGCGGGCTACCTTGTCTATTTTGCGCTCGGCGCTGCCGCGCTCACGTTCCTAATTACCCGTGATATCCGATCGACGATCTCGGTGGTGATTGTCGCCGGCGCCTGCGGTATCGCGGCCGGCACACCGTTGGCGATTCTAGGCGCGATAGGCCGCTCGGCCCGGCTCGGTGCTATCATCAAGGGTGGGCTGTACCTCGAAACATTGGGCCGCGTAAACACGATTGTCCTCGACAAAACCGGCACGCTCACGTTTGGACGGCCAGAAGTTCAACTCGTAAAGCCGGCCAACGGCGTAGCCGCGGAAATGCTCATTGACGCCGCAGCGGCAGCCGAGTCGCGTTCCGAGCATCCTCTCGGCCAAGCGATCGTTTCCTATGCGCGCGCGCAGGGACGGGACATCTCTGATCCCGAGCGGTTCGATTACACGCCTGGTCGCGGGATCGCGGCTATTGTGGCCGGCCTGCAGATCCTTGTCGGCAATCGACATCTCTTGACCGATCATGGCGTCGCGTTGCCGGCAAACGCCGTCTGCAACGCAGAACCAGTATCGGAGATTTTTGTCGCGCGCGACGGAAAGCTCTTAGGGGAGATCGTAGTTGCCGATACAGTGCGGCCAGAAGCGCGTCGTGCCGTTGAGGCACTCCTCGCCATGCATATGCGCGTGATCTTGCTCACTGGCGACATCAAAGCGGTTGCGGCAACCGTCGCGCACGACATTGGGATCAGTGAGTTCGAGGCGGACCTGCTTCCAGAGCACAAGCTCGCGCGGATCAGGGAGCTCGAATCTCGTGGCCGGGTGGTCGCAATGCTCGGCGATGGCGTTAACGACGCGCCTGCACTGACCGAAGCCAATGTCGGCATCGCCATGGGATCGGGAACCGATGTGGCGCGCGAGAGTGCGGACATTGTTCTACTTGGAAATGATCTTGTGCGATTTGCGGATACAGTTGCGATCGCGCGGCGCACCCGTCAGATCATCTGGCAGAATTTCGCAGGCACGATCGCAGTCGATACTGTCGGTATTATTCTCGCCAGCCTCGGCTTTTTGAACCCGCTGCTGGCGGCATTTATTCACGTTGCATCTGAATTAACATTTATCCTGAACTCGGCCCGACTGCTGCCGGCATCTGAGACTATGACGCTTGCCCAACTGGAGTCCGTGCCCGTGAAGGCGTAAGCGGGGGGCACATCCGAAATCGGGTGATAATGACCACGACGCGAAGGATTCAGTGCAAGTGGGAAGGCCAGGCGATCACGCTTGAGGTGGATGAAGGCGGAAGCGGCCCCTCTCTCGTTCTGTTGCCTGCCCCGAGTTCGATTTCGACCCGGGCCGAAATGCGCCCGCTGCTCCAACTGCTCGCCCGTACATTCCACGTTACGGCCGTCGACTGGCCAGGTTTCGGCGACTTGCCGCGTCTGCGGGCCAATTGGACACCTGAAACTCTCTCCGCCTTCCTTAACTGGTTTCTCAACGAAATCTCGCTTGGAACGCATGCAGTCATTGCAGCCGGTCATGCGGCGACCTACGCCCTGTACCAAGCTGCGAATCAGCCGAACACAATCGGCCGTCTCGTGTTAATCGCACCTACTTGGCGAGGTCCGCTCCCGACGATGATTGGCGCTTATCGTCCCTGGTTTGATCGCGCCCGTAAGACCGTCGACCTCCCGATAATTGGGCAACTGCTCTATCGCCTGAATGTCAGCCGGTTCGTCGTGGTCAAAATGGCGCGAGAACATGTCTACAGCGATCCCAACTGGCTTTCCGGCGATCGCCTCCGGTCAAAGCTCGCCGTGACACGAGAGCTCACGGAGCTCGCCACGCGTCGGTGCGGTTTGTCACCGGAGGCTTCGACTTCGTCGCCACCCGCGAGGCCTTTCTCGATCTTGTACGGCGAGCAAATAAACCGACGCTAGTAATTTTCGGAGATGAAACGCCGCCAAAATCTCGCGCAGAAATGGAAGCGCTCGCACAGTTGACGAGCGTCACCATCCGGCGACTGCCGCGTGGCAAGCTTGCGATCCATGAGGAGTTTCCCGATCTAGAGCGGATTTCGGCTGGGTTGAATCGGGATTCCCTAGCAGGCTTGGATAGTTGAGTCTTGCGGCATTGATTCGAATTCTGGAGGACGGATCGATGCCGAAGCCATGCTCCTTGGAGTTACGCGA
>JBAUYV010000285.1:0-3996 GCA_049584975.1 Xanthobacteraceae bacterium | reverse complement strand
CCTCCTCGGGCCGACCACTCACGAGTCAGACATTTGCTGATTCGGGAATCCCCCGCGCATCCGAAACACAAAACGTTCTGCGTCCGATTCCAATCCGTTCTCGCCTCAACTGAAGACAGGCCCTAGTTCAACGAGGAAGCGATCGTAGTTCTCGATTTCTCCCAGTTGCAGCTCATTCTTCGCGTACTCTTTGAGTGTCCAGTATGGAGGTGAAGTTACAACGAGGTGGACCGATGCGTCGGGAATCCAGGACAGATCACGGGCGTCTCCTTTGTTTAAGCGATGCCGCGTACTGTTGTATGGTGCCGGCCACGGCACCGTACGATATGCTTGGTTCGCTTTGCGTAGCGCGGACAACCCTTCGGGCGTCGCGTCGCTCAGTAGTTCGAAGGCGTGCTGATTCATTGGGAGAAAGTCGGCCTCATGGATGCTATGGTCAAGCGGATTTCCGGCCGCCGTCGCCACCTCTCCCAACCTTTTCCGCAGACCGACCTGTTCGCGCACGGCAACGCGGATGCGTCAATAAGCGTCCAAGTCGTGGACTGAGATTGGGAAAGCGTTTCGGGCGACCGGGATCATGGCTGAAGAACGGGGGCAAGCTCGAAAGGGCTGCCGCGATCCCAATCACACCTCGACCAGAACGGCGCAGCTCTATGACCGTCGAATAGCTTAGTCCGACACAGTCATCGACGGGTCTGCAGCCGAGAGTGATCCGGTAAGTTCCTCAATCTTGACCTTCCGGGCAGCCGCCCATTCGGCAAGGTTCCTTGGGCGGTACCCGCTGCCCCTGCGCCATCGATCGAACACCGACGCGTCGATAGTTTCATTGATTGTATGAACTACCGTATGGGTGCGGGGCTCCGGAGGCCGGCCGATGGGACGCCAATAGCGTTGCTCAGCATGCAATAGGGAGTAGGCTCCTTTCAGGAAAGCCTTAAAGGAGTCGTCGATTTCGCCGCTTGCCGCTGACTCGTCAATATCAAGGGCTTGCTTAAATTCGAGCCCGTGCCTTTGGGCTTTGGACATGAGCCATCTCAATGGCAACTGGGAAAGCAGATCATCATAGCTGCCACCGCCCACGTTACCATGTGATCCGACAAACCAGCGCTGTTCGACACTTTCGAGGGAACGTGGGGAGTGAAACAGTGCGGAAGGATCGGTCCCCTCCACGTATTGACTCAACAGGTCGGCATCGAATAGCTTTCGATTTTCGTCTATCGCTAGAGCATGAAATACGTTTTCTTCAGTTTTTCTAAGATTGACATCGAGAAAGCTATGGTCACCCCCGGTAAAGACGTTAAACGCGTTATTAGTCGGAACCGCGCCTACCGAGTCCCACACGCCCGTAAATTTCACGGAGATCGGACTACTATATCGAATTAGCCATCGGTCCTCGTTAGAAGTTGGGGGTGCACTACCGTGAAGCTCATGGATGGTCGGCACGTGGTCGCCGCTCCGGTAGCGGGCATAGAGCTGGTCGATTGACAAGGGAGCGCCAAGCTTTAGAACACCGCATCGCGAAATAAGCCCGGACAAGCTTCGAGCAGCAAAGGCACCCCGGCTGAAGCCGAAAATAAAGAGTTCATCGCCGTCGCCATAGTTCTCGACTAGCCACTGGTAAGCGCGCGTTAGCTGGTCGTCGATGCCGTAACCAAATACGCCGCCCCGAATCTTCTCTCCGATACTCGTGCCGACGCCCTCGCTATAGAAGATCAACTGATTCTGGTCGCCCCTGCACAGCGACTTAAGACGCCAGACATTGGTATTGCCGATTGCCCGATCCCAGGTCCCATCTAAAAAAACTGCCAATCTTCGAGCAGAACTCGCCGTCGCTGCGTCGGTCACCGGAACCTCCGTTGATTCACAATACAGCAGTGCCCGCCATCAAAGGCGAGAGGAATGTGCCGCAGCGTGAGGGCGGCCCGACCGGGGTGATCGCCCGAACCTAGGCCATGGAGTTTCCCGTTGCAGGCAAACTGTTGCGACCGCGTCCAGGTCTTTTGTTCAAGCGGCCGGGTCCGATTTAACGAGCGCCATCAGGCGGCCCACGTTGGGCTTGCGATCCGCATCGCTTTCGACCTGCAGGCTATCGGCGACCGCCCGCTCTGCGACGGTTTCGATTGTCTCTTGCTCCGCGTTTGTTGGGGTTTGCGCGAGCGGTCCGTCACTGACATCAGGCAAATTAGCGATCACAGGAAGACCGCGAAACTGATTGAATCTCGCCGCCGCAGCCGCTTCGACCTCCACGCCGGAAGCCGAAACCTTCTCCATGAACGATGCCAGCGCCGCCTCACAGCGCTGAGAGTAGTTGCCCATCGCCATTGAGAGCTCTCTCGCTTGGACCGCTAGCTCATCATGTAAGGCGTCACGGAGCTTGTTCAGATCGTCTACGTAGTTTTGAAACAAATCCTGCATCGGGTTTTTCCTCATACCTTTCGCAGCCACTGTTCTCCTCAAAGAACCAAGCTTCTGATTCGCAATGTGAGGCTAGGAAAGCGAGTGGGGATTGTCAAAACGTCCAGCAAATCGCAACACAGGAAGTTTTCTGACGTACGCGATGTCGTTTTGTTGCAAAAGGGCCACACGTCGCAGCAAACTTCAGCACGATTGCAAAATCTAAATTGAGACCGCTGCCGTACAGGTGTAAAAAAGGCATGCGATGATTCTGCATCGCATGCCCTCCTTGGGCGTTTCCTCCCTAGACTCTGGGCCGCTTACGGGTGGCCCTATTTTTGCGTCGTCGGGACACCCTATTAGACGCAGCGTGAACACGAGCGCAAGTCCTCTTGTTGCGACATCCCGTCTCATCGACGAGCCTCGGAGGTCGTGCTCGGAAGCGCACTCATTCGCCACCTTCCGAGGCCTGCTGAGGGGCTGACCAGATGGCCCTCGCTCCGCTTGATTGCCTCCTCAATCTTCGATGCAAGCCCTTGGCCGAGTGAAAGACAGCGCTGAGCTTGGTGTGGGACCGCCAGAGCTGGGCTGACTGAGCCGAGGTTATTTCGCAAATTTCATAATTTTTGCTCCCGGCCCCTGGGAGCGAGCGCGCGAAGGCATTTTTTGCCCCCGGGGGTAGGGGCGGGAAACGGAACGTACGAAAATTAGATTTCGTCTAAAGAAAAAGCCCTTTATCTCCCCCAAAGCCTGTTTTTCAAAATTCGTCATCTGGATTATTTCGGTAATATAGTCCCGTTCAGTGTGGACATTTCGTGACGCCCGTATCACTTCCGGAACAAGTGCAAGGTTGGCCGTCTCCCAACGCTGGAACCGAACAAATTCCCCCATTATTAAAGATAATACATTGGCAGTATTGTGCCGCCGCCATCGCTGGCCACAATTTTAAGGCCGATAGATCAGGCGCAGTCACTCTGAGCGACGGAATTGACAATGCGTCGACGTCCTGCGCGTGAATTGGGCTGCCGCACAGTATGGACAAGGAAGCAAATACCGAGACTTGCCGTGGTATAAACATTCCCAACACCCTTTCCTGTGACCTCATACCATCACGGGTGGCGAATTCCGGCAAGCCCTCTATGGATTTAGCACGACTACCTGGGGCCTGCCGGTGTGAGGATGTTTCTTGGTACCGAGGCAGGGGGTGGGGCCCAGCCTGGGGAAACGCTCCAGCTCGGCAAAACAGTCGCTGAACGAAACTCATAACTTTCGCACAAAGAAATTGACGTTGAAATCGCTCGTGATAAGATGTGCAAAAGTCATGCACGAAAAGGAAGCGCGGCGATGACAATCTATGGCTATGCCAGGGTCTCGACTGATGGCCAATCAGTGGCGGCGCAAGACGCTGCGCTTCGGGAAGCCGGGGCAGCGAAGGTCTACTCCGAGAAGGTATCGGGCGTTGTGGCGGATCGAAAGGCGCTAGGAGCCTGTCCGAGTAATCGGATTTTTGAAGCAAGTGTACTATACACAGTACACGGCATTGCTCAGTAATACTATATCTTGTGCCCGAAGCTCAACTTTTGCATTACTCGGACAGGCTCC
>JBAUYV010000284.1:0-52919 GCA_049584975.1 Xanthobacteraceae bacterium | reverse complement strand
TCGCGTAACTCCAAGGAGCATGGCTTCGGCATCGATCCGTCCTCCAGAATTCGAATCAATGCCGCAAGACTCAACTATCCAAGCCTGCTAGGGAATCCCGATTCAACCCAGCCGAAATCCGCTCTAGCTGGCCGGACGCCGACTCTCGGCAGCGACGAATGGTGTGTGACTTGGAAATTATATTGGCCGGACGGTGCGCCATTGCCGCACGACCAATGCCCGACGGCGGTGGCGCTTAAAGAAGGTCGCCCTATCCGCAACGTCGAAGCCATCGCCGAACGCCCGGACGGTACCCGTGTGCCGTTCATTCCTTATCCCACTCCATTGCGCGACGCGAATGGCAAGATTGTCGGCGCCATAAACATGCTGGTCGATATCAGCGAGCGCAGACAGTCCGAAACGCAGCAACGCGTCCTGTTCAATGAACTGAATCACCGCGTCAGGAACAACATGCAGACATTGCAGTCGCTGTTGAACCTCGCTGAGAGGAAAACGAGCAGCGCCGAAGCAAAGAAGATTCTGCATGAGGCTAGCACACGCATCGCCGCAATGACCGCCGCGCAACAAGTCCTCTACCGCACAGTGGACGCCGCCCGATTCAATGCCCAAGAATTTCTGGAAGCCGTTTGTCACACGACTTGCCAGACTTTTTCGCGTGACGTTAAGATCGTTTGTGAGGCCGGCGACGTACAGCTTTCGAACGATACGGCGATGCCACTTGCATTAATCGTCAACGAGCTTCTGACCAACGCGACAAAACACGGCATGAATGGAAGCGGCCGGTCCACGGTCCGCGTTGGACTGACACGCGAGGTTGACTCATTTCTTCTTTATGTCGAAGATGAGGGGCTAGGCTTCGATTTTCAATCAGTGCGGAAGCAATCTTCCGGTCTGCAACTAGTTGAAGGACTCGCGCGCCAGCTTCGCGGCAAGTTTGAGGTTACTCGAAATCCGAACACTCGTTGCAGCGTCCAGTTCTCGTGAAGGAAATCGCGGAAAACCGCAGAGAATGAATATCCCGCCTTCCATGCCGCAAGGTCAGCTGGCTCCCCTGCCGACCTGGCCACGAATTGTCTTTTCGCGCGACGACGCCTCGGGTGCCGCGAAGGGATTAGTCGAACCCGCAAGAATCATGATCGTCGAGGACGATTATTTAATCGCTTCGGAAAGTGCTCTTCGCGACGCGGGCTTCGAAGTAGTCGGCATAGCCACTTCCGCGGAGGAGGCACTTCAACTAGCAGGCACCGAGCGACCCCTGCTTGTCGTCATGGACATCCGCCTCAGCGGGCGGCGCGATGGGGTTGACGCCGCAATAGATCTGTTTTCATTACACGGAATCCGGTCTGTGTTCGCGACCGCTCACCACACCTCCGAGACGCGGGCGCGCGCTCAGCCTGCCAATCCGTTGGCATGGATTGCTAAGCCGTGCACGATGCATTCCCTCGTCGCGGTGGTCCGAAAAGCAGTCCACGATGTCCAAGCAAAATAGCCCAGCCCGCCAAGGTAAGGCGCTGTCGTAGAACGCATTTTTTTCACCAGCTACATTCCGCATCGCCGAGTTGTGCCGGTATTCCGCCTCCCCGGCAGAATTCGGTCGAGAGCATCTTGCCGTCCGCAAGTGAGACGCCCTGACTGGAGGGGCGGTTCGTAAGGGATAGCAGGACCATGCGGGTACATACGATGTCGTCGGAAATTGTGGTAACCGCACGTCATTTTCGTAAGCGAGACCAGCCGCGCGCTGTCCCGCACTCGGGCGCCGATGATTTGTTCGATAAGTCGCACCTCGATCCGAGCGACTGCGAAGCGACAAATCGATCTCTCGCAAAGCTCAGAGGATTATTTCCGTCGAGATGGGTGCGAAAGTTGTCGAGATTGGCGACGTTGCCACGAGGTATCAATGACAACCAGTCGCTGCGCCGGTAGTTTGCCCAATTGCATGGACGTCTCGGCCATCGTCGCTGAGCCGGCTGTGACCGTCATCGAATTGATGGCGGCCCTTGGGCGTAAGGTCCAGCCACATGAAAGCGCCCATCAGATTTTCAATTCCACGGGAATAGGTCGAGTAAGTGTGAAAGATTTCACCACTCTCGTTTTTGGCGAAAATGCTGGCGCCCATCATATCTTCGCTGCTCTTGAGCGGGATCGTGTCGTAATTGAATTTGGCCGTGCCAGCGACGAGGTCTTGCCTTTTGAATGAAACCCCGAAATCATAGTTGAAGTCACTGTCGTAGGATGACACCCACGGAAAGCTCCAGCCCAAAGCGCGTCTAACGTGCTCGATTCGCTCAATTGGCGCGCGCGAGATCACAGCAAATGACAGGTCGGCGTCGTCAAAGTGCTTGCGTGCCGCGTCGAAATTATCAGCGACGAATGAGCACCCTTTGCAAACGTGATCGGAGCCCGGCGTCAGCATGAAGTGATAGACGGCGAGTTGGCTGCGACCCTGGAACAGATCGGCAAGCGTGCATTTGCCATTCGGTCCCTTGAAGCCGTAGGGCTTCTCAATTTTCACCCACGGCAGTTGGCGGCGTCTTTTTCTGAGTTCATCGAGCTTGTGCGTAATCTCCTTTTCTTCGAGGAACAGTGCCCTGCGTGCGGATACACCACTCGAATAACCGAGCTGGCTTGAAGTCCACTCGCACCACTTCCGAGGAAACAAACAGGAGAGCTGCCAACGCCTCGTTCGGGGCTCAAGGTGAGTTCTTCAATGCACTTGAGGAGATGAGCCGTGACTGGATGTCGCGTGCCACAGCCGAAGTCGAACTCGGACTAAAGCTCTCGAAGAAATTGAGCGCCGCTCATTCGGTGCCCGATGCCATTGCAGCCTATCAGGAGTGGTTGAGCGAGGAGATGAGCGCACGAGCTGAAGACGCACGTCGGCTGATATCCGCGCGCCGAGGTGCGCTACCTGCCGCAGAGCTTGATATCGGACGTGCCGCGGATCGTGGCCGGGCTGCGGGTGGGGCAGTCCTTCAGTACAATCCCCGTACCCGAGCCGCCGGTGATCCGGAGGGGTGCGAGCGGCACTTTCTACGACAAGGGCCTGGAGGGCGCGAGCCATCACGCCGTAATTCCCAACGTCAACACGATCGATAAACTGCCGGAGGTCTGGCCTCGTCTGTCGTCGGACGAGAAGAAACTGTTCGACGTCATCGCGCGGGCCTATCTGGCCGCCCTGATGCCCGACTTCCGCTACCGGCAGACAACCGCAACGCTCGACGTGCGTGGTTTCGAATTCCGCGCTTCCGGCCGTCAGCCCATCGAGCTCGGCTGGCGCGCAGCATTCCCGGAGTGGCAGCCCGCCGACGAAAAGGGCGACGAGGCGCAATTGCTGCCGCCGCTGCGCAACGGTGAGACCGCGCAACTGCACGATCCGAAAATCGAGGACAAGGAGACCCGCCCACCGCCGCGTTACAACGAGGGCACTTTGATCGAGGCGATGCAAAATGCCTGGCGCTTTGTTGACGACGAGATTCTGCGGGACCGCCTGAAGGAGGCCAAGGGCATTGGTACGCCGGCGACCCGAGCGGAGATCATCGGCGGGCTGAAAAAACAGGGTTTCCTGATTGCCCAGGGAAAGCACATCGTGCCGACCGAGGCCGGCTTGTCGCTGTTCGGTATTCTCAAACAGGCCGACCCGGCTCTGGTCGATCCGGGGGTGACGGCGCAACTTGAATGCCTGCTCGACGAAGTCGTTGTCGGCAAGCAGGAGATGATCGGTGCGATTGACGCAGTGTGCAATGTCGCCGAGCGAATCATCGGCAAGCTCAAGGAAGGCGCCGCCGTCGGCGGGCCTGCCGTGCTTGGCGCTGCGGTCGTCAACGGCCGCGGGACGTTTCCACCGACACCTGCGATGAAGCGCTTTGCCAACAGCCTCGCCCGGCAGAAGGGCATCAAACCTCCGCCCGGCTACAAGACGTCGATATCGATTTGCCGAAAATTTCTCAGCGAACACGCGCCCAAGAAAACCGAAGCTGAAACGCCGGGGAAAGTCGACCCCAAACCGCCAAGTCCGGCACAGTTGCTGTATGCCAAAAGGATCGCGCAGGGGAAAGGTGTCATCATTCCCGAGGAGGCCAAGGCCAGTTCGTCTGCCATGTCCGCGTGGATATACTCGAACCGAGAGGTGAAGCGCCGCAAGCGCGGTCGCAAGACCGCCTACACGCTGGCAGGATCAGTTGCGCCTCAATCGACGGCGATGACGAAGAGGTCTCGGAAACGCAAACCAGAGGCCTCTGGCACTTCACTGACTCCCGCGCAGCCAAATTCGGTTGCAGGCACGCCGCTACTGATTCCTTATGGCAACAAGGAGGTCGCTCTGAAGCTTGGCGCCCGCTATCGCTCGGGTGGATGGTATGCCCCAGCTGGAGTTGACCTTTCTGCATTCGGAGAGCGCGGATGGCTGTAACGCCGGGCGTGTGCGTCCCCTCCGTTAACTCCGATCTGAAAATCGCGTCGAAGCAGTGACCGGTTGCACAAACAGATCCCCGATGGCCGCCGATGCGATCGAAGATGAGGTGCAGGGAGCTCTCGCAATTTGCTGGGGCGACGCAGTCGCAGCCTTGAGAATCACATTGATCGCCAACGCATTTCTGGAAGCTGAGATCGATCGTCTCGCCAAACCAATTGCGCCGCTTCATGGTCGGCGCGTGACACTTAGGCGTACGCTTCATGCAACGCGACGCATTGTGAGATAAGGGCCGAAAAAGTTAATGGTGCCGACGGAGGGAATCGTCTCGCTTTCTGCGCTCAAAATCCGATCCTATCAATCCACTTTTTTAGCATCGTCACTGGGAAGCCTTCGCCGTATCCGGCCGCGACGGTTTTTTCCTCATGGCCCAGCAGTGCCCAGCGCACGTCCTGTGGGCATCCTGCGGCGCGGAGCCGATCTTGCGCACGATGCCGAAGAGAATGGACGACCTTGTTACGATCGGTAATACCGCAGTCGTCGCGTACGAACCCGTTCAAGCGTTTCGAAGCGGCCGGTGCGCCACCTGTGAACAACTGCCCTTTGATGCGTCTTGGCAGATGGACGAGAACATCGGCAGGGAGCGGGACTCGGCGCAAGCTTTGGTCGGTTTTCTTTCCGACGATCACATATCGGACGCCACGTTCCTTCAACTCGCTGTCAATCTCGAAAGCCTCGGACAGTCTCATGCCGGACGCAGCCAACAAGCGGAACAACACCTGATCGGACTTGCTGAGCTTGTAGAGATTGTGCCTGCACGCCTTCATATCCGCTTCGCTGAGCGGGAGGCGAGTCTGTGCGTCGTTACGCTTGGGCACAATTGAGCCAAACGGATTGAACCGCAGCTTGCCCTCTCTGATTGCAAGGTTGCACGCCGCATTGACCCACGTGACCTTTTTGCGGATCGTGGCGCTCTTGAGCCCCTGCCCTTCGTAATGGGCAACGAGCTTGCGGCCGTCGTCGCGGTCGCATTCCTTCAGCGGCTTGTTGCTAGTCAACTGCTTAAACAGCGCCCAAACGCTCCGCGCTTCGCGCTCGAAATACCCGGTTAGGTTGGCGTGTTTCAAGTACGTGTCAAAAATCCCATCGTCACCATTT
The DNA here is from genome assembly GCA_049584975.1 of Xanthobacteraceae bacterium. Taxonomy (GTDB): domain Bacteria; phylum Pseudomonadota; class Alphaproteobacteria; order Rhizobiales; family Xanthobacteraceae; genus BOG-931. Next base: position 47,353 of record JBAUYV010000284.1, on the reverse strand, counting down.
TTTGCCGGCGGCCGCGTGTCCCTGCGAGGCGCGACCACTGACCGTGATCGCGCTACGCGTATTGCCTGCGCTTGCCGAGCGTATGGTCCGGCGACCAGCCGCTGTGCAGGTCCGCCATTCGGTTCCGTCCGCAAAAGCTTGCCGGCCGCGTCGTAGAAACTCAATTCCCGCTCGGTCGCGGCAATGCGTCCGCCGTCCACGCTATCGTGCAAGCCCGGCGCGAGCCGGGGAGCCCATACCGTTACCAAACGGGGGCGCGCAGCAATAAGATCGGCCTTGTGTCGCGTAATCAGCGGCAGGGCTAGTAATTCAGCCTGCCGCTTGTCGGCGGTCCCTAGGCTCTTCTCGTGCCGGCCTCCCGGCGACCTAAGTCTAACCCACCAATTTGAGGAGCCAGGGCGCTGAAATAGATAGCTCCCGTGTTTTGCTCTTGGCATTGACACTCCGATTGAACATGCCGGCGATTATACTCGGCGACAGCAATCGGCGACAGAGCATTGGCGACAGATATTGGCGACAGGGTAAATACCAATGAAATGGGCATTTCTTGCGCTTCTCGGATGGCGCGGTCTCCCTCCCCTAGGGAGCGCCACGTTATTTATTTTCTAATCTCTTTTGATTTTCACGCCCAGTTCTCGACTAGGCTGGTCGCGGCGCGGACCAGGGCGCCTTCGGGCATCTGCAGTTCCCGCAAAATTGAGAAGTGATCGGCGCCGGCAATTGGCAGGATTTTGCCGGGCGCGCCGTCGCGGCTGCGCAGGTCGTGCAAACGCCATGCGTCGTGCACGAGCGCAGGCAATTCCGCACCGCCAAACGATATGATCAGCGGCTTCCGCACGACCGGCAGCCGCAATGGCGAGAACTCGGCGATCTCTTCGTCGGTGAGCTTGAGCGCTTCGTTGAGATTGGTGTCGCGCAGCGGCGCAAGATCGTAAATTCCGGATACCGCAAGCCCGGCGGCGACGCCCGGATGCTGAAGGTGCAATACAGCCAGCTGGGCGCCGGCTGACCATCCGGCTATGACAAGCGGGCCGGCCACTCCATAGCGCTCGCCGTTATCGGCCAGCCAGTCCAACGCCTGGCCGATTTCGGCGACAATACCCCTGAGGTTTGTTTGCGGAGCAAGCGTATATCCGGGAATGGCCACCGCCCATCCCGCGGCCGCCAGACCTTCGGCGAAACACGCAAACAGCTCGCGCGAATTGCGCTGCCAGTAGCCGCCATGAATAAAGACGAGGCACGGCGCGCCCGGATAGACCGCCGGATAGAGATCAAACGCCGTCCGCTCGGACGGCGCATAGGCGAGATTGAGGAACCGCGGGTGAGCGGCTCGAAAAACGGCCGACGCGCTATTGCGCAGCTCAATCCACTTGGCACTGTCGACGACGGCCGCATTGTTGTTGTAGGCGGCGTTGCGCGCCGCCTGATCGAGTGCAGCCCAATTGTCCCGGGGATCAGCCGGAAGATCCTCGACGCGATCGATCCCGGGCGGAGCCATGATCCAAGCCGTCTCTAGGCGGCAACCGCCTGAGGCAGGATCGGCGAGTCGGCGTCGAAGCGCTTGCCGGCGCGCAGACAGAAAGTCGGGCGCAGCAACCGCTCGGCGATCACCTTGGTGTCCTCATTATCGCGCAGGATGAAGCGGCCGCGATCGTCCAGCAGCACTGACACGTCCGCGGGATAGCCGGGCTTGAGCGCACCGAGCCGGTCGCTGAGCCCGAGCATCTGCGCCGGCTTTGTCGTCACCATCGGCACCACGTCTTCGAGCGGGATGCCAAGCGCGATCATCGAGCTCATCGCCTGCGTCAGCGAGAAGCGCGCCTGGCCGCGGAACGGATGGTTTTCATCGTCGTAGTGCTGCGCCGGCGTGCCCGCGGGCGGCGGTACCTCGGTGTTGTAGCCGTGCATGTCGGCGCCGAGCGTGTGCGGCACAATGCCGGCGGCGAGCGCCACGCGGGCGAGCCGGTAAGAAAAGTGGCTGCCGTGGCCGACGTCGATCTTGAGCCCCTGGTCGATGGCGGCGCGAATGACGCTGTGAACCTTGCCCTCGCGGTTGACGAAACCGCCGGGATGGCGCGTGAACGGATGGGCCAGGATATCCCCGGCCCGCAGTTTCGGAATCACCCGCTCCAAAATCGTGTCGGCGTCTTCGCCATTGGCGCCACTCTCGGGCAGCCCCCAGAGCGTGCCGAAATGGACATAGAGCGGCAGATCGGTGCGGCGGCCGATCTCGGCTGACATTTCCAAAACCTTGATGCCCCAACGCGCGAAACCACCGATCTCGGCGTGGCCCTTGATGCCGCGCACGATGTCTTTGTTGGCGTCCGCCGATTTGACGGTTGCCTCGATGTCCACGCAGTCGGGACTATAGAGATTGGGGTAGTAATGGCCCTCGAGGCCGCCGACCAGATAAGCCGAGAGGAACGCATAAACCTGAGTATCCGCCTGCTCGACGATGAAGTGCCGAAAACCCGGCAGCGTCATGCACGACGGACCGCCCTGATCGATCACCGTGGTGACGCCGGAGCGCACCCCGACCATGTCCGGGTTCAGGCCGAAGCGGCCCGTGGCGTACTGATAAACGTGAGCGTGGGTGTCGATCAGGCCGGGCAGGACCAGCTTGCCGGAGACATCGATCACCTCGCGCGCGCTGGACGGAAGGATCGTGGCTTCGACGGCGGCGATGCGGCCATCGCGGATCGCAACGTCGCGAATGCCATCGATGCCGGAGGCCGGGCAAATGACGCGCCCGCCGCGGAGGAGAAGGTCATAGGTGGTCTTTTCGGCGGTGGTCTTTTGGGCCATGGGACTTATCCGTGTTCGTTGTCGTCGCTCAATCTAGCGCGGTTCGCCTGAAACCCAGAATACCAAGCAGCGTACAGCCTTCCAAGCAAGGGGTGTGCCCGCATTTCGCCCCGCGCGTGCGGGAGGCAGGCAGCCTAAGCCTTGTTGCGGCCGCGCGCGATCGCCGCAAGCACCCGTTGCGGCGTGATCGGCGAAACGAGCAGTTCCGCCGAAAGCGGCCGCAACGCATCGTTGATGGCGTTGGCGATCGCGGCCGGTGGCGCGATGGCTCCGCCCTCGCCCACGCCTTTGACGCCAAACTCCGTATAAGGCGAAAGGCTTTCCATGTGTTCAATGCGCGGCGCCGGCATTTCGACCGGACCCGGCAGCAGATAATCGGCCAGCGTGGAGGCGAGCGGCTGCCCGGAAGCGTCGAACGGCATTTCCTCGTAGAGCGCCGTGCCGATTCCTTGGGCGATGCCGCCAAGAATTTGACCGTCGACAACCATCGGGTTGACCAGCTTGCCGCCGTCCTCGACCACCACGTAGTCGAGGATCTCCACGTTGCCGATCTCCGGATCGACGGCGACCAGCGCCGCGTGCGTCGCGTAGCTGAACGTGCCGGTGTCGGGATTCGGCCGGTAGCCGACGGTCGCTTCCATGCCGCCCATGTCGACATCGTGCGGCAGATTTTGCGGTTTCAGATACCAGGTCCGCGCGATCTCGCGAAGCGTGATCGAACCTCGCGGTCCGACCACTTCGCCGCCGCTCACGGTCACCTGCGCGGCGTCGGTTTGCAGCAGTTGGGCGCCGACCTTGGTGGCTCGCTTGGCGATCTCCTTGCACGCGACAGACACCGCGCCGCCTGCCATCACCATGCAGCGTGATCCCCACGTGCCGGTTGAATACGGAGTCATGGCGGTGTCGCCGTGCACCACTTTGATCTTGCCCACGTCGATGCCGAGGATCTCGTGCGCCACTTGGGCCAGCGTCGTCTCCAGACTCTGGCCGTGAGACTGCACGCCGACGCGCAGTTCCAGTCCGCCGTCCGGTGTCAGACGCGCGGTCGCCTGTTCAAAACCCGGCACCATCGGGATACCCCAGCCGCAATAGACCGAAGTGCCGTGGGCGGCCTGCTCGCAGTAGGTCGCAAGCCCGACGCCGATCAGCCGCCCGTCCGCCTCGCCGCTCCGCTGCCGTGCGCGCACCGCGTTCAAGTCGATCGCCGAGACGGCACGGCGCAGCGACTGCGGATAGTCGCCGCTGTCGAAGTGTTTTTTGGTGATGTTGTTGAACGGCATTTGCTCAGGCTTGACCAGAATTTTCGCGCGCACTTCGTGCGGCTCGACCCCGGCTTCGCGCGCGATGGCATCAAGCACCAGCTCGAGCGCGAAGCAGACGCCGCTTCTGGCCACGCCGCGATAGGGCAGGATCGGACATTTGTTGGTCGCGACCGAATAGGTACGGCAGCGGTAGGAGGGAAAGTCGTAGGGGCCAGGCAGAATGCTCGCGACCTGCGCGGCTTCAAGGCAAGCGGAAAACGGATAAGCCGAATAGGCGCCAGAATCCACGATGGCTTCGCAATCGATGCCGCGCAATGTGCCATCGCGATCCGCATAACCGGTGATCCGGTAATGGTGTTCGCGGCAATTGGCGCTGGCGGTCAGATGCTCGCGGCGGTCCTCGATCCAGCGAACCGGGTGACCGGAGCGCATGGCGAGCCAGCCGAGACAGACCTCCTCGGCGAGCAGGATGCCCTTGTAGCCGAAGCCGCCGCCCACATCGGGCGCAATCACGCGCACTTGGCCCTCGTCGAGCCCGAGGCATTCGGAAAGACCGGTGCGCACGATGTGCGGCATCTGGCAGGCCGAGTGGATCGTGAGCTGCTCCAGCCGCGAATCCCACAGGGCGACGACACCGCGGCCTTCGATCGGCGCCATGCATTGCCGGGCGGTGCGGATCTCGCGCGTCACCTTGATCGGAGCATCGAGCGCGGCAGCGATGTTCACGTCGACCAAGGTTTCAAGAAAGTCGTTGTCGCCCCAATGCTCGTGCACCAGCGCGGCGGATGGGTCACGCGCGGCCAGCATGTTGTGCACGACCGGCAATTCGCCGAGATCAAGGACGACCTGAGCCGCGATATCCTCGGCTTGCGCGCGCGTCGGCGCGACGCACATGGCGACCAGTTCGCCGACGTGGCGTACCTTGTCACTGGCAAGCGGCGGTTGCTCCGATACCTTGAAGCCGCGAAGCCCCGACACCGCGCGGATCGGCTTGACGCCGGCGAGGTCGGCAAGCGTGAAGACAGCGCGCTTATGCGCGTCCGGGATTCTTATGCCGCGCACGCGTGCGTGGGCGAGCGGGCTGCGCACGAACGCCACATCCTTCATACCGGCGAAATGCAGGTCGGCAACGAACTGGCCGCGCCCGCGCAGCAGGCGATCGTCTTCCTTGCGGCGAAGGCGCGCGCCGACACCCTGCCCTTTCATCGCCACTCGTTCCTGCATGGTCGCGGCCTAGCGATCGCTCAACTCTAACAAAACCTTAGTCGGTAGACGGCGGCGACCGCAACCGCGATAACGCCGATGCTTGCTAATTCTACGCGTTGAAACATACTGGCCGCATCAACGGCTCGTTGCTCCGCCACTCCATGAGGTTTTGAATGATCCGCGGGACCGCCGGCAATCTCGACAGGCAAAGCCTGCGCGGCTTTCTGCACATGGTCGAGAGCGAGTATCCCGACGAATTGCTGAGGATCAGCGAGCCCATCGACCCGCGCTTCGACATGACCGCGATCGTGTTCGAACTGGAGCGCGCGGGCAAGAACCCCGTGGTCGTGATCGACCACATCAACGGCTACGACATTCCGGTGGTCACCAACGTCGCCGCGAACCGGCGCCTGTTGGCGGCATGCCTCGGCGTCGATGCGCGCGACCTGCCCGGCGCGTTCCGCGAGCGCTGCCAGAAATACATCCCGTGCGAGACCGTGGCGCAGGCTGCGTGGAACGACGTGGTCATGGAGGGCGATGACGTCGACCTCACCAAGCTGCCGATCACCCTGCAGTTCGCCGTCGACGGCGCGCCCTACATCACCGCCGGCCAAATCTCCGCGCGCGATCCTAAAAGCGGCGTCGATACCACCGGCTTCCACCGCCTGATGCTGAGGGGCAAGAACCGCCTCGGCGTCTCGCTGCACTCGCGCCGGCGCATGTACGAGTTCCACCGCCGCGCTGAGGAACAGGGCAAATCCTTGCCGGCGGTCATCACCATCGGCACGCATCCGCTGCACTACATGGGTTCGATGGTCTACGCCTATCCGCCGAACACGCGGAAATACGAGATCATCGGCGGCCTGTTCGGCGAACCGTACCGGCTGGCGCAGTGCGGCGTCGACAATCTTGAAGTGCCGGCCGGCGCCGAGATCGTCATCGAAGGCGAAATTCTCGCTGGCGTGCACGAGCCCGAAGGGCCGTTCGGCGAATTCACCGGCTATGCTTCATATCGCAGCACCCAGAATGTGTTCGTTGCCAAGCGCATCCGCATGCGAAGCGACGCCATCTATCAAGCCGTCACGTCCGGCATGTCCAAGGATCACATCTTGGTTTCCTGCATCACGCGCGAAGGCGAAATCTTCAACGCGCTCAAACGCAATTTACCGAACGTGCGCGCGGTGCACGTGCCGCATAATACCTGCGGCGCGTTCATGGCATTCATTTCGATGAAGAAAGGCGCCGAGGGCGAGCCGCAAATGGCCGCCATGGCGACCTTCGGCACCGAGCTTTATACCAAATACGTGATCGTCGTTGACGACGATGTCGATGTTTTCGATCTCAACGATGTCATGTGGGCGGTGGCGACCCGGGTGCGCGCCGATAAGGACATCTTCTTCATTCCGAACGCCAAGAGCGCCATTCTCGACCCGACTTCGGACCCGCAGAATTTCACCGTGACGAAGATGGGCATAGACGCCACCCGTCCCGCCGGCCTCGAGTTTGCCGAGCGGCTGGCCATTCCCGACGACCAGCGCGCACGAGCGCGCGCGATATTGGCTAAGGCGGGAATAGTCCTCTAGCCGGTTGGATCGCGGCGAGAACGCGCTCCGGCGTCAACGGCAAATCATGAACCTCGACCTGCAGCGGCGAAAGCGCATCGTTGACCGCCGAAACGATGGCGGCGGGCGGACCGACCGCGCCACCTTCGCCTAGTCCTTTAATGCCGAATTCCGTATAGGGCGAGGGTGTCTGCATGTGCAGCACCCGGATGTTCGGCACGTCCGTCGCGCTGGGCAGCATGTAGTCGAGCAGCGTAGTGGCGAGCGGTTGGCCTTGTGCGTTGAACGGGGTCGCCTCGTAGAGGCAAGTTCCGATGCCTTGCGCCGTTCCGCCGCGGATTTGACCGTCGACGATCATCGGATTGACCAGCGTGCCGCCGTCTTCGACCACCACGTAATCCAGAATTTCGATGAGCCCCGTCGCAGGGTCGACGGCGACCACGGCCGCGTGAGCCGCGTAGGTAAACGTTCCGCTGTCGCGCGCCGCACGATAGCCGGCGGTCACGTCGAGGCCGCCGGTGTCGATGTCAGGCGGGAGTGTCTGCGGCTGCATATACCAAGCACGGGCCACGTCGCGCAGCGTGATGCTGCTGTTGCCGGCGATGACGCTGCCGTTCGCGAGTCTCACTTCGGCGGCGTCGGCCTGCATCAGCCAGGCGCCAATATGGGCGGCGCGCTTCGCCAACAGCCGCGACGCCGTGGCGACGGCGCCGCCGCCATGGACCATCGAACGCGAGCCCCAGGTGGAGGTCGAGTAAGGCGTATAGAGCGTGTCGCCCTGAATGACTTTGATCTTGTCGAAGTCGACCCCGAGAATTTCGTACGCAACCTGGGCGTAGGTCGTCTCGTGGCCTTGACCGTGGGAGTGTGTGCCGACGTGGATCTCGACCTCGCCGTCGGGCGTGAGCTTCACATTGGCCTGCTCGTAGCCGGGCACGATCGGCCGGCCCCACGACGCGAGCACGGACGTGCCGTGCGCACCCTGCTCGACGAAGAAAGAAAGACCGACGCCGATAAGACGCCCGTCGGGCTCAGGATGCTTTTGCCGCCGCCTCACCTCTTCAAGACCTATGGCCGCCACTGCGCGCCGCAGGCATTCGGGGTGGTCGCCGCTGTCGAAGTGTTTGCCGACCACATTGTTGAACGGCATCTGCTCGGGGCGGACCATATTGCGCAGCCGGACTTCGTATGGCTCCAGCTCTGCCTCACGCGCGATGGCATCCATGATCGCCTCGATCGCAAGACACACGCCGGTGCGGGCGACGCCGCGGTAAGGAAGAATGGGGCATTTATTGGTGGCCACCGCAGCCGCACTGCACCGGTACGCCGAGAAGACATAGGGGCCCGGGAGGAGATTGGGAATTTGCGCCGCCTCGAGTGAAGATGAAATCGGATACGACGAGTAAGCGCCGGCATCCACGTAGGCGGTGCAGTCGATGCCGATGAGCTTGCCGTCGGCGGTCGCGTAACCGGTGATCTCATAGTGATGCTCGCGGCAATTGGCATTCGCGGTCAAATGCTCGCGGCTGTCTTCCAGCCAGCGCACCGGATGATCGACCTGCAGCGCCAGCCAGCCGAGCGCGACCTCTTCGCGGCAGAGCAATCCCTTGTAGCCGAAGCCGCCGCCGACATCAGGCGAAATGATGCGCAAGCGCCCGTGATCGATCCCAAGGCATTCGCTGAGTCCGGTCTGCACCGAATGCGGAAACTGCGTTGACGTGACCAGCGTCAACACGCGTAGCCGCGCGTCCTGGTAGGCGACGACGCCGCGGCCCTCCATCGGCAGCATGCAATGGCGCGCCGTTCGAATTCGCTTGGTGATTTTGATGGCGGCGGATTTCGCCGCCTCCTCGACCGGTCCGCCTTCGCTGAACGCGACAAAAATGTTGTCGCCCCATTCCTCATGGACCAGCACCGAGGAATCCGCAGATGCCGCCAGCATGTCGGCGACGACCGGCAACTCGTCATAGTCGACCGCAACGGTGCTCGCGATGTCCTCGGCTTCCGCCCGCGTGCGCGCGACGCACATGGCGACAATCTCGCCCACATAGCGAAGCTTGCCGGTTGCCAGGATCGGTTCGGCCGACCGTTTGAATCCCTTCAACGGCGGCGCCGAGACGATCGGCTTTACGCCGGCCAAATCCTCCGCCGTGAAAACGGCGTTGCGAAATCGTTCGGGGACACGGACCTGCCTCAACCTGGCGTGCGCGACCGGACTGCGCACGAACGCCACGTCGCGCATGCCGGGGAGATGGTGATCGCCGACATATTGCCCGCGTCCGCGAAGGAACCGCTCGTCCTCCTTGCGAAGCACCGAGGCTCCGATTCCGAACTTGGCCATCCACTCCGCTCTAACGGGCCGACCCCGGCCTCTTCCTCAGCCTAGCTCCGGCCATACGGCTCCCGCTGCCCATATCGTGGGCAACGTGGAATCTCACTCCTCAGTCCCCATAGGAAACACGGCCTTTTGCCGCTTGAAGAAGCTTTCCGCGCTGGCACAAGGCTTGCTTTTTATAGGCAAAAAGGAGGTCACACCATGATCGTATCCAGCCTTACCCGTCGCGGCCTGCTGATCGGTTCCGCCGCCGCTCTCGCCATGCCGGCCGCCGCCAATGCGGCAACGCTCGCCGAGATCAAGAAGCGCGGATACATGTCCGTCGCGACCGAGGATGACTTCCGGCCGTTCGAATTCACTGTGGATGGCAAGCCGACCGGCTACGACCAGGAACTCCTGGAGGCGTTCAAGAAGAAGGCCGGCTTCGAGGTCCGCCAGGACATCATCCCATGGACCGGCATTCTCCCTGGAGTCACCACCGGCAAGTATGACGCCGCCGTTACTGCCGTTCTGGTCACTCAGGAGCGCATGAAAACGCTCGACTTCTGCGCGCCTGTAGCCGAGTCGGTCGACTATTACCTCAAGCGCAAGGGCGACAAGCGGATCCAGGGCATCAAGGATCTCAGCGGACTGACGGTCGGCGTCGAAGCAGGCAGCGCGATGCTCAAGCTGCTGCCGCAGCTTGGCGATATGCTCAAGGCCACCGGCGGCAGCCTCGGCAAGATCGTGCCCTACCAGGGTTACCCGGAAGCCTATCAGGACTTGGCGGTCGGCCGCGTCGACTATGTGGTCAACGTCTGGCTCAGCCTGCAAGCGATCGCCAAGGAGAAGCCCGACACCTTCGAAGTCGGCCAGGCAGTCTCAAAGGCGACGTACATCGCGTGGCCAGTGGTCAAGGGCAACACCGAACTCCTCGCGCTCATGAACGCCTTCCTGCTCGGCGCTCGCAAGGACGGCACCATGTACGCGCTGCAGAAAAAGTACTTCAACATCACCTACGAACACATGCCGGAGGTTCCCACCGCCAGCGTTTAATTTCAGCGCCGTGGGACACGGAGATTACCTGGCACTAGCAGCCGGGGCGGTGAACACGATTGCGGTCAGCATATTGGCGATCGCGCTCGGCAATCCGCTCGGCCTCGGTCTCGCGTTGATCCGCTGGGGTCAAGTCCGCGGCCTCGACAGCGTCGTCGCCGCCATTGTGAGCCTGCTCCGCGCCACTCCGTCCGTCACGCTCGTATTGCTGATCTACTTCGCGCTGCCGACCATCGATCTGGAAGTCCCGCGCTTCGCCGCCGCCGTCGCTACGCTGACGCTGGGAACGATGGCCTATAATTGCGAAATCTGGCGGGCGACCCTTCTGGCGTTTCCGATCGATCAGCTCGACGCCGCGCGCGCCTTCGGGATGCCGCGCGCCTTGCGCTTTCGCCTCATCATCTTGCCGCAGATCATCCGGGCCGCACTGCCGGCGCTGGTCAACGAAATGACGCTCATCATCAAGGTCAGCCCGGCCGTCGCGGTCATCGGCGTGATCGAGACGACGCGCGCCGCGGTTCGCATCGGCGCCGCAACCTACAGACCGATCCCGCCCTTCCTCGTGGCGCTTGCAATCTATGTGGTCATCATCGGCGCGTTCGTGGCAACCCAGCGCATGCTGGAGCGACGGCGCCGTGCCGAGGCGCTCGCATGATTCCCCGCGGCATCGCAGTCCTGTGGGAGCAGCGCGATGCCATGCTCTCAGGGCTCCTCGCCACGATCGGCATCACCCTGGTGGCGGCGGTCTGCGCTGGACTTCTCGGCCTCCTTCTTTTCTCACTGCTGATCTCGCGCGTCCGCGCGGTTGAAGTGACTCTGGCTTGGCTGATCGACTTGATGCGCTGCGTTCCGTTTATGCTGTTCTGCTACATGATCTATTATGGGCTGCCGTCAGTCGGGATCGTCATCGGCAATCTGACAGCAGGCATTGCCGCGCTCACGCTCTACAACGCCGCCTACATCGCCGAATTGCTGCGGGGAGGTTACGAAGCTCTGCCGCGCGAGGGCATTGAGGCCGGGCATGCCTTCGGCTTTCACGGTTGGCGCTTGCTCGTGCGCATCATCTTGCCGCCGGTCTTGCTCTCTACGATCCCGATGTTCGGCAATCAGATGATCCAGATCATCAAGGATAGCGCGTTCCTTGTGATCATTGCGGTGCAGGAGCTGACCTTCGCCGCCAACGAAATCCAGGCGACCTATTACGTGCCGTTCGCCAGCTTCGTCTGCGCGATGCTGCTATATTGGTTGCTGTGTCTCGGAGTCGAGGCGGGCGTGCGGGCGGTTCTGGCGGTGGCCGAGCGGAGGCGATGAAACGAGGGACCCAATGGCGAAGACATTGACCGATGCACAAGTGACGCATTTTCGTGAGCAAGGCTGGCTGGCGCCCATGCGGGCGATGGACACCGTGCAGGCGGCCGATTGTGCGGCGCGGATCGCAGCCTACGAGGCCAAGATGGGCGAAAGCGCCAATCGCAGCCTGAAGATCAAAGGTCATCTGGCGATGCCCTGGCTGGTCGAGGTCGGCCGCAGCCCGGCCATACTCGATGCGCTCGAAGACCTCATCGGCCCGGATATCCTGCTGTTCGGCGCTTCAATCTTTGCCAAAGGCGGCAAGGATCGCGCCTATGTGTCCTGGCATCAGGACAGCGCGTATTTCGGCCTTGATCCGCACGAAGAAATAACGGCCTGGGTCGCCTTCACCCACTCCAATGCTGAAAACGGCGCGTTGCAGGTTTTGCCGCGCACCCACCTCGGTCCTGACCTTGTGCACGAAGAGACCTACGCGCCGGACAACATGCTGGCACGCGGGCAATCGCTGCAGATCGAGGATGAAAGCAGTGGGGTCACCATTGAGCTCGAGCCCGGCGAGTTCTCGCTGCATCATGAGCGTACCGCTCATGGATCGAAGCAGAATCGTTCGGCCGCGCCGCGCATCGGCTTCGCGTTCTTCTATATTCCGACCCACGTGCGCTCCATCACCGGCCGGCGCACCGCCACGTTGGTGCGCGGCGTGGACCGCTACGGGCATTGGGACGCGGATCCGCTGCCGCGGTTCGATCTCGATCCGGTAGCCTATGGCGCCATGCGCGCCGCTTGGGGTCAGTATCGCGACGGAGAGGTTAAACAGGCCGCAGAAGCGTGAGCGCCGTTTCCGTCCTTCAGGTCACCGGACTGTGCAAATCCTTCAAGGACCATCAGGCACTGGAGGGCATCACCCTCTCGGTGTCGGAGGGCGAGACCGTTTGCATTCTCGGTCCCTCCGGCGCCGGCAAGTCAACACTGCTGCGCTGTATCAATTGGCTGGAGATCCCGGATAGCGGGGCGGTATTTCTTTCGGGCGAGCGGGTCGGCGTTCGCGCCGGCGACCAGACCATGTCCGACGGCGAGCTCGCCCGCATCCGTACGCGCATGGGCATGGTGTTCCAGCATTTCGCGCTGTGGCCGCATCTGAGCGTGCTCGGCAATCTGATGGCGGCGCCGCTGCACGTACAGCAACGGCCCCGCGATGAGGTGTCGCAGCAGGCGGAGGCGCTGCTGCGGAAAGTCGGCCTCTGGGACAAACGCGACGCGGCACCGGCGCGGCTCTCCGGCGGCGAAAAGCAACGAGTCGGGATCGCCCGCGCGCTGATGATGCGGCCGGTGCTGCTCTTATTCGACGAACCGACCAGCGCCCTCGATCCGGAACTGGTCGGCGAGGTTCTGGCGGTGATGAAGACCCTTGCCAGCGACGGCATGACGATGGTGGTGGTCACTCACGAAATGGGCTTTGCGCGCGAAGCGGCGACGCGCGTGGTCTTCATGGACCAGGGACGGATCGTGGAAACTGCGGAACCAGAAACCTTCTTCACGAATCCAAAGACCGATCGCGCGCGTCAATTCCTGGCGCGCTACGGATCAGAAAAATCACGTAAGTGACGGCGGAACAATATTCCCACGCTCGCCCGCGAGTGCCGCTCGTATCAAGGCACACGATTGTTATTGTTTGATCGTCAAATCGCCGCAGAAGAGCTACAAATAAACTCCGCGTAAAATCCGCGCGAAAAATGTTTATGCGCGCCTGCGATTCTTTCCGTTCTGTAATGAACCTCAATTATTTGTGCGATGAAATTTCGCCGGACTAACACTACCTGCGGAACGTCTGACAGACGGACTCGTTTTTCAGATCATGGAGCGGCACACAACGCCGCAAGGAGATCGCCCGGAGAGAGTCTTAGGTATCTTCGAGGCGAATTGGACCCGGAAGTCACAGCCCGGGATCTTCAGAAGAATAATTCCGCTCCCTGTTTGTGATCCGGAGTTCCTCGCGGGGAACTCCCTAACCACGAGCCTGGTGACTGAAAGTCACGGGCTCCCAAACCAGGAGAAGAAACATGATCAGCAAGCCGAAACTCGCGCTTATTGCTGCGATCGCGCTGGCAGGGATCGCTTCGCCGGCGCTGGCTCAGACCAGCACCATGCACAATGGCTGGACCGCTCATCAGCAAGAGCGTTCGTTCCGCTCAGGGCGCATCTACAACTATGCGCCCGTGGACCCGGGCTCGAATTTCTATGACGGCAACCAGGGGAATCCGAATGGCAGCTATTACCCGGGCGACTACTAGTCCGGGTTGAGTGAAGACGACAACGCGGCGCGCCTCGACCGGGGCGCGCCGCGCCCTATGTTTGCCGTGAGTCCGTGTGCCGTGACATGTCTGCCGTGAGTTGTTTGCGCAACGCGATGCTGTACGCTGGCGCGGCACGCACAGAACAGCACGGGAGACACGGGCAAATGGAACCGCTGCCGAAAGGCGCCAACTTCGTCCGCGCCAAGACGCTTTGGGAGATCGGCCTGCACATCGCCGGCAATCCGGCGACGCCTTACGGCGGCAACCGCGACATGGTCATTACGGTCGGCAGCGGCTCCGGGCCGAGCTTTCGGCCATGGCTGCGCATGGCCTCGGGCTCGGCTATTCTCGCGGAGGAAGTGGCGCGCGGCGACGGCGTCGACTGCGCCTTTGTCAATCCTTCGGCGTTGCTCACCCAGGCCTATCGCGGCGTAGGCTTGTTCAAGCGACCGCTGCCGGTGCGCATCATCGCCTCCTACCCGAGCTGGGACCGCTTTGTCTTCGCGATCCATCCGCGCGCCGGCATTCGCTCGATGGCGGACATCAAAGCCAAACGCTATCCGCTGCGGGTGTCGGTGCGCGAAGATCCCACGCATTCGACGCTGGTGTTGATCGAGCAAGCATTCGCTCTGCACGGCTTTACGCTCAAGGACATCGAATCCTGGGGTGGACGCGTAATCCTGTGCGGCGGACCTTCCGATGTTCGCCGGCTGCAGCCGCTCGCGCGCGGTGAGATCGACGCTGTCTTCGACGAAGGGATCAAGGTCTGGCTCAATGAGGCGCTGGCGGCCGGTCTCGTGCCGGTACAGCTCGAGGAAGCCGAGTTTGCGGCGATGGGGAAGCTCGGCTGGCGGCGCGTGGTGCTGCCGAAAACTCGCTTTCCGCAATTGGCGAACGACGTCGAGACCTTCGACTTCAGCGGGTGGCCGATCTACGCAAACGCATCGCTGCCCGAACAGACCGCGTACGACATTTGTGCGGCGCTGGCCGCACGCGAGGCGGAAATTCCCTGGGAGAAAGGCAGCGACGGCTCTGCCCTGCACATGGTCAGCGACACCGACACCACACCCATGGATGTGCCGCTGCATCCCGGCTCCGAGCGCTGGTATCGCGAACACGCCTAGCTACAATAGATCGCGTCTGCGGCATTTCTACTGATGGTGGGAGTGTTCTGTAAGTCCGCCGCCGTTGCCTGTTCGTTCGAGCAAAAAAGCGCGGACGGATAGACAGCCTTAGGAGTTATCTAATACGGTAACAGGCGGTGGACTTGGCGTGGTGGACTTGATGCTCCGAGCGCCTTTTGAACCCGGTCCGGCGATCGATGGAGTAGACCAGTGGCCCCGCGTGCGTACTGGAAGGGGTATCTGAAACTTTCGCTCGTTTCATGCCCTATTTCGCTGTTCCCCGCCACGTCTGGGCGGGAGAAGATCAGTTTTCACCAGCTCAACCGAAACACCGGCAATCGCATTCGCTACCGCAAGGTCGACGCCGAGAGCGGCGATGATGTGGAAGCCGCCGACATCATCAAGGGCTACGAGGTTAGCAAGGGCGATTACATCACGCTTGAGCCCGAGGAGCTTGAGGCCATCGCGCTCGAAAGCAAGCGCACCATCGAAATCGACGAGTTCGTTCCCAAGGAGGAGATCGACGACCTTTATCTTGCCGACCCCTATTACGTTGTGCCCGACGGCGAAGTCGGACAACAGGCATTCGCGGTAATCCGCGAAGCCATCCGCAAAGAAGGCATGGTGGCGATCGGTAAAGTCGTCTTCACCTCGCGCGAACACATCATTGCACTTGAGCCCCGCGGCAAAGGCATGATGGGCGTGACGCTGCGCTACCCCTACGAGGTGCGCAAGCCCGACGAATATTTCGCGGACATCACGGACGAGAAAATCCCCAAAGACATGCTCGACCTCGCGACGCATATCGTCGAGACCAAGCGGGGAAGATTCGAACCCGACAAGTTCGAGGACGAATACGAGGACGCCCTGAAGGAGCTTTTGCGCAAGAAGCAGAAGGGCGAGAAGATCGAGCAGCCCAAGGAACGCGCGCCGTCCAACGTCATCAATCTGATGGACGCGCTGCGCAACAGCGTCAAGGCGGAGGGTGGGCGCACGCCGGCGCGGTCCGCCAAGAAAGGCCGCAAGAAAGTCGAGGGCCAGCGTGAGATGCTGTTCCCGATCGCCGGCAAGAAGGGCAAAGAAGCTCCCGCCAAGCGCGCCGCCCGGCCTCACGCGCGGCGGAAAAGCGCCGGCTAAGACACTGGATTTCCGCCCGATTACTTGCCGCGTCCGCGCCGCGCCGGTTTTGCCTTGCCGCCCTTGAGCGGGATGACATCCGCCGTTATTCCGGCGCTCCGGCGCAATGCCGCGCGAAGGTCCACGGGGCGTCCGTGCTTTTTCAGAAGATCGGCGAAAGCTTCGTCAGCCAGTTCCTGAAACGTCATCATGCGGTCGTGCGCCAGCAGGTCGAGCGCGGCCCAGCTCTCGTTGTCGATTTGCACCCGCTTGCCCGGCATTTCAGGTCTCGCTTACGCAGCGACCCGATCCCAGCACGATTGCGGAAGGTGCGCAATCGTGCGCCGCCCTGCGTGGTTGCAAATGGGTGAGCGCCAGCGCGGCGGCACTTTGCTATTTCTTCTTCGGCAGCCTTTTGCCTTCCTTGCGCGCCTCCGAAAGAGCAATTGCGATGGCCTGCTTGCGGCTCTTCACCTTACCGGCTTTGCCACCGGGGCCGCTCCTGGCTGTTCCGCGCTTGTAGCGGCGCATCTCTCTTTCGACGTCCTGTCCCACCGCGGGGGAATATTTTCGTTTGCGCTTCTTCGCCATCGAATCCTCCTGACGAAATTAGTCTTTAACAATAGCAGACGGACCTCAGCCATTCGTGGGTTCGCTGCGCCGTGAGCAGCACTTCGGTTCCGGTCAAACAACCGTCAAGGCTTTGCCGGGTTCCTGACTGATCCGATTACCGGGTGCGATTGGAGAAAGTAAAGGAGACTGATGCTGCCGCTGAGGCAGCGATGCCGGTTTCACTCGGTCACGTCCTGGATTTCCAGGTGCACGCAATCGCCGAGCCCGAACCGCTCACCCTCGCCCTTCGCCAGCAGCGCGCGCGCCTCTTCGGCGGATGCGGCCTCGACGCACCAATCCTCGACGCGGGTCACGTGGACCGTCGCGTAGAATAGTTTGCGTTTTCTCTTTGCCACGCTCTTACCCAAACTTTGGGCCACGGCCACTGGCGCCTCCGAATCACGCCGATCAGCACAACTATAGACGCCTGCCGCCGACTGCCACAACGCGCCGCGCGCACACGTAGATCGGCGTTCGCCGCGGTGCACAACCTCTTCTTCTGGCGGGCCGCCGCGAGGCGCTTTATGCTCGTATTTATTCGTGACGATCAGCCCTCAACCGGCGGCGCCGTGCCCGACGTATCCACAAAACCATCCGATACGACATCCGAGACCTGCCCGACATCCGAGCCGGCGCTGCGCGCTATCGCGATGCCCGCCGATACCAATCCGCACGGCGACATTTTCGGCGGCTGGCTTCTGTGCCAGATGGATCTCGCGGGCTCGACGTTTGCCACCCGCCGCGCCAGCGGCCGCGTCGTGACCGTCGCCATCACCGCGATGGCGTTTCATCGTCCGGTGATCGTCGGCGACGAGGTCACCTGCTTCTGCGATGTGGAGAAGATCGGCAACACCTCGATCACCGTGAAAATCCAGAGCTGGGTGCGGCGGAG
Organism: Xanthobacteraceae bacterium; assembly: GCA_049584975.1. GTDB lineage: Bacteria > Pseudomonadota > Alphaproteobacteria > Rhizobiales > Xanthobacteraceae > BOG-931. The sequence continues at coordinate 29,799 of JBAUYV010000284.1, read as the reverse complement.
CATTGACCCGACGCCGATCAAGGTCACCGAAGGCGTCTTCACTTATGTCCGCGTCGGCGCCGACGGACGCCCGCTACCAATCGCATCGGCGCCCAACGCCTAGCCGGCGTTGCCGGACCGCACGATTCACGACGATGGAAGCGGAACAATGTTCGCGTTCGCCAGATCCGATGCGGGCACATCCGGCGGGCCCCATTGCACCGTGCGGTAGTCGAAGCCTGCCGCAAGCGTAGGTTTGATGATGGCGAAAAACGGCGACACGTCGAAATCGCGCGGTGTGTAGAGCCCGTAGGTGCGGATATGATCGATTTCGCTCTGCACGTACGGAGCGATTCCGTAAGTCTTGCCATTGATCGAAGCTCGCTCCGGCAAAATCGGATAGTGGATCGACGCGAAGGCTTCCGCGATCAGCGTGGAGCAGATCGCTCTCGTCGGATCGCCGGAACCGATCGACAACATCCGGCGGCGAAGCCACACCGGCACCGGCGGATATGGAAACAAATAACGCGCCAGATCGACGATGCGCTGAGAGTCGTACTGCGTGCCAATACGCTTGATCGCGTAATCAATGACTTTTTGCTGCTCCGCGTTGTCGAGGCCCACGGGGCGGCAGATGCGCGTGTGGTAACGGACATACTTCGACAGCGGCACGGTGGCGACCCCGATGTCGGCTTCGGCCTCCAGCAGCACGTTCGGTTCGCCGTCCGGCGAAACGTCGCCCGCCCGCTCGCCGACATAGAGCGCGGCGTGCGACCACGTGGACTGGGTCAGATATTTGATGACGGCGCTGAGCCGGGTGTTGCCCTCGACAAGGAGGATATCGCCTGGCTGCAGCGCCCTGCGGACAACCTCAGGGTCGGGCGCGTAGAACGGCGCGTATCGCCCGTTCGGCTCCAACAGATAGCGCAATATTCGGGCGCTGATGTCGTCTTCGACCCTTTTGGACACGAACTGCAATTTGGCCTGCAGATCGGAAAGATAGGCTGGCAAGCCGCACCCCCTCTCTCCCCCTCCTGGTTTTAATAATAATTGAGGGGTTCAAAAGCGTGGGAAATAGTAACATTTAGACCAGCAAAGCCTATAGTCTCGGCCCAAATCGTAATGGCCGAATCGCGTTTATTGCAAAGCCAAAGGGAAATTCGATGTCCCAATCATCCTTCCGCCGGGACTGGATCACCAAGCCGATCTTCCGGTTGGCGCAGCATGCGCTGCCGCGCCTCTCCGACACCGAACGGGAGGCCATCGAGGCCGGCGACGTATGGTGGGATGCCGAACTTTTCACCGGCAATCCCGACTGGAACAAGCTTCTGGCTTGCGCGCCGGCCAAGCTGTCCGAAGAGGAGCAGCAATTTCTCGCCGGTCCGGTCGAAGAGCTGTGCCGCATGGTCGATGACTGGAAGGTCAATTGGCAGTGGCACGATTTGCCGCCCGAAGTCTGGGATTATCTGAAAGCGAAAAAATTCTTCGCGATGATCATTCCGAAAGCATATGGCGGACTGGGCTTCTCGGCCTACGCGCATTCGGAAGTGGTGCGCAAGCTTTCCTCGCGCTCGATCTGCCTTGCATGCACCGCCATGGTGCCGAACTCGCTCGGGCCGGGAGAACTGCTGGTGCAGTTCGGCACCAAGGCGCAGCAGGATTACTGGCTGCCGCGCCTCGCGCGCGGCGAAGAAATCCCGTGCTTCGGTCTCACCAGCCCAGAAGCCGGCTCCGACGCCGCTTCGATGATCGATTCCGGCGTGGTCTGCCGCGGCACCTACGACGGCCGCGAGGTGTTGGGCATCCGGCTCAACTGGCACAAGCGCTACATCACCCTTGGCCCGATCGCCACGGTGCTTGGGCTTGCTTTCAAGCTGCACGATCCCGATCACCTGATCGGCGATCGCGATGACGTCGGCATCACGCTCGCCTTGGTGCCGACGCATCTTCCCGGCATCAGCATCGGGCGGCGCCATCTGCCGGCGCTGCACGTCTTTCAGAACGGCCCGAACTGGGGCCACGACGTATTCATTCCCATGGACGATGTCATCGGCGGCGTCGAACAAGCCGGCAAGGGCTGGAAAATGCTGATGAGCGCACTCGCAGCCGGGCGCGGCATTTCGTTGCCCTCGCTGTCCGCCGCCGGCGCCGCGTACACCTCCCACGTGACCGGCGCCTACGCGCGCATCCGCGAGCAATTCCACGTCTCGATCTCAAAATTCGAAGCGATTCAGGAGCGGCTCGGCCGCATGGCGGCGACCGCCTATCTGCTCGACGCGGCGCGGCGCATGACCTGCGCGGCGCTCGACGACGGACACCATCCCGCCGTCATCACCGCCATCATGAAGGAGCAGGCGACCGAACGCATGCGTGTCTGCGTCAACGATGCTATGGACGTGCACGGCGGCAAAGCCATCATCGAAGGGCCGCTCAACTATCTCGGCAGCCTCTATCGCGGCGTGCCGATCGGCATCACCGTCGAAGGCGCCAATATAGTCACCCGCGCTCTCATTCAATTCGGCCAGGGCGCGATCCGCTGTCATCCTTATCTGCTGAAGGAAATGATGGCGCTGGAGGACAGCGACCGCGCACGCGGCCTCGATGCATTCGACCACGCCTTCTGGAGCCATGTCGGACACAGCCTCGCCAACGCGGGGCGCGCCTTCGGCCGCGCCTGGAGCGGCGGACTGTTCGCGCCGGCGCCGGAAGCCGGAGACGCCACACGGTTTTATCGCCAGCTCAGCCGCTATGCCGCAGCGTTCGCTCTCTCCGTCGACATGGCGCTGTTGACGCTTGGCGGCGGACTGAAGCGCAAGGAGATGCTGTCGGCGCGGTTCGGCGACATATTGTCGGAGCTTTATCTGTCGAGCGCAGCGCTCAAGCGCTGGAACGACGAAGGCCGCCATGCCGACGATTTCCCGCTGCTGGAATGGTGCATGCAGGCGAGCTTCGCGACCATCGAAACGCGCTTCGACGAGATCTTCGCCAATTTCCCGGTCCGGCCGGTCGGCTGGCTGCTACGCCTGTTCATCCTGCCGTTCGGACGACGGCGCCGCGGTCCCTCCGATCGCGTCACCAACCGTTGCGCCGAGATCATCACCAATCCGGGCGCCGCCCGTGATCGTCTCACCCCGGACTTGTTCCATCCGCCCGAGACCGAGCGCGAACATGGAGTTGCGCTGCTCGAGCGCGCCTTCGCCCTGACGGTCGCCGTGCAGCCGATCCGCGACCGCATGCGCGCGGCGCGCGTTCGTGATATCGATCAGGCGCTCAAGCAACGTACCATCGATGCGGCCGAGGCCGAGCAACTCAAAGCCGCGGCCGATGCGGTGGCAGCGGCCATCGCGGTCGACGATTTCGCGCCGGAAGAGCTGACGTCGCGCGGCGCCAACAAGGAAGACGTGTCATCGCAAGCGATATCTCAACAGACACCGCAGGCACGATCGGAAGCGGCCGAGTAAACGGCCGTCCGGTTTATCTGATCGACGGCAGCCGCACGCCCTTCATCAAGGCGCGCGGCAGGCCGGGGCCGTTCACGCCGGTCGATCTCGCCGTGCAATGCGGCCGCCCATTGTTGCTGCGCCAGCCTTTTCCGCCCGACGCCTTCGACCAGGTCATCCTCGGCTGTGTCAATGTAATTGCCGACGAGATGAATCCCGCGCGCGTCGCGGCGCTGCGCCTTCGCATGGGTGAAGCGATGACGGCGTTCACCGTGCAGATCAATTGCGGCTCCGGCATGCAGTCGATCGACACCGCATACCGCTACATCCAAAACGGAACCGCGGACCTTATTCTGGCGGGCGGCGCGGAATCGCTCAGCCACGCGCCGCTCGTTTTCAGCAACAGCGCCGTCAATTGGTATGCGCGGCTGTTCGGCGCGCGCGATATCGGCGCTAGACTTTCCGCGCTGCTCGGCTTCCGTCCGTCGTTCCTCAAGCCGGTGATCGGGCTTGAACGCGGACTCACCGATCCGATTACCGATCTCAACATGGGGCAAACGGCCGAACTCGTCGGCCATCTTTTTCACATCACGCGGCGGCAGGCCGACCAGTATGCCGCAGAAAGCCAGCAACGGCTCGCGGCGGCGCAGAAGAACGATTATTTCGCCGGCGAGATCGAGCCCGCCTTCGCGCGCGACGGCACGGTTTTCGACCACGATGATGGCGTGCGGCCCGACAGCACTGTCGAAGCCCTCGCCAAGCTCAAGCCCGCGTTCGAGCGGCCTTGGGGCAAGGTGACACCGGGAAATAGCTCGCAAATCACCGACGGCGCATCCTGGGTCATTCTCGCCTCGGAGGAAGCGATCAAGACCTACACGCTCACGCCGAAAGCCGTCATCGTCGACAGCGAATGGTCGGCTCTCGATCCATCCGTGATGGGGCTCGGTCCGGTCTATTGCTCGACCGCAATTCTCAAGCGCCACCAACTAAGCCTTGGCGACATCGGACTGTGGGAGCTGAACGAAGCGTTCGCCGCGCAGGTTCTGGGCTGCCTCGCCGCCTGGGAGGACGCCGAATTCTGCCGTGATGCGCTCGGGCTCGATGCACCGGCAGGCCGCATCCCGCGCGATCTTCTTAATGTCGACGGCGGCGCCATCGGCGTCGGCCATCCGGTCGGCGCCAGCGGCAGCCGGATCGTGCTGCACCTCGTCAATGCCATGAAGCGGCTCGGCAAAAAGCGCGGCATCGCTACCGAATGCATCGGCGGCGGTCAGGGCGGCGCCATGCTGATCGAAGCGATTTGACGGGGCCGCGCATGAAAATCTCTCACGCCGCCAAGCCGGTACTGGCCATTCTCGGCAAGCGCAACCTGGAGCTCGGTCCCTTTTCGGCGGACCACGGACCGGAGGACGCCGGGACGTGGACCCATTGGCGCATGCGCACCGACGAGGACGGCATCGCCTGGCTCCTGTTCGACAAGAAGGACTCGAGCGCCAATACGCTGTCCGAAGAGGTGCTGACCGAACTGAACGCGATCCTGGAAAAGCTTGAACGCGAGCCACCATGGGGCGTCGTCATTCGCTCGGCAAAACCAAGCGGCTTTATCGCCGGCGCCGACATCGCGCAGCTTCGCGGCGTCACCGATATGGCGCAGATCGAGGCGCTGCTGACCCGCGGCCATGCGGTGCTGGACCGGCTGGACCGCCTGCCATGCGTCACCGTTGCGGTCATCCACGGATATTGCCTGGGCGGCGGACTCGAAGTGGCGCTCGCCTGCGATTACCGCGTCGCTATCGATGACGCCAGCTTTGGCTTTCCCGAGGTGCAACTTGGCCTGCACCCTGGCCTTGGCGGCACCGTGCGGCTGCCCCGCCTGATCAATCCGCTGCAGGCGATGACCATGATGCTGACCGGCCGCAGCGAACGCGCGCGCCGCGCCCGGGCGCTACGCCTCGTCGATGCGGTCACGCAGGAGCGCCATGTCCGCGCCGCGGTGCGGGCCGCCGTCAGCGGCGAGATGATCAGGGCCAAGCAGGGCGTCATCGGCTCGCTCCTCAACAGCAACCCGGGACGCCGCCTGTTGGCAACGCGGATGTCGAGCGAGGTCGCCAAGCGGGCGCCCCGCGCCCATTATCCGGCGCCCTACGCCCTCATCGATATATGGGTCGAGCACGGCGGCAACGCCGAAGCCATGCAGAAGGCGGAGATTTCCTCCTTCGCCAAACTCCTCGTCGGCGACACGGCGCAGAATCTCGTGCGCGTGTTTTTCCTGCGCGAGAATCTGAAGAATCTCGCCGACGGAAAGTGGAGTGGGAGCCGCGTGCACGTAGTCGGCGCGGGCACCATGGGCGGCGACATCGCGGCGTGGTGCGCTTGGAATGGATTTGTGGTGACGCTCGGCGACACCAGCCAGAACGCCATCGGGGGTGCCATCAAACGCGCCGCGGAACTTTACGGAAAGATCGGCCGCGACAATCGGCGGCGGGTGCGCGACTCCCTCGACCGCCTGGTTCCCGACCTCAAGGGCGACGGAATCGCCGGCGCCGATTTGATCATCGAGGCGGTACCGGAAAACCTCGAACTCAAGCGCAAGATCTTTGCCGGAATCGAGCCGAAGATGAAGCCGGGCGCGATTCTCGCTACCAACACATCGAGCATACCGCTCGAGCTACTGCGAGAAGGATCGCCGCGGCCGGAACGGCTGGTCGGCATTCATTTCTTCAACCCCGTATCGCGCATGCAGCTTGTGGAAGTGGTGAGCCATGACCAGGTCGCAGCCGACGTGCTGGCCGACGCCCGCGCTTTCCTCGGCCGCATCGACCGACTCCCGGCGCCGGTGAAGAGCGCGCCCGGCTTCCTGGTCAATCGCGCGTTGACGCCATACCTGCTCGAAGCGCTGGTATTGCTCGATGGCGGCATGAAGAAGGAAACCATCGACAAGGCCGCGGAAGATTTCGGCATGCCGATGGGGCCGATCGAACTGGCCGACGAGGTCGGCCTCGACATCTGTCTGCACGTCGCCGAAATGCTGCGCAGCAGCCTGCACCGCGACATGCCCGATGCGCCGCAATGGCTGAAGGACAAAGTCGCCAAGGGCGAGCTCGGCAAGAAAACCGGCAAAGGCCTTTACGACTGGAAGGACGGCCACGCGGTCAAGGCCCACGAAGAAGCCGCCCCGCCGCCAGATACCATCGACCGGCTTATCCTGCCGATGCTCGATGCCTGCGTGACCTGCCTGCGCGAAGGAGTCGTCGCCGACGAGAAAATCGTCGACGGCGCCATGATCTTTGCCACTGGCTTCGCGCCATTCCGCGGCGGACCGATGCATTACGCGCGGACGCGCGGCATCGCCGATGTGCGCGACACGCTCAAGCGCCTCGCCGAACAATACGGACCGCGATTCCAGCCCGATCCGGGCTGGGACAACCTGCAATGATCCATTCGGGCGTGGGGCCGGAGTGTTTTGACGATCCGGCGCGTCTGGTCGACGCGATTATCGAAAAAGTCGGCAGGACGATTGTGCTCGCCTTACCGCTCGGTCTCGGCAAGGCCAATCACATCGCCAACGCGCTCTACGCCAGGGCTGCGTCCGACTCCTCGATCCGGCTGACCATTTTCACCGCGCTAACACTGGAGCCACCGCGCGCCAAGAGCGAGCTGGAACGCCGTTTCCTTGATCCGATCGCCGAACGCCTGTTCGCCGGATATCCGCCGCTGGACTATGCGGCAGCGATCCGCGCCGGCAAGGTGCCGTCCAACATACAGATCAACGAATTTTTCTTCGAGGCCGGGCAATGGCTCAATTCACCTTACGCGCAGCAGCATTACATCTCTGCGAACTATACGCATGCGCTGCAATGCGTGCTCGACCGGGGCGTCAACGTGGTCGCGCAGTTGGTGGCCCACCGCAGCGACGAGGCACCCCATCCTTATAGTTTGAGCTGCAATCCCGACTTGACGCTCGATCTCTTGGCGCTGCGCCGCCGGGCCAGCGTCGATTTTGTGTTCGCCGGACAGGTCAATTCCGAACTGCCCTTCATGCCGGGCGACCCCGCGATCGGCGCCGAAGAATTCGACTTCATGCTCTCAAGTCCAGCGACCGATTTTCCGCTGTTCGCCCCGCCGCGCGAGCCGGTGTCGCTCGCCGACTACGCGGCGGGATTTCATGCCGCGAGCCTCGTGCCCGACGGCGGCACGCTGCAGATCGGCATCGGCTCCCTGGGCGACGCCGTGGCGCAAGCGCTGGTTCTGCGCCAGCACAAGAATGCCGAGTTCTCCAAGTTGCTGGCGCAGCTCGGGTATGGCCCGGCGTTGATGGATGCGATTCACACCGAACCCTTTGCCGCCGGGCTCTATGGCTGCACGGAACTGTTCGTCGAAGGCCTGCTCGATCTTTTCCGCGCCGGCATCCTCAAGCGCGAAGTGGATGGCGTCGTGCTGCATGCCGGCTTCTTTGTCGGCTCGCGCGCGTTCTATCGCAGCTTGCGCGAAATGCCCCGCGAGGTCGCGAGGAAATTCGCCATGACCTCGATTTCCTTCGTCAACGAGCTCTACGGCGACGAGGACACCAAACGCCGCGCGCGGACCAATGCGCGCTTTCTCAACGACGCCATGATGGCGACATTGCTCGGCGACGTGATTTCGGACGGGCTCGCGGATGGCCGCATCGTCAGCGGCGTGGGCGGACAGTACAATTTTATCGCCCAGGGTTTTGCTCTTGAGGGTGCGCGCTCGGCAATCCTGCTGCACGCCACTCGAACGGCCGGGGGCAAAGCGCAATCCAACATCCGCTGGCGCTACGGCCACACCACCATTCCGCGGCATTTGCGCGACATCGTCATCACCGAGTACGGCGTTGCCGACATTCGCGGCAAAAGCGACCGCGAAGTGATCGCCGCCATGCTGGCGATTACCGATACGCGCTTTCAGGACGAACTGCTGCGGCAGGCCAAGGATGCTGGAAAGATTGAACGCGCGTTCGATCTCCCCAAGAGCGCTCGCGACAACACGCCCGAAGCGATCGAGCACGCCCTCAAGCCAGCCGCTGATGCGGGCTTGCTCCCGTTATTTCCCTTCGGCACCGATTTCACCGAGGTGGAGCAGCGACTCATTCCTGCGCTGGAGACATTGAAATCGGCGTCGCCCGGCCAGCTTGTAACCTTGCTGGTGCGTGGGCTCGCCGCGCGCTCTCAGAAGGATGGGGAATGCCTCGATCGCCTCGGGCTCGCGCATCCCAACACCGTGTCAGACCGCCTCTATGCCGCACTCGTGCGCGGCGTGTTGCAGTGATAGCAACTAAACCATGATCCGCGCCGCTATCGTGGGGCTCGGCCGCTGGGGCCGTTCACTCGTCGCTTCCGTTTCCGGCAAAAGCGACGAGATCGGCTTTGTGCTGGCGTGCACACGCACGCGCGGCGCCGCCGAGGATTTCTGCCGCGAGCACAAGCTCCCGCTCGTCGACAGCTACGAGGAGGTCATCCGCCGTCCCGACGTTGACGCGGTGGTGCTGGCCACACCGCACAGTCTGCATGAGGCGCAGGTGCTGGCCGCGGTCGCCGCCGGCAAGCACATTTTCGTCGAAAAGCCGCTGACGCTCGACCTGAAAAGCGCGTGCCACGTCGCGGACGCCGCCAACAAGGCAGGCCGCGTGCTCGCTGTCGGCCTGAACCGCCGCTTTCATCCAAGCTTTGTTGAGCTGCGCGCTCGTGCGCAGGACGGGCGCCTCGGCCGTATCGTCGCCATGGTGGCGCAGCACACCACCTCGACCGCGCAATTCGTCGCTCTCGACAATTGGCGCGCGGTGCCCGAGGAGGCGCCGGGCGGCGCATTCACGGCCGTCGGCATTCACACGCTCGACTACATGATCGCGCTTGCGGGCCGCGTGCACGATCTCCGCTGCGTGACCGCGCGCAACTATCCCGGCCGCTCCGACGATACGACCACCATCATGCTGCAATTCGCCGGCGGCGCGTCCGGCTTGATGTTCTGCTCGGTGGCGACCGCCACCAATTTCGAATTCATCACTTACGGCACCGGCGGACTTGGCGAGATTTCGCGCCCGAACCTGTCGCGGTTGCGCTTCGCGCCGGCGGCGACCGAGGCGCCGACTGGGCTGATAGTGGCTCCGCCAGACGAGATCCTGGAAATGTCCGGCTTTGACACGCTGCGTGCGGAATTGACTGCGTTTGCGCGCGCGATCCGCGAGAAGAAGCCCTACCCGGTGCCGATCGAAGACGTCCTGCATAGCATGGCCGTGCTCGATGCCATCGTAGCGTCGGCGCAAAGCGGCAAGACCGTCACCGTCGCAAAGTAACGCCCCCTCGCGCCAGTGGTTGGCATGCCCAACTGCAGCAGTGCCATCAATTACAAAAATGACGGGTCGCGCCAGCGAATCTGCAGCGCCACAAACCTGCACGCGAACGGCGCGTGGAAGGGCTCCCGGTGCTGAACATTTGTGCGGCCGCTTCGCTCGGTTCGCGCGAAAAGATCGTGCACAAACAAAAAGCTAGCGAGATTCCGATTCTATTAAGGCTCCGCGCCCCTCCGTCATATTCGGCCTGGCACGGTCTTGCGCATCCTGGCGGTTGCAGCTACATAGGGCGGATCGAGTTTTCGGCCGAACGACTTGTTAACGCAGCGACGAATAGCGCGCCTGACTGACGATCTTTCACCAAAATCTCGAGCTAACCGAGCCGGGCAATCTCGCACGGCTCATTTTGACGTGCCTATGAAGAGAGGTGTCCCGTGGACAACGGTACCGTGAAGTGGTTCAACACGCAGAAGGGCTATGGATTCATTCAGCCCGAGGGCGGCGGTAAGGACGTGTTCGTCCATATCAGCGCCGTCGAGCGCGCCGGCTTGCGCGAGCTGAGGGAAGGCCAACGCGTCTCCTTCGAGATCGTGACGGATCGCAAGACCGGTAAGTCGGCTGCTGAGAATCTGAAGACCGTTTAAGTGCGGCATTGCCGCAGCTTCGAGGCCAAGCCGCGGCTTCAACAAAAACAAGAGCACGGGCCACCTCCTTCCTGCCCTCCGCTACTGAGGCGGAGCGCTGGTGAGGAAACTCGTGCTTTAGCAGACTTGCTTGCCAGAGGGGCCGGCCGCTGAAGCGGCTGGCCTTTTCACTATTTGTAATAGCCGACGCCGCAACCCTCGTTGCCCACGCGCGTAACGAAAGATTCCTTGGGGACGGGCTGTGTGGTTCCGGGCTTCGGGAAGTCATAGTCCACCGTCGTGACGGTGCCTTCCTTCGCTGCGGCGTAGACCATCTCTCCGACCGGCTGGCCGTTGACCTTCAGGGCGCGGACGTCTGTGCCCATGAGGGCCAGATTAATGTGCGCGTTGAATTTCCCGGTTGTCATGTCGAAGCAGAACACGTAGAGGTCGCGGTCGCGGAAACCGCCGGTCGGGCTGTTGAATTTGGCAAGCGCATCGGCCTCGTTGGCCTTCAGCGCGGCGACCGCCTTTTCGAGCATGGCCTTGGCTTCGGCGGCGGTACCGAATTGCTGCGCCACGGCAAACGCGGCACCGATCAGCAACGCGAATGCCGCAAGCGCAGAGGTCAATATTCTCCGGTTCATGAGATTCTCCTTGTCGTTTCCCCAAGAGTTTTGTTTGCCGACGGATCGCAAGATACGATGATTCGACGTTTCGCCGAGTGGTAAGCGAAATTGGCGCGCCCGTCTCTCGTCCGAAAGTCTAGCTTGGCTCTAGCCGCCCGCAGACAGCCCCGGAATCGGGATTCCGCAGGTCTGCACAATGAGAACAGTATTGAGCAGCAGCACAATGGCGGTGCCGATCACAGCCGCGGCCTGCGTGAGCCGGCTGTTGACGAACTCGCCCATGATGTCGGGCCGGCGGGTGAACATCAAAAGCGAGATCATCGGCAGTGGCAGCGCAATCGAGAGCACGACCTGGCTGATCACCAGCGCCTTCGTGGCGTTGACCCCCATGGCGACCACGACAAAGGCCGGCACCATGGTGACAAGCCGGCGCACCCAGATCGGGATACGGAAGCCGACAAATCCCTGCATGATCATCTGGCCGGCCATGGTTCCGACCGTCGACGACGAAACACCCGAAGCGATGAGCGAGACCAAAAACACGCCCGCGGCGCCAATGCCGAGAAGCGGCGTCAGCGTGTGATACGCGGTTTCAATTTCCGCCACGTCGGGATGACCGGCGTGGAACGCCGCCGACGCCATCATCACCATGGCCATGTTGACTAGGCCGGCGAGGGCCAGCGCAACGATCACTTCCTGGTTGGAGAAGCGCAGCACTTTGCCGCGTTCGGCATCGCTGCGCACCGGCATGCGCCCCTGCGTCAGTCCGGAATGCAGATAGACCGCATGCGGCATGACGGTGGCGCCGATGATGCCGACCGCGAGGAGGAGCGCCTCGGCGTCGGCAAGCTGCGGCGTGACCGTGTGGATCGCCGCAGAAAGCCAATCGACCGGCGCAATGAAGACTTCGACCAGGTAGCAGAGCGCGATGACGCTCACCATGCTGCCGATGATCAGCTCAATCGGGCGAAAGCCAAATCTCTCGCACAGCAGGAGTCCGTAGGTAACAATGCCGGTCACCACCATGCCGGCGAAAAGCGGCATTTGGAACAGGAGCGAGAGGCCGATGGCGCCGCCGAGGAATTCGGCGAGGTCGGTAGCCATGGCGGCGAATTCGCTGACCACCCACATCGCCCACACGACCGGCGGCGAAAACTGCTCGCGGCACATTTCCGCGAGGTTGCGGCCGGTCACGATGCCGAGTTTGGCAGAAAGCGCCTGGAACAGCATCGCGATCAGGTTGGCGAGCAGCACCACCCAGAGCAGCCCGTAGCCGTACTTCGCGCCGGCCTGGATGTTGGTGGCGAAGTTGCCCGGGTCCATGTAGGCGATCGAGGCGATGACCGCCGGCCCGGCGAACGCAAGATAGGCACGCCAGCCGCCGCGTTGTCCCTCCAGCACCGCCCGCGCCGTAGCGACAGTCCGCTCGGTCAGTGACGCCGGATGAGCGACTGGGTTGATCTTGTCGAGCATGGCTTTTTGCGACCGGCGCTGCCTTTGCCTGCAGCACTCACACCAAAATGTAGCACCGGTTACCTTAATAAGGAGTGCGCCGGTTTCTGTCAATGGCTATAACATGTATCCTTGGCTATGTTTTGACACGGAAAGCCGAATGTGATCTCGACTTCCCATGGCACGGCCTCCCATCGCATCAGAACCGGATCATTCGGCCGCGGGAAAGCTCCCAGCCGAGGGGACCCAGGCGCGCCGCTTCGGCAAGACCCGGTCAGCGCAATCGACCGCATTGCTCGAGGATTACGCCGAACTGATCGCCGATCTTCTGGCCAGCGAAGGCGAGGCGCGGCCGACCGACATCGCCCGGCGGCTCGGCGTTTCCCACGCCACAGCGATCAAGACCATTTCACGCCTCAAGCGGGCGGGGCTAGCGACCGCCCGCCCCTATCGCGGCGTCTTCCTTACCGAGAAAGGCCATGCGCTCGCCGATCGGGTCCGCGTACGCCACCGGCTCGTCGTCGATGTGCTGCGCGCGCTCGGCGTGCCGACCGAAGCGGCCGAGGCCGACGCCGAGGGCATCGAGCATCATGTGTCGGAAATCACCCTGAAGGCGTTCGCGCAGTTTCTGAAGTCGCAGGCGTGAATCATCGGCTCCCCGGCGTGGACCCGATTCGGCGCCCACGCCACGGACTTGAAAGTCTCCCTGTACCGACTACGTGTTGACGCATGGTGACGCTCTACGAGCATGCAGGTGGCGAGGCGGCATTGCATCGCTTCACTGATATTTTCTATGGCAAGGTTCTTCGTGATCCGCTGCTGCATCCCCTGTTCGGAGAAGGCAAGCCGGAGCATGTTGCACACCTGACCGCGTTCACGGCTGAAAGCTTCGGCGGTCCTGATCGCTACACCAAAGAGATGGGCGGGTTTGTACGATTGATCGACGCCCACCGCAACCTGATGATCACCGAGGAACAGCGCCAGCGTTTTGTGCGGCTTTACCTCGAAGCTGCGGACGAAGCCGGCCTACCGTCTGATGTCCGGTTTCGCGAGGCGTTACGATCGCATGTTGAGTTCGGCTCGCAGGTCGCCATGCAGAACTCTCACGCCCGCACCGACGCTGAGCTGCACCCTCTCCGAGAGGTACCGCTCTGGGAATGGCCGGAGTAATTTGCAATGCCAACAATCGAGGCCGGCGCCGGCATCGTCACCCATATCAATGTTTTCACTGTGCCATCGGAGCGTCAGCAGCTTCTGATCGATTCGTTGGTCGAGACGGTAAAGGCGGCGCAGAGCGTGCCGGGATGGCTGTCCGCAAGCATCCACAAGAGCTTCGACGGTACCGAGGTCGTCAACTACGTGCAGTTCGAAAATTCGGAAGCGGTCCAGGCGGTGCTGAGACATCTCGCGGCCGGCGGATACTTACAGCGCAATACCGATCTGGGCGCTGTCGCGCCCGGTCAATATGAGGTGGTCTACACACTCGAAAAAAACGGCAGGTAGTCCCCGCGGAACCACGGGTCAGACGCGAGGCGGTCAGCCGATGACAACTCAGCGCGGCGGAAACGGAAGTATCAGGCGGCGTGTTCGGTGAGCGCATCGACGATGCCGTCGACGATCTCCTCGATCATCGCCTTGTCGTCGCCCTCACCCATCACGCGGATCACCGGCTCGGTGCCCGAAGGCCGTATCACCAGACGGCCGTGGCCGTTCAGCCGCTCCTGCGCGCTCTCGATGGCCGACCGCACCTTTTGATGCTCGAGCGGCTTGCCGCTCCGGTAGCGCACGTTCTTGAGCACTTGCGGCAACGCGTCGAAGCGGTGGCAGACCTGCGATACCGGCTTGTGCTGCTTCTGCACCACCGCGAGCACCTGCAGCGCGGCGACGAAGCCGTCGCCGGTCGTGGTGTAGTCGGACAGAATGATGTGACCCGATTGCTCGCCGCCGACGTTGTAGCCGTGCTCGCGCATGTGCTCGAGGATGTAGCGATCGCCGACCGGCGTCCGCACCAGTTCAAGCCCCAGCGACTGCAGATGCCGCTCCAGCCCGAGATTCGACATCACGGTGCCGACGATGCCGGGCTTCGCCAGGCGGCCGTCCTCGCGCCAGCTCTCAGCGATGGCGGCCAGGACTTGGTCGCCGTCGATCAAGTGGCCGCGCTCATCGGCAATCATCACGCGGTCGGCGTCGCCGTCGAGCGCAATGCCGATATCGGCGCGCATCTCGCGCACCTTGCTGCAGAACGCTTCGGGCGCGGTCGAGCCGCAGTCCTGGTTGATGTTGAAGCCGTCCGGCTCGACGCCAATCGAAACGACGTCGGCTCCAAGCTCCCAGAGCGCGTCGGGCGCCACCCGATAGGCCGCGCCATTGGCACAGTCGATGACGATGCGCAGTCCATCGAGCGAGAGATTGCGCGGCAGTGTGCGCTTGGCGAATTCGATGTAGCGGTCGTGAACGCCGTCAATGCGCTTGGCCCGTCCGAGGTCGCGGCTCTTGGCCAGACGCTTGGTCAGATCGCTATCCATCAGCTTTTCGATCTGGAGCTCGGCCTCGTCGGACAGCTTGTAGCCGTCCGGGCCGAACAGCTTGATGCCGTTGTCGTCGAACGGGTTGTGCGAAGCCGAGATCATGACGCCGAGATCGGCGCGCATCGAACGGGTGAGCATGGCAACCGCGGGGGTCGGCATCGGGCCGAGCAGCAGTACGTCCATGCCGACCGAGGTGAAGCCCGAAACCAAGGCGGTCTCGATCATGTAGCCGGAGAGCCGGGTATCCTTGCCGATGACGACGCGATGGCGATGCTCGCCGCGGCGGAAAACGAGCCCCGTCGCCTGTCCCGCCTTCAGCGCCAATTCCGGCGTGATCACCCCGTTCGCGCGGCCCCGAATACCATCGGTGCCAAAATACTTGCGGACCATCTGGTCCCCCCGTAGGCCTCACCAAGGCGCAATATTAGCCGCTTTTCCGCCTTGGCGGCTTCAAAAATAGTGCAATAGTCTTACCACTGTTTAGTAACAGTTGATTCATTATAAACTTGCGAATGGGCGCAAGTGTTAACGCCGTGGGGCGTCGTCCCGCGTACGCCTTCACGCTGATTTTGGCTTACGCCCCGACCTTATCGCAGGCGCTCCCCACCGGCTGGGTCACGGAGACCGGGTCCGAGCCAGGGAACGTGTCCTCCAATCCGACATCGAGCGCCGCGTCGAGCGCCTTCTTGCATTCGGCCTCGGCATCTTTGCGATGCTTCTGCGCCGGATCTTTCTTCGAATCTCGCGTATCGCGCCCAAAGTCTTTCATGTCCGATCCCAATGAGGCCACGGCATCCACGCCGCCGCCGAATCCCGCGTAAGCCCAAGAGATAACGATCTATGGGGATGCGCGTTCCCCGATCCAAGCAGGTAGCGCCGGACCCGCCCCCGCTTTGTGCTATCAATTGAGGCCATAGGGCTGGGAACGACGACACATGAAGACCATGACCTGTATCGAGGACCTGCGGGACGCTGCCCGCCGCAAGGTGCCGCGCGCGTTCTTCGAATATGCCGACGGCGGCTCCTACGCCGAGGAGACGCTGCGCGCCAACCGCGCCGATCTCGAACGCATTGCGCTGCGCCAGCGCGTTATGGTCGACGTCGCCGACCGCAGCACCGGTACCAAGATTCTCGGCGAGCCGGCGTCGCTGCCGCTGGCGCTGGCGCCCATCGGGCTATGCGGAATGCAGCACGGCGACGGCGAGATCCTGGCCTGTCGTGCCGCGCAGGCAGCGGGAATCCCGTTCTGCCTTTCAACCATGTCGATTTGCTCTATCGAGGATGTTGCGGGCGCCGTCGACAAGCCATTCTGGTTCCAGCTGTACGTCATGAAGGATCGTGGCTTCATCCGCTCCCTGATCGAGCGGGCCGCCGCCGCCAAATGCAGCGCCCTCGTGCTCACGGTCGATCTGCAAATCCTCGGCCAGCGTCACCGCGACATCAAAAACGGCATGACCGTGCCGCCCGAATTGCGCATCAAGAATTTCATCGACATTGCCACGAAACCGGCCTGGGCGTTGAGCGTGTTGCGCGGCAAACGCAAGACGTTCGGCAACATCGCCGGGCACATCAAGGGAATGGACAGCGTCAATGTGCTGTCGCAATGGATTTCCGGCCAATTCGATCCATCGCTGAACTGGAAGGACATTGAGTGGATCGGCGGGCTCTGGCCCGGCAAGCTTATCCTCAAGGGTATCCTCGACATCGAGGATGCGCGTATCGCGGCAAAGACCGGGGCGGCGGCGTTGGTCGTCTCCAATCACGGCGGCCGCCAGCTCGACGGCGCACCATCGTCGATCTCCATGCTGCCGAAGATTGCCGACGCGCTCGGGTCAGACATCGAGATCATGTTCGACGGCGGCATCCGCTCGGGGCAGGACCTGTTCCGTGCCCTTGCGCTCGGCGCAAACGCTTGCCTGAGCGGCCGCGCCTACATTTACGGCCTCGGCGCCGGCGGGCAGGCCGGCGTCACCCGCGCCATCGAGATCGTCCGCAACGAGCTCGACGTCACCATGGCGCTGACCGGCGTCAAAAACATCGGGCAGATCGACCGCCGTACGATTGCGGCGATGTAACACCACTGCTAGCGCGGAACGACGCCGTCCTTGCCGACATTGATGCGGTTGATATTGAAGCTGCCGTCCGGCTGCTTCACCGCCGCCAAGACCGCGAACGCGACTCCGGGCTTCACCGCGCTCATATCGCCGATCACATACCGCACGATCGGCACGTCCGGCGTCACCACGATGTTCTTCTCGCCGTCCTTGTATTTGACGGTAATGACCGGCCCATTGACGCTGGTGACATTTGTGGCAACGGTCCCGTTGGTCATGGTGCTGTTGGGAGCACCATCCCAAGGCCGGAATCCCTCGCCGGTGCCGCGCATGGAATCGGCGAAGATGTGAACTTCGATGGCCTTTTGCGAGCCGTCCGGTTGCGGCATCGCTCCGCTGCCAATGAAGTCGCCGGGCTTGATGTCCGCCAGCGACGCCTTCACGACCTCAACAACAAGCATCTTGTCGGCGAGGTTGAGCTTGAGGTCGGCGCCCTTGTCCGACTTCGCCAACACCGTCTGGCCGTCAACCTTCTCGATGACGCCGCGCAAGCGCATGGTTTGCGGCGCTTGCGTCATCGCCGGCGCTGCCGCAAGCGCGGCGACGACGGCGATTATAAGGCGAATGACGGCCGCCTTCATTTCATGCTCCTGCGAACAAAACTGACTTCAACGCCAGACGGCGTAATCGCCGAACGACACGTTCGGCGCTTCGAGGGTGCCGTCCGGAGCCTTCTTGGTTGCGGCGATGAAGATCTTCTCGCCGGGTTTGAGATCGGCAAGCGACTTCTTGACATAGGTCGCGATCAGGGTCTCGGGCGTAACGAGCACATTCTTCTCACCGTCCTTGTATTTCACGACGAGCTTCGCGCCGTCGACGCTGGAAACGCTGGTATCGACGGTGCCGTTCGTCATTGTTGAGTTGGACACGTAGTCCCACGGCCGATGGCCATCGCCGACGCCCCGCATGGCTTCGGGGAAGATGATGATCGCGGTCGCCTTCTGGCTGCCGTCGGGCTGCGGCATCGCGGTGATCGCGATATAGGAGTTCGGCTTGATGTCGGAGAGCGCGGTTTTCACGACTTCGTTTACCGGCGCATTGTCGGCAAGATGAATCTTCATCTCAACGCCGTCGCGCGACTTCGCCATGATCGTCTGGCCGTCAACGCTTTCTATGGTGGCGCGAACGCGCACGATCCCTGGCGCTTGCGCCGCGGCGAACGAAGCCGCGAGGAGCGCCACAAGGGTGCTTGCGCCCATGAGCAAGCGCGACAATGGCGTACGTGACAATTTCGGCATGAATTCCTCCCAAAAGGTGTGGCTGCGGCGCGGCATTAACCCGCTGCAATTTAACCCCGCCGACCGCTAGGTTATTCCTGCGGGCTAGCCAGCGGAAGTACCGAGATCGGCTTCGACCAGCGCCCGCAATTCGGCCGTTATCGCCGGCGTTTTTCCGAACCAAAGTGCGAAGCCACGCACGGCCTGATGCAGCAGCATGCCGAGCCCATCGGCCGTGCGCAACCCGCGGGCGGTCGCGCTGCGGATCAGCGGCGTGATCAGCGGGACGTAGACCAGGTCGGCGACAACGGCGTGACTGGGCAGACGCCCAAGATCCACGGTGAGATCAGGCTGCCGCTCCATGCCGAGCGTCGTTGCATTCACCACGAGCCCGGCGTCGGCAAGCACGATGTCGTGTCCCCAGTTGGCAGGACGGACCTGCTTGCCGAAGCGGTCGCGCAGAGCCTCCGCCCTGCTGCGGGTCCGGTTGGCGACCACGATGCGCTCAAAGCCCCGGGTGATAAGGCCGTAGACCACCGCGCGCGCCGCGCCGCCGGCGCCGAACACGACCGCCTTGTATGGCTCGCGATCCCATTGCGGTGCGCAGACGTCGAGATTGTCCAAAAAGCCCTCGACGTCGGTATTGGTCGAGCGCAGCCCGCCATCGAGCCACAACGTATTAGCGGCACCGACAGCGCGCGCCCGATCGTCCGGCTGCGACAAGGACAGCGCCGCCTCCTTGTGCGGCACGGTCACGTTGGCGCCCGCATAGCCGCGTGCCGCAAGTTCCTTGAGGAAATCGGCAAACTTTTCCGGCGGCACTTCCTCGCGCCGGTATTCGCCGGCGATGCCGTAGTGCTTGAGCCAATAATTGTGAATGAGCGGCGACCGCGAGTGTTTGACCGGCCAGCCGATGATGCAGGCCGCGCGGGCGGGCGTGGTCACGCCTCCGCCGCCACCGAATTGCGCAGCACGCCGATGTCCGGGCATTCCACCTCGATCACGTCGCCCGGCTTGAGCCAGATCGGCGGATCGGATTTCGGCCCCTTCTTGATCGGCGTTCCGGTGCAGATGACGTCACCGGCTTTGAGCGTCATGAAACTCGTCGTGTAGGCGATGATGTCCGCGAACGAGAAGATCATGCTGGCCGTGGTGTCGTCCTGGGTGACTTCGCCGTTCTTACGCACGATCAGATGCAACGGCTTGCTCGGATCGATGTCGGTCTCGATCCAAGGTCCAATGCCGCCGGTGGCATCGAAATTCTTGCCCTGGGTGACGTTGAATTGGCCGTGCCGCGTCCAGTCGCGGATCGTCCCTTCATTGCACAACGTAAAGCCGGCGATCAGGCCGAGGGCGCGTTCCTTCGGCACGTGCTTGCACTCCCGGCCGATGATGATGGCGATCTCGCCCTCGTAGTCGAGCTGTTCGGAGATCTTCGGCCGCACCAGTTTTTGCCCCGACCCGACCAGGGAGTTTGGCGCGCGATAGAACATGCTGGGATATTTGGGATTGTTGGTGACGTTATAGTCCTGGCCCCGATTGGCGTAATTGATGCCGACGCAGAGGATTTTCTCCGGCGCCAACAGTGGCGGCAGCAGCTCCACCTCGGACAGCGCCACGTCGGGCCGCACCCCCTCGGCGGCGGCTTTGGCCTCGGCCAGCGCTGCCGCGCGGAAAACTTCGAGAAGGGTTGAAAAGCGGCTAAGCCGCGCCCGCAAGTCCACGATGCCGTCGCCGATCACCGCGCCAAAGCTCGGCCGGCCGCGCATATTGTAGCTTGCAAAGCGCATGTCGCGTCTCCTCAACCTCGTCCATCAACCGGCCAGCCGGCTCGCGGCTTCCGCCATTTCCATTAAGGCACGATCTTATCCGAAGACCGGCATCCACCCTCGGATCAATGTCCGAGGGCAAGCTTTTTCGGGATCGTGCCTCGGGGCGATGTGTTAAGAGTCCTCGCATCAACCGTCAACGGTCCCGCCACGATGCCCGTCCGCCCGCCGGTCCTCGATCCGCCATTTAATGTCGTGCGCGCAAGCCATGTGGAGTTGAGTGTGCGCGATGTGGCGCGCTCGCGCGCGTTTTATGTCGATTGCCTCGGGCTTCTGGTCAGCGACGAGACGCCGGACGCTCTCTACCTGCGCGGCGTCGAGGAGCGCAACCATCACTCCATCGTGCTGACGCGGGGAAGGCAGAGCGAGGCGCACACGCTCGGTTTCAAGCTCGCCGGCGAGGAGGACCTCGACCGCGCCGCCGCCTGGTTCAGCCGCCGCAATCTGCCGACGTCGTTTCCGGACGCGCCGCATCAGGGCCGTACCCTGCGCACTGCCGACATCTTCGGCATGCCAATCGACCTTTACGCGCAGATGGATCAGGCGCCGTGCATGCTGCAGAAATATGCGACCCATCGGGGCGCGCGCATTCAGCGCATCGATCACCTCAATTGCTTCACGCCCGACGTGCAGGCGAGCTACGACTTCTACGGCGAGCTTGGCTTTCGGTTGACCGAATATTCGGAGACCGACGATGCCGATGCCAAGCTGTGGGCGGTGTGGCTGCATCGCAAAGGCAACGTGCACGACCTCGCCTTCACCAACGGGGTCGGACCGCGGCTGCACCATGTGGGAATGTGGACCGCGGGCATCCTCGACATCATCCACACCTGCGACGTGATGGCGACCAGCGGCTATCTCGCCAGCATGGAACGCGGCCCCGGACGCCACGGCATCTCCAACGCGTTTTTCCTTTACGTCCGGGACCCCGACGGCCATCGGGTCGAGCTGTTCACGTCCGACTATCTCACCGTCGATCCCGATCACGCGCCGATCCGCTGGTCGCTCACCGACCCGCAACGGCAAACGCTGTGGGGCCAGCCGGCGCCCGCCTCGTGGTTCGAGCAAGGCTCCATGTTCTCCGGCGTCGCGCCGCGTGAGCCGACGCTGGCGGCGCGGCCGATCGTGGCTCCATAGCGCGCACGCGCCCATGAAATCTCTCTTCATCGACTGCAACGACCAGCTCGCCTCGGTGTGGGAGCGGGTTTTGCGCCCCGACGATCCGCCCATCGACGTCAACCGCAAGCCGTTCGAGAAGACCGAGCTGCCACGACTTCTGAAGGGCTACGACATCTGCATCGATGACCACTCCTACATGCCGACCGACCTGGTCGCTCAATGCGACGCACTCAAGCACATTGTCTTTCTAGGCACCGGTCCATCGAGTTACATGAACGTCGCCGAGCTTGAGGCACGCGGCATTCGCGTCCACACCATCAAGGGCTACGGCGACACCGCCGTGGCCGAGCACGCAATTGCGCTGATGCTCGCGGCGAGCCGCGACGTAGCGCAGATGGACAGGCTCATCCGCTCCGGCACCTGGTCAACTCAGGAAGGCGTCCAGCTTCGCGGCAAGACGCTCGGCATCATCGGGCTCGGCGGCATCGGCCGCGAGGTGCTGCGCATCGGCCGGGGCCTGGGCATGGAGGTGATCGCCTGGAACCGCACCAAGCAAGCCGACGAACGGCTTGTCGAGCTTGACGAACTTTTGGCGCGCGCCGACGTGATCAGCTTGCATGTCGCGCTCAACGACGACACGCGCGGGCTTCTCGGTTCGGCACAGGTCGCGCGCATGAAACCGGGCGTGATCCTTATCAACACCGCCCGCGCCGCGTTGATCGACGAAACGGCGTTGCTGGAGGGGCTGCGCAGCGGCCGCATCCGCCACGCAGGCCTCGACGTGTTCCACGCGGAACCGCTACGGCGCGACCATCCGCTCGCCGCCATGGAGAACGTCACGCTCACGGCCCATGCGGGGTTTCGCACCCTCGAAGCCTCGATGATTTTGCTGCGCCGCGCCATCGACATCGTGCGCAACATCCTGGCCGGCAAGGCCTAAAGACGTTAGGCTTCCTGCATGACCGAGCGCTTCCTCGAGATCGGCTTGCGCGTCAACGGCGAAGACGTGCACGAGCGTGTCGAGGCGCGAAAAACGCTGGTCGATTTCCTGCGCGAGGATTTGGGCCTTACCGGCAGCCACATCGGCTGCGAGCAGGGCGTGTGCGGGGCTTGCACGGTGGTGCTGGACGGCGCGGTCGTGCGCGGCTGCCTCGTGCTCGCCGTGCAATGCGACGGCGCGCAGGTCGAAACCATCGAGGGCATGTCCGATTCCGGCGCCATCGCCGATCTGCAGGAGGCGTTCCAGCGGCGCAACGCCCTGCAATGCGGCTTTTGCACGCCGGGTATGCTGATCGGCGCGCACGTTCTGCTGGGCCGCGGCGGCGTACCCAGCCGGGACGCCATCCGCGAGCATCTTTCCGGCAACTACTGTCGCTGCACCGGATATCAGGCTATAGTGGATGCAATCGAATCCACCGCGAATACCCGCGCCCTGACGCGGGCGGAAAGGGAAGCTTAACCATGAACGAGCACGTACATTCGCTGTCCCTGTCGGAGCGCGCCGACGAGATCGAAGAAAAAATGATGAACGAGCTCGCCGAGCGTATTGCCACGAAGTCGGTGCTGTTCGGCATGGCGGACGGCAAGATCGAAATGCTCAGTGGCGCGGAGTTCAAGAAGGACAACCCCGACAAATACTTTCTGATGGGCGCCGATCCGCGGCTGCCGATGATGCCCAAAAAGCCGACGCTGATCGATTTCTTCAAAAATCGTTTTGCATCGCTCAATCACCTCCTGCAAAGCGCGACGCTGGCGCTCAAAAACGGCCACAACGAAAAGATCGTGCTGGCTTGCCTGCTGCATGACATCGGCGTAGCGGGCTTCATCCGCTGCGACCACGGCTACTGGGGTGCGCAGATGATCGAGCCTTACGTCGACGAGGAAGTGAGCTGGGCGGTGCGCATGCACCAGGCGCTCCGCTTCTTCCCCGATCCGTCGGTCGGCTACGAATATCCGCAGATGTACATCAACAATTTCGGCGCCGACTATAAGCCGGAGCCTTACATCGTCCGCGACTACGAGCAAGCGAAGAACCACAAATGGTACATGAGCGGGCGCCTGATCTGCGTGAACGACATCTACTCGTTCGATCCCAACGCCAAGGTCAACCTCGCCGATTTCGTCGACATCATCGGCCGCAATTTCAAGCAACCCGAGGAAGGGCTGGGCTTCGACAGCTCGCCGTCCGCCCATATGTGGCGCACGCTGATGTGGCCGACGCGGTATTTGTAATGGTCTTTTCCCCTCCCCCTTGCGGGGAGGGGTGGGGGTCGGGAGGGCCTCGCGTTGGGTCGAGGAGAGCACTGCACCTGTAAGCTCCTACGCGCGATCCTCCCGACCCCCATCCCCATCCCTTCCCCACAAGGGGGAAGGCAGCAGATATGAAACTCGCCGATGACCAGCCCTCCGGCCTGACGGCGCTCGACCGGCCGAATTCGTATATCGGCCGCTCGGTGCCGCGGCCCAATCTGGCGCGACTGACGCAAGGGCGCGGCCAATACGTCAGCGACGTCGTGTTGCCGCGCATGGTGCATGTTGCGTTCCTACGATCGCCGCACGCCCATGCGCGCATCAAGAACATCGGCGCGGAACAAGCAAAAAAGGCTCCAGGCGTCGTCGCCGTCGTCGCCGGTGCGGAGCTTGCCAAGGTGATCACGCCTTGGGTCGGCGTGCTCACGCATCTGAAAGGCATCAAGTCGGCGCCGCAGCACGCCATCGCGGTCGACCGGGCCTGCTGGCAAGGTGAAGCGGTATGCGCAGTGGTCGCCCACACACGCGCGCAAGCGGAGGACGCCTGCGCACTCGTGAATGTCGACTATGAAGCGCTCCCCGCTGTGACCAACGCGGAAACGGCGCTCGACGCGGCGACGCCCGTGATCCATCCCGCACTCGGCGACAATCTCACCTTCGAGCGCACATTGAACGTAGGCGATCCCGACAAAGGCCTTGCCGACACCGACGCGGTGGTGGAGACGACATTCACGTTCGGCCGCCACACCGGCGTCACCAACGAGCCGCGCGCCATCGTCGCCGATTGGAATCCGGGCGAGCGACGCCTGACCGTCTATCAGGGCACGCAGGCGCCGCACATGATGCAGAACCTGTTCGCCAAGCACCTCGGTCTCCAAGAGCACCAGGTGCGCGTGCTGACTAAAGACGTCGGCGGTTCGTTCGGCATCAAGGTGCACACTTATGCGGACGAGATGGCGACGGCGGCGCTGGCGAAGCTGCTAAGGCGGCCGGTGAAATTCGTCGCAGACCGCTTCGAGAGCTTCGTCACCGACATCCACGCCCGCGATCATCGCGTCAACGCGAAGATCGGCGTGAAACGCGACGGCACTATCACCGCGTTCGTCATCGACGATCTGACCGGTATCGGTCCCTATTCGGTCTATCCGCGCACCAGCGGCATCGAAGCGAACCAGGTCGTCAACCTGGTGGGAGGTCCTTACACCTGCGCGAACTACCGCGCCCGCGCCCGCGTCGTGTTTCAGAACAAGAACGTCATGTGCCAATACCGCGACGTCGGCCATCCAATCGCAACGGCGGTAACCGAGGGCTTGGTCGAGCTTGCGGCGGCGAAGATCGGCATGGACCCGGCCGAGCTACGGCGAAAGAACCTCTTCCCCGACAACAAATATCCGGCGACGAGCGCCGCCGGCCTGAAATTCGAAGGCCTGTCGCATCACGCCTCGCTCGACAAGATCCTGGCGATGATGGATTACGCCAAGCTGCGCGCCGAGCAGGCGCGGCTGCGCCAACGCGGCACTCATCGCGGCATCGGATTCGCTTCCTTCATCGAGGTGACCAATCCCTCCGCGGCGTTCTACGGCGTCGGCGGCGCGCGCATCTCGTCGCAGGACGGCGCAACACTCAAGCTCGACGGGACCGGCGCGGTGTTCGTCCATTCCGGCGTCACCGAGCAGGGTCAGGGAGCCGAGTCCGTACTGGCGCAGTGCGTGGCGACGTCGTTCGGCGTACCCATCGAGCGCGTGCGCGTCATCACCGGCGATACGGACAACACGCCGTATGGGGGCGGCACCTGGGCGTCGCGCGCCGCCGGCATCGGCGGCGAGGCGGCCTGGCAGGCTGGCAAGGCGTTGCGCGCCAACGTGCTCGCCGCTGCCGCTTCGATCCTGCAGGCCGATCCGAAAGCGCTCGACATCCGCGCCGGCGTCGTGGTCGACGCCGATACGGGGCGCGAGCGCATGGGTCTCGATGAAGTGGCCCGCGTGGTCTATTTCCGCCCCGACACCCTGCCGCCGGGCTTCCAGGCCGAGTTTGTAGTGACGCGCCATTACGTGCCGCGCGCTTGGCCGTTCGCCTTCACCAACGGCGTGCAGGCGTCCTATCTGGAAGTCGACATCAAGACCGGCGGGATTACGCTGCTGCGCCACTGGTGTGTGGAGGATTGCGGCACGGTCATCAATCCGCAGCTCGTCGACGAGCAGATCAGGGGCGGCATCGTGCAGGGCATTGGCGGCGCGCTATTTGAGCATTGCCTCTACGACGAGGCCGGTCAGCTGCTCAACGCCAACATGATGGATTATCTGGTGCCGATGGCGACCGAAATGCCCGACATCGACATCGGCCACGTGGTGACGCCGACGGCCGATTCCGAACTCGGCGCCAAGGGCGCGGGCGAAGCCGGCACCGCCGGCGCGCCGGCCTGCGTGATGAACGCGATCAACGACGCCCTGCGCCCCCTCGGCGCGGCGCCGATCACGACGATGCCAATCACGCCGGAGCGGGTGCTGGAGGCACTTCAACGTTAATGTGTCATGCTCCGCGAAGGCGGAGCATCCAGTAATCACCGACTTCCGAGAGAAAAAAATCGTGCCAGCGATTACTGGATCGTCCGCCTACGCGGACGATGACAACTATGAACGCTGCGGAAACAGCCTGAGCGCGTTCTCGCGCGCGATCATGGCGATCGCATCAGGCGCGAGAAAGCCAGGCGCGGTGAAGTCTTTGACTTCCTCGGCGACCACGGGCTCGTTGCAGAACGGCCAATCGCTCCCGAACAGAATGCGCTCCTTCGCGGCGATGCGCGACAACGTGCCCATGGATTCCACGCCCGACGCCAGGGCGTTGTCGTACCAGAATCTTTTCAGCGCGGCGAAAATCTGCTCGCGCGAGCGCTGTTGCAGCCTTTTATCGATCATCGGCGCCACCGAAAGCCGCCAGGCGAGGTAGGGCAGCGTGCCGCCGGCGTGCGAGAGGATGAAGCTGATATTCGCAAAGCGCTCCAGCGCGCCGGAGAACAAAAGATTCACCGCGGCGCGCGTGGTGTCGAACGGATATTCGATCATGAATCCCGGCCACGGCAGCGTCAGCGATCTGCTCGACGGGTGCAGCCCGGGATGAATGTGGACGATCGCCTTGCACGAATCCAGATAATGCATGAGCGGATCGAACCAGGAATCGCCGAGGAACCTTTCGTCGTAACTTGCGAACAGCGAAATGCCTTCGAAACCAAGCGTTTCGAGGCAGTAGCGCGCTTCGCTGATGGCTGCGTCGATATCGTGCATCGGCAACAGGCCGAAGCAACCAAAGCGGCGCGGATGCTGCGCGATCAACTGCGCGGCGTAGTCGTTGACGCGGCGAGCGAAGCTTGCCGCCTGGTCGGCCGGCAGAAAACTGACGCCCGGCTGCGCTAGCGACGTGATCGCGAGCGCGATGCCGTGCTTGTCCATGAGATCGAGCGCGAGCTGCGGCGACCAGTCCGGGTATCGCCCGATGGCGGGTCCCCTGCCCGCTTCGTACACCGCATCCCGGTAGAATTGCGGAATGAGATGAAAGTGCACGTCGATCATGCCGTCTGCCATGCGCGCCTCGATGGAATGGCTGCCCCAATAGCGCACACAGTCATTCGGGAGGGAAGTGGAAACGGTGAAGCGATCTCGGCGCTCAGCATAGGGGCGGGTCTTAGACCCGCCCCTATGCTGCGCCCGCGACGTGACCTTTCACCCGAGTCTCAATTCATACTGACAGCCCGCGTCCCCGGTCCATTGCGCAGCACCGCGCAGCCGCCACCCGCCGAAATGATTTTGGCGCAGAGATTTTCCATATTGGTCCTGCTGTTGTCTGCGATGCGGATCATGTAGCGCAGAGCAAAGCCCCGCCCGGGCAGCCGCCCGCGCAGGACCATCGGCGCGCGGTTGCCGATCAGGGCGGCGAAACGCTTCTGCACCGTTCGGTAAGTGGCCCAGGCGGTGCTCTCCGACACGTCGGCGGCGAACTGTGCGCCCCAAGGCGGCACGTAGGCGGCAATGCGCTGCGCATCTTTCGGCTTGGCCAGGATCAGATTGGCGAGCTGCGTGCACGGCGCGCCTTGCGGGATCGTGGTCTCCGACGTTTTCGGCGGCGAGGAGGACGCCCATTCGTCGGCGGTCCAGCCAGTGATGATCGCGACGTAATTGCGCGTCTCGCTCGGCAAGTCGCGCTGTTTGCCAAGCCACGCGCTGACCCTTCCGGGGCCGGCGTTGTAGCCGGCGGCGGCGAGGCCAAGATTGCCGAATTGCTTACGCAGATCGCTCAGATAGCTCGCGGCGTGATGGAGCGCTGCGATCGGATCGAACGGATCGGCGAGCCCGCGGAAATCCGCGGTCCGCGGCATGAATTGCGCAATGCCCTGCGCGCCCTTCGGACTCACCGCCGAGGCGTTGAAGCGGCTCTCCTGCCAGATCACGCGGGCGAAGAACTCCACCGGCAGTTCGTTCTCCGCCGCATCCTGCTCGATCGCGTGGCAGATGTCGTCGGCGGTGGGCGGAGGTTGATTGGGGCCGGGGGACTGTTGCGTTTGCTGAGCCGGCGGCGCGGCCTGCGCGGGCGCGGGAGCGGGGACGGTCGCGGGCGGCTGCGCATAAGCCGGCGCCATCAATATCAGCAGTCCAAACAGGAACAGTGGTCCGGCAATACGCAGCATGCCCACCAACGCACGAAATAAGCCGCGGTGCCCCAAACCCAGCGTGGGGACACATGAAAAGGCTAGCAGTTGCTGATTAACGCCACCCTGCGGCGGACCGCAAACCGCGAGGCGTGCAGTTAAGCGGTTGCCTCGGGTTCATAGTGCAGGACGAGCAGGTCTGCATGCGGGCACGGGACAACCGCGTAGACACGGCCATCGTCGTCGCTGAACTCCACCAAGGCGGTCCTGCCGTCGAGCAGTTCCACCACGGTGCCAACCTGACCGCGCGCCAAGCCCCGCGCCGGCAAATCGGCCAGCAGCGCCACGACGTTGAGCACCGACACCGGCGTCTGTTGATCCTTGGCCGCCATTAGACCACCCAACAAGTCACAAATCGCGGCACGGCTTCGCCGCTCCGTATGATCCAGAGCAGAATGAGCGAAACAGAATCTCCAAAGCGGCTAATGTTAAGCGGCTCCTCTGCCATCATTGTAGGGTTAGCTTTTCCTTGCCATTAGTGCAGCAGGGTTTTCGTTTGGTCGCGTTTTCATATAGGCACCACAGTGCGCGACGAAGGGGCAGGTGGGTGCGTCGAGCTGTTCAAACCATTGATAAGACGCACATCGTCCACTTGCAAAAGTGATTTCTTGGGTCGGGTCAACATACCGGATTAGAAAACGCGCCTCGACAATTCCGCAAACCACCGGAACTGGCGTATTTTTGAGCGACCCTCGTAAGAGCTGAAAGATCTGTCCGAGAAAACTGTTGACGACATTTACTAGATTCGAAAGCCACGTGAAGACATCTTCTATGATAAGCGGTTTGCCTTTAGTTTTGACGCCAACGTGCATGTATTTGACTTTAGTTTTGGCCTCGTCCAAATGGCACCAACCCGTTCCGAGGTGCGCTAGTTCATCTCTCAAAAAAAGCAGTTCGTCGTACCAAGTCACCTTGCGAAAGATTTCCTTTATCGAATCTGGGAATGTGCCGCTGATGCTATCGAAGCTCTTAAAAAGAGACCGCGTTGAATCTTTGAAGCCGCGCGAGGTCTGTCCGTAGATTGCGCGTAGTACCTTGGCGGTGCAATCGACTGACGAATAAATTTCAAGAATCGCGGCCTCTATCAAAGTGGTAAGTTCACGGGAATTGGGTGCGGTAGTATAGCCGCGCTCATTTAGCTCCGCCTGATCGGCGGTCAGACCCGGTTTTACCTTTACAGCTAATCGTTGAAACGTCGCTGCTTTTTCAAAATGCTGGGCTATGCCTGTAAGCGCACGCTGCTCGCGTTCGCTAAATTTATATGTCTCCGCGCAGAGTTTCGAGAACAGTTCAACTTGTCCCCAACGTTCGGGCGCAAACAATTTAACTGCTGGTGCACGATGAGTAGACATGGAACAAGGACGTCAAATTACCATGTGTTGCGAGCGCCGAGTATGTTTCTCCTGGCCAAAATGATTCTTACCACGCCGTGCTTGGCTTGTCGCGCGAGCCGGAAATCAACACGATAGCGGACGCCAAAATCGTCGTGAACGGCTTGCGAAACAGGCGGTATGGGAAGTTATACTTGACCGACGCCCTTCCCCTTCAGCAAACTCCCGATCTCGTCCAAAACCGCCGGATCGTCGATGGTCGCCGGCATGGTCCAGCTC
>JBAUYV010000283.1:0-3078 GCA_049584975.1 Xanthobacteraceae bacterium | reverse complement strand
TGCACCGGCCGCAAACCTGTCCTATGGGGGGTCTGTTATGCGACGCTGGTTGTCCTTCGCTTTGTGCATCGCGCTATTTGTCGGCCCCGGCTGCCGCTCCCAGCAGCTTGCATCTGATCAGAACAAGATCCGTTGCGAGGTTCTCAATCTCTACACCGACCAGATCATGGACAACTTGATCCGCACCGACCAGGGTTTCCCGATTGTGCAGATGGACTACACGCAGCTCGTAGGCACGGTTACGCAGAACGGCACCGCGGGCGTCACCGACGGCTACACGTCGGCAGCGACCCACTCGCTGGCCGGCGTAGTGCAGACGATTACCCACACCTTCACCAACGTGGTCACCTTTAACGCCAGCGGCTACGAAACGGCCGTGCTGACCGTCACGGCGAATCCGCTCATCAACAACAACGAGGTCTATAACGCGTACATCAAGTTCGTAAACCAGACGCCCAGCCCCTTGGTGAAGACCTGCGATCCGCCGCCGCCGGGCGCTGCTCATATTTGCCGCAAGTGCGGCAGTGTCTACTACTGGATTCCGACCGGATACAAGAACGAGTTTTTCCGTTTGGCGTTGGCGACGACAGTCATGCGCCCCACCGCCCCGGCGGACTATTTTGAGAACACGGTCTCGAAGGCCGTGCGGGAGGGGGATGCCTTCCAGCTGCCACCGGCACCCGACGGTTCAATCCTATGGCAACAGCGTTTCGCCGTCCAGTTCAAGACGATGATGCAGAACGGAACGGGTGTGATGGATGCCGTGATAGACGGCGGCGTCAAGCATATTGCGCTTCACATGTACGTGTCTCCTTCGACCGGAACGGCGGCAGGGAAGCAAGCCGCTCCGGGTGCTCTCACCGACTGGTTCTTGGTCAGCTGTTCCATCAAGACCCTGGGTGGATCGCCTCAGGCAGTGGAGCAGCAGGGTCGCGACGTCGCGGCGCAGATGGCCGACTACGCTCGCCAACTGGAGCAACAACCGAACAATCAATCCGTGAAGGTAACGCTTGATTTCTTCAGGCCGACGCCACCGACGGCGCAGGCTCTGAATACGATCCAGAGTGACACCACGCAAATCCGATTGCAAGGCACCGCGCCGCACTAACACGGAGGGCGAGCGCGCGGGTTCAAGCAAAAAACTTCGAAATAGGTTCGGGGCGATCCGCAGTGTGCAAACAACCCCGGACTTGGAGGAAAAAACGTGCCGCAGCTAAACAACAAGATCGCCTCCTTGATGGTCAAGGTGAGCGACATCCAGAACAATCCGTCATTTGACGTGCAGGCCAGCGAAGACCCTGTCGTTACAGGCACTAGCCCCTTCGTGTGTACCGGCTTCGCAGCCGACGCCGATCTGCTGCAAGAAATCCTTACGGAGGTTATGGCGAAGTTCCCGGGACAACTGATGAGCCTCTGCATCGACGGCAATACAATCAAACGCAAGGTGAACTGTGCCGAGGGAGCAAAGTCGGAAGCCGAGGCAGGCAAGCCAAAAGCCGGGGCAACCAAACCGGGAACCCGGGCATCAAAACCGAAGCCCTAGCTGCGTCCCGGTCTCGACCGCCCTTGACCGCGGCAACGTAGGCGGCGCTACCGGCAAATGACCGCAGGCATTGGCCCTCCTTGGTGATCGAACCCAAACGCTCCGTTTCGCCCGAACTGCGGCAGCCGAGTGCCAGACCCAGGAAATGTGCCAAGCTCCGACCACGCGGAAACCGGTCGATGGGCATGATGGCCAGGGGGTGAGCTTTTCTACAACATCGCCGTGACGCCTTGGCTTAACGTCACGCCAGACATTAAGGTCGTCGTGCCCGCCCGGGAGAATGTTGACTCGGCAGTGGTGGCTGGCGACCGCAACCGACCTGCAAGCTCGCCCTCGAACTGCGCGGCGGCAATCCGGCCGCTGATCGCTTGAAACGCCGTGTGTGCTTCGCGAAATCCCGGTCCGTGGCTGACTTGGAGCGTCAAGCCGGGCTTGTTGCAGTGGGGTTAATGCCGCATTTCACTTGTGTCCGCTAGGCCTTAACCAAGCGTATCCGGCGGGGCTTTTGGCGAAGAACTTTTGAAAAAGCGAAATCCCTCAGCGTTTTTGCGGTGTTTCAGGAGTATCTGACTCTGCAACATCACAACCACGGAGGGATTTCGAGTGAACGCCAAGATACGTCGTCAACTGCGGGCTGGCAAGCAGCGGATCGAGCGACGCCTGGATAAATCGAAACTGGGTGATTGCGATAAGCCGGTCATGTCCGACTCCAACATCCAGTACGAGATCGCGGAGCGGACGCACGGGATGAGCTACGGAGGCCTGGGCGCGATGGTGCTGTTGGTCCGGCGATTAGGCTTGGCCGAGGCCATCGACCGGCGACTGCACCTGCTGAAGATTCATCTGCCGTATCACGAGAGCGACCACGTGCTGAATCTGGCCTATAACGCACTGTGCGACGGTCGCTGCCTGGAAGATCTCGAACTGCGCCGCAACGACGAAGTGCATCTCGACGCGCTGGGCGCGCGGCGCATCCCGGATCCGACGACGGCCGGCGACTTCTGCCGCCGCTTCCAGGAGCACGACATCCGGGTATTGCAAGAAGTGTTCGACGAGACACGAAAGAAAGTTTGGAGCGAGCAGTCGCCGGAGTTCTTCGACGAGGCGCGCATCGACATGGACGGCACGTTCGTCGTCACCGGCGGCGAGTGCAAGCAAGGCATGGACATCAATTACAAGAAGCAGTGGAGCTATCATCCGTTCGTTCTGTCAATGGCCAACACCGGCGAAGTGTTGTCGATCGTCAATCGTTCGGGGAACCGCCCCAGCCATGAAGGAGCGGCCGACGAAGTCGATCGCCAACTGAAGGTCTGTTTGGAAGCTGGATTCAAGACTGTGCTGTTGCGCGGAGATACCGACTTTTCGCAGACCAAGCATCTGGATCGTTGGAGCGGCGACCCGCGGGTACGTTTCATCTTTGGCATGGATTGCACTGCCAGTTTGCACATCCTGGCCGACGATCTGCCGCTGGCGGCCTGGAAACCACTGAAACGACCGCGGCGACACCAGGTCAAGACCAAACGGCGCAAGCGGCC